>NZ_LT635772.1:693405-1040107 GCF_900128415.1 Anaerococcus mediterraneensis
CTGGCAAAAGACCTCACGTAAGAGGATCAGCAATGAACCCAGTAGACCATCCACACGGTGGTGGTGAAGGTAGAACACCAATCGGTAGACCAAGCCCAATGACACCATGGGGCAAAAAAGCTATCGGTGTTAAGACAAGAAATCAAAAGAAACAATCTTCAGCATACATCGTAAGAAGAAGAAACGAGAAATAGGGGGATATAATGGCTAGATCACTTAAAAAAGGACCATTTGTCGATGATCATTTAATGAAAAAAATCGAAGAATTAAATGAAAAAAATGAAAAGAAAGTTATAAGAACTTGGTCAAGACGTTCTACAGTATTCCCTGAATTTGTAGAACACACAATCGCAGTTCATGATGGTAGAAAACACGTTCCAATCTATATCACAGAAGATATGGTAGGTCATAAACTTGGCGAATTTGTACCAACAAGAACATTCAGAGGCCATGCTAAAAAGGCAACTGAAATGAAAAGCAAAATGCGTTAGGAGAGATAAATGAAAGTAAGAGCAATAGCTAAATATCAAAGAATATCTCCTCTTAAAGTTAACTATATAGCAAGAGAAATTCGTGGCAAACAAGTTGATGAAGCGCTTAACATCCTAAAATTCACCAACAAAAAAGGTGCAAGACTTCTAGAAGATGTACTAAAAAGTGCAATTGCCAACGCTGAAAATAACAACGGACTTGATAGAGAAGACCTAATAGTTGAAAAAGCATATGCAAATGATGCACCAACTATGAAAAGATACAGACCTAAAGCAAAGGGTGCTGCTTACCCAATCTTAAAAAGATCAAGTCATATCGGCGTAGAGTTAGCAGATATAGAGGAAAGGTAGGATTAATATGGGACAAAAAGTTAACCCTAAAGGATATAGAGTAGGCGTAATCAAAGACTGGGATTCTAAATGGTTCGCAGACAAAAAAGACTTCTCAGACCTTCTAGTAGAAGATTTTAAAATCAGAGAATTTATCAAAAAGACTGCATATGATGCAGGAATCGCAGACATAGAAATCGAAAGAGCAGTAAACAACCTAAAGATTACAATCTTTACAGGCAAACCAGGCATGGTAATTGGTAGAGGTGGTGCTGGAGTAGAAGAGCTAAAAGCTAAGCTTGAAAAAATCGCTCCAGGCAAAAGAATCATCATCAACGTAGAAGAAATCAAATACCAAGACTTATCTGCACAACTAGTAGCTGAAAACATTGCAAGCCAACTAGAAAACAGGGTAGCATTTAGACGTGCTATGAAACAAGCAATGCAAAGAACAATGAGAGCTGGAGCTAAGGGTATCAAAACCATGGTTTCAGGAAGACTTGGTGGAGCAGACATGGCAAGAAGTGAAGGATACTCAGAAGGTACAATTCCACTTCAAACCCTAAGAGCAAATATTGACTACGGTTTTGCTGAAGCAGACACAGAATATGGTAAGATCGGCTGCAAAGTTTGGATTTACAAAGGCGAAGTTCTTCCAGGACAAAAAGCTGAAAGAGAACCAAAACTAGCACCTGTTCAAAACAAGAGAAGAAAAAGAAATAATAGACGTCCAAACAGAAATAATAAGGGACAAAATTAGTCGTAAAAGATTAGGAGAGTATTATTATGTTAATGCCTAAAAGAGTGAAATATCGTAGACAACATAGAGGCAGAATGAAAGGTAATGCTACTAGAGGTAACCAACTTGCTTATGGTGAGTACGGTCTACAAGCCCTAGAAGCTAGCTGGATGACAGCTAACCAAATCGAGGCTGCACGTCGTGCGATGACAAGATATATAAAAAGAGGCGGAAATATTTGGATAAAAGTATTTCCAGACAAACCAGTATCTAAAAAACCTGCAGAGGTAAGAATGGGTTCTGGTAAAGGTGCACCAGAGTACTGGGTAGCCGTTATCAAACCAGGAAGAGTACTATTTGAGATGAGTGGTGTTAGTGAAGAAGTTGCAAAAGAAGCTATGAGACTTGCTGCACAAAAACTTCCAGTAAAAACAAAATTCATCCAAAGACTTGAAGTTACAGGTTCGGAGGAATAAGGATGAAAATAGCAGAAATCAGAAATTTATCAGATAGAGATCTAGAAAAACAACTATTTGATTTACAAAATGAGCTTTTCAATCTTCGTTTTAGGCTTGCCACAGGTCAATTAGAAAACCCAGCAGCTATTGGAACTGTTAAGAAAGATATAGCTAGAGTAAAGACTATCCAAACAGAAAGAAAGCTTGGAATTAGCAAGGAGGCTTAATCTTAATGGAAAGAAATAGAAGAAATATACGTCAAGGTGTAGTTGTATCTGATAAAATGGATAAGACAATTACAGTTTTAGTAGAAGATAAAATATCACACCCAGTATATAAAAAGAGAATAAATAGAAGCAAAAAGTACAAAGCTCATGATGAAAAAAATGAAGCAAAAGTTGGAGATAAAGTAGTTATAATGGAAACTAGAGCTTTATCAAAAACAAAAAGATGGAGACTAGTTCGCATTAGCCAAGCGGCAGAACTTGTTTAACTTATAAGGAGATTATTATGATACAACAAGAAACTCGTATGAGAGTAGCAGATAACTCCGGTGCAAGAGAACTTTTAGTAATCAAAGTTCTTGGAGGAACTAGAAGAAGATATGCCAACATTGGTGATGTAGTAGTTTGTTCAGTTAAGAGTGCAACACCCGGCGGAGCGGTAAAAAAAGGTCAAGTAGTAAAAGCTGTTATAGTTAGAACAAAAAGAGGACTAAAAAGAATCGATGGTTCTACAATAAACTTTGATGATAACGCTGCAGTTATCATAAAAGATGACCTTTCACCAGTAGGTACAAGAATCTTTGGACCAGTTACAAGAGAACTCAGATCTGAAGGCTTCATGAGAATTATCTCACTAGCACCGGAAGTATTATAGGGGGATAAAATGCATATAAAAAAAGGCGATAAAGTCCAAATAATATCAGGTGAATATAAAGGACATGTTGGTGAAGTTATAAAAGCTTTCCCAAAAACAAATAGAGTAATAGTTGAAGGTGCGAACGTTCAAATCAAACACCAAAGACCAACACAAATGGGCGGCGAGTCAGGTAGACTTGAAAAAAATGGTCCTATTGATGCATCAAATGTTCTTCTTTATTCTGAAGAGCTTAAAAAAGGTGTTCGTACAGAAATAGTTTACGAAGACGGTAAAAAGGTTCGTAAATCAAAAAAGACTGACGAAAAATTCGACTAGTTGATAGGAGATACTATGACAAGCAGACTAAAAGAAAAATATCAAAACGAAGTTGTTGAAAAACTAATCGAGAAATTCGGCTATAAAAATGTAATGCAAGTTCCAAAGCTAGAAAAAATTGTTATAAACGTAGGACTTGGTGAAGCAAAAGATAACCAAAACCTACTAACCACAGCTAAAAGAGAACTTAGCCTAATTACAGGTCAACAACCTATAGAAATAAAAGCTAAAAAATCAGTAGCAAACTTCAAACTAAGAGCAGGTCAACCAATCGGTACAAAAGTAACCCTTAGAAGAGAAAAAATGTATGACTTTTTAGATAAGTTAATATCAATTTCGCTTCCAAGAGTTAGAGACTTCAGAGGTATCAATCCAAACTCATTTGATGGACGTGGTAACTACTCACTAGGTATCAAAGAGCAATTGATATTCCCTGAAATCAAATATGATGATGTAGACTTCCTACACGGTATGGACATCACCATAGTTACAAGTGCTAAAACTGATGAAGAAGCAAAAGCATTCTTAGAATTAATGGGAATGCCATTTAAGAAATAGAAGGAGCAAAAATGGCTAAAAAGTCACTAAGAGCTAAACAACAAAGAAAACAAAAATTCTCAACAAGAGAATACACAAGATGTAAACTTTGTGGAAGACCACACGGCTACTTAAGAAAATATGGAATTTGCCGTATTTGCTTTAGAGAACTTGCAAATAATGGACAAATTCCAGGAGTAAGAAAAGCAAGCTGGTAATTAAGGGGGAAAGATAATTATGATGACAGATCCAATAGCGGATATGCTAACAAGAATCAGAAATGGTAACAAGGCTAATCATAAAAGTATAGCAGTACCATCTTCTAATGAGAAAAAAGCTATTGCCCAAATACTTCTTGATGAAGGCTTTATAACAGGGTTTAACGTAGAAGAAGACGGCAAACAAGGTATTCTTACAATAGATTTAAAATATACAGATAATGGCGAAAGAGTAATCTCTGGTCTACGTAGAATCTCAAAACCAGGACTTAGAGTTTATGTAAAAGCTAATGAAGTTCCAAAGGTACTAGATGGACTTGGAACAGCGATTATTTCGACATCAAAAGGACTTTTAACTGACCGTGCTGCAAGACGCGAAAACGTAGGCGGCGAAGTTATTTGTTACGTATGGTAAGGAGTAATATATGTCAAGAATAGGTAAACAACCAATCGTAATACCTTCTGGAGTAGAAGTTACTATAGATGGTCAAAATGTAAAAGTTAAAGGAAAAAATGGAGAAGATAGCTTAACAATAAGCGATAGAGTTACACTTGAGAAAGTAGAAAACGAACTACACCTTACAATTCCTGAAAACTACACAAAAGAACAAAACATTGACCACGGTCTATATAGGTCTTTACTACACAACATGGTAGTAGGTGTATCAGAAGGTTTCCAAAAAACACTTCAAATCGAAGGAACAGGATATAGAGCAGCAAAACAAGGTAAAAATCTTGTACTAAACCTAGGCTACTCTCACCAAGTAACAATGGCTGATCCTGAAGGCATCGAAGTAGAAGTACCAAACGATAGAACTATTATTGTTAAAGGACATAACAAACAATTAGTAGGTCAACATGCTGCAAACATCAGAGCAAAAAGAAAACCTGAACCATACAAAGGTAAAGGTATCAGATATGCTGATGAGCATGTAAGACGTAAAGTTGGTAAGACAGGTAAGTAGGAGAGAATAATGGCTAAAAAAACTAAACAAGATAGACTATTAACTCGTAAAAAAAGAGTTAGAGCAAAAGTAAGCGGAACTCCTCAAAGACCAAGACTTTCAGTTTATAAATCAAATACTAATATTTATGCCCAACTAATAGATGATGTTAACGGTGTAACACTAGCAAGTGCCAACACCCTACAAAAAGATGTAGCAGAAAAATCATCAGCAAACATTGAAGCTGCCAAAAAAGTTGGAGAAGCTATCGGTAAAAAAGCAATCGAAGCTGGCATCGAAGAAGTTGTATTTGATAGAAACGGATATTTATATCACGGAAAAGTCAAAGCATTAGCAGAAGCAGCTAGAGAAGCTGGTCTTAAGTTTTAGGAGGTTTGTAAGATGAAATATTTATTAAAAAGTGAAGTAGAAAAACTAAACCTCGAAGATAGAGTAGTAAGCATCAACAGAGTTGCTAAAACTGTAAAAGGTGGACGTAACATAAGATTTACAGCCCTAGTAGTTGTAGGAAACTCAAACGGAGTTGTAGGTGTTGGAACAGGTAAAGCTACAGAAGTACCAGAAGCAATCAGAAAAGCTACAGAAAATGCTAAAAAACACATGATTGAAGTTCCAGTTGTTGGAACAACAGTCCCACACAGAATCCACGGTCACTCAGCAGCAGGCAAAGTACTACTAATGCCAGCAGCAGAAGGTACAGGAATCATCGCAGGTGGTCCAGTGCGTGCAATTTGTGAGCTAGCAGGATACAAAGATATCAAAGCTAAAAACCTTGGAACAAGCAATCCAAGAAACATCATAAACGCATGTTTAAACGCATTTTATAACATGAAAACTGTAGAAGAAGTTTCAAGACTTCGTGGTATAGCGGTAGAAGAGCTTGACTATTAAGGAGAAAACAATGGCAAAAATTGAAATCACACTTAAAAGATCTTTTATCGGCAAAAAAGACGATCAGATCGCAACAGCCAAAGCACTTGGCCTAAGAAAAATCGGTCAGTCAGTTGTCAAAGAAAATAATGCAGCAACCAAAGGCATGGTACACAAAATCATCCACATGGTTGACGTAAAAGAATTAGACTGAGGTGTAAAATGAAATTACATGATTTACAACCAAACGTTAAATTAAAAGATAAAAAACGTGTAGGAAGAGGAGCTGGTTCAGGATTAGGTAAAAGATCTGGTCGTGGACAAGACGGACAAAACTCAAGAAGCGGTGGGGGCACAAGACCAGGATTTGAAGGTGGTCAAATGCCACTATACAGACGTCTTCCAAAAAGAGGCTTCAAAAATATCAACAGAAAAATCTACGAGACAATCAATGTTGAAAGCCTAAACATCTTTGAAGACGGCACAGAAGTAACACCAGAACTACTATTTGAAAATAAAATCCTAAGAAAAAACAAAGCAAAAGCAGGCGTTAAGATATTAGGAGATGGAAATCTTGAAAAGAAACTAACCATTAAGGCTCATAAATTTACAAAATCAGCAGTAGAAAAAATCGAAGCTGCTGGTGGATCTATAGAGACTATCGAAGTTAAGAAATGGGTAAAACCATCCAAAAAAGCTTAATAGAAAGAAGTCAATATGCTAGATATAATTAAAAGAGCAGCTGGGGAAAAGGAAATTAGAATAAAATTCTACTTTACTCTCATGATGCTTGTTATCTATAGGCTTGGAAATAACATTCCAATCCCATTTATAGATACTAAAGCCCTAGCCAATGCTTATAGTAATATTGAGGGAACACTAGTTGACTACCTAAATATGCTGACAGGTGGTGGACTATCAACCCTATCAATATTTGCCCTAGGTGTCCAACCATATATCACTGCATCCATTGTTATGCAGCTGTTGACAGTAGTCGTACCAAGACTAGAAGAGTTGACACGTGAAGGCGAGCAAGGCCGAAAGACTATTCAAAAATATACTAGATATATGACAATAGCCCTTGCAATATTCCAAGCCATAGCCATAACCAACGGTCTATATGGTTCAGCCCTATCAAATGCCACAGGATATCAAAAATTCGTAATGAATGTTGTCCTAATAGGCGGTACCATGTTTGTAACATGGATGGGAGAAACCATCACAGAAAAAGGCCTAGGCAATGGTACAAGTCTTTTGATCTTCATGGGTATAATAGCATCATTTCCTAGAACAATTTCTAGGTGGCAAGAAAGTCTTCACTACAAAACAACTACAGTATTAGCTATAGTTATCATGTGCATAATCATAGTTCTGATAGTAATGGCAGTTGTTATGATATCTGAAGGCGAGAGAAAAGTTCCTATCCAATATGCAAAAAGAGTTGTCGGACGAAAAATGTACGGAGGCCAATCAACCCACATACCAGTAAAGGTAAACATGGGTGGTGTAATGCCAATAGTGTTTGCATCAGCGGTCCTTGCCATACCATCAACAATTTCCCTATTCTTTGGAAACGGTAATGGCAGTGCATTAACAAACTTTTTTAACAATTCCACATTTGGATTTGTAGTATACCTAGTTATACAAAGTGCGCTAATATTGATATTTGCATACTTCTACAACCAAATCCAATTCAACACTGTTGAATATGCTAAGCAATTACAACAAAACGGTGGTTTCATCCCAGGTATTAGACAAGGGAAACCAACCAGTGATTTCCTAGCAAATGTATCAACAAAAATAACATTCATAGGATCTGTTGCCCTTGCCCTACTAACAATAGTACCTGCTATAGCAAGCAGACTATTAGGACTTGATATATCCTTCGGTGGTTCATCAGTAATCATCGTAGTAGGGGTAATAATAGAAACAGTTAAACAAATCGAAGCTATGATGACAATGAAGCAATATAAAGGATTTTTAAATAGGTAAGAGATGAATATAATTTTGTTAGGCCCACCAGGAGCTGGAAAGGGCACGCTATCAAGTAAAATTTTAAAAAACAAAGATGCAGTTCAGATAGCAACAGGTGATATATTCAGATACAATATTTCAAATGAAACTGAACTGGGAATGAAAGCAAAATCTTTCATGGATAAAGGCGACCTAGTACCAGATGAACTAACAATTGATCTAGTATGGGATGCTTTTGACAAACTCGACAAAAAAGAGGGTCAAATAGTATTATTTGACGGTTTTCCAAGAAACATGCTACAAGCTAAGGCCCTTGATGAAGGTATGAAAGAAAGAAATACCGAAATCTACAAGGTTATATACTTCGATGTAGATGAAGAAATCTTAATCGATAGGATAACCGGTAGGAGAGTTTGTCCAGACTGCGGAGCAACCTTCCACATACAAAACCACAAACCAGAAAAAGAAGGCATATGTGATAGGTGCGGATCAAAACTCATCCAAAGGAATGATGATAACGAAGAGACAGTCAAAAACCGTATAGAAGTATACAACAGCCACACCAAGCCACTCATGGACTACTATGAAAAGGCGGGTAAGCTTATAACAATAGATGGCGCTAATTCTCCAGAAGAAGTTTTTAACGAATTTAAAGATAAATTAGGAAAGTAACTTAATTTATGATAAAAAGAAAAGTAGATGTGATAGAATCTTTAAAAGATTTCTAGATCAGTCTTTGATAAAACTAACAAGCGTTCAATAGACATAGAAAGAAATATAAGGAGGTTCTATCGATGTCAAAAAAAGATGCTATAGAAGTTACAGGAGTTGTCGAAGAAGCAATGCCTAATGCAATCTTCAAAGTAAAACTAGACAACGGACACGAAGTACAAGCCCACTTATCAGGCAAACTTCGTATGAACAGCATTAGAATACTAGAAGGGGACAAGGTAACTGTAGAACTATCCCCATATGATCTTAGCCAAGGTAGAATAACTTGGAGGAAAAAATAGCCCGACGATATATCGGCTAGTCCCACGATCTTGGGTGAAGGATTTACAATCCTTCATATTCGAGACAAGCGTAGCGATAAGTCAAAGCCACCGTTAGGACATTTTGCCAAAAAAATAGGCAAAACATTCATCCAAGCTACCAAAGTTAAATCTAAAAACAAGATATAAACTTAAGTTAGGAGCAAAAATGAAAGTTAGAGCATCAGTTAAAAAAATGTGTGATAAATGCAAGGTTATCAAAAGAAATGGTAAAGTAATGGTAATCTGCGAAAATCAAAAACACAAACAAAGACAAGGTTAGGAGGGTTCAATGCCAAGAATAGCTGGTATAGATTTACCTAGAGAAAAAAGAGCAGAAATAGGACTAACATATATCTATGGAGTTGGTCGTGCAACTGCAAATGAAATCTTAAAAAACACAGGAATAAATCCTGATACAAAAATGAAAGACCTAACAGAAGATGAATTAGGTAAAATACGTGAACAACTAGATCACTACACAATCGAAGGTGACCTAAGACGTGAAAGAAGTCTAAACATTAAAGCCCTTAGAGAAAACGGCTCATATAGAGGACTTAGACACAAAAACGGTCTACCTGTTAGAGGACAAAACACAAAAAATAACGCAAGAACAAGAAAAAACAGAAAGGGTTAATAAATGGCTCCAAAAGGAAAAAAATCTACCAAGGGTAGAAGAAGAGTTAAAAAGAATGTTGAACGTGGCCAAGCTCACATCTCATCAACATTCAATAACACAATGGTAACACTTACTGATATGCAAGGAAACGCACTCTCTTGGGCAAGCGCAGGACAACTAGGCTTTAGAGGAAGCAGAAAATCTACTCCATTTGCAGCAGGTGAAGCAGCAGACGTAGCAGCTAAAAAAGCTATCGAACACGGCCTAAAAACTGTAGAAGTTTATGTAAAAGGACCAGGCTCAGGAAGAGAATCTGCAATCAGAAGCCTACAAGCAGCAGGTCTAGAAGTTACCATGATCAAAGACGTAACACCAATCCCACACAACGGATGTAGACCACCAAAGAGAAGAAGAGTTTAATAAGGAGATATTATGGCAGTAAGCAAAGATCCAGTATATAAAAGAGCTAGAGCTTTAGGAATTTCTCCAGCCTACCTAGGATATACAGGTAGCTCAAATAGAGCTCTTCCACAAAGAAGAAGCAAACTATCTGAATATGGTATGCAACAAAGAGAAAAACAAAAAGCTAAATTCATTTATGGTGTAAGTGAAAAACAATTTAGAGGCTACTACGACAAAGCTAGTAGAATGAAGGGTCAAACAGGTGAGCAATTAATCATCCTATGTGAAAGAAGACTTGACAACATAGCCTTTAGATCAGGACTTGCTAGAACAAGAAGAGAAGCAAGACAAATAGTAACACACGGCCACCTACTAGTAAACGGCAAACGTGTAGACATCCCATCATACCTAGTAGAAGAAGGCGATGTTATAGAAGTTTGTGAAAAATCAAGATCAAAAACACTATTTAAAAACATCAAAGAAGTAAACGCATCATTTGGTGTAGTAGATTGGTTAGATTCTGATATAGAAAATCTAAAAGTAAAAGTAGAAAAATTCCCTACAAGAGAAGACATCGATATACCAGTAGAAGAACGTATGATAGTAGAGTTTTACTCTAAGTAAAATTAAAATAAAGTTAGAACTAAGGAGCTACCATGATCGAAAAAATAGATACAAATATAGAAATATTGGATATAAAGGAAGAAGACCACTACGGCAAATTCGCCCTATATCCACTAGAGAGAGGATATGGTACAACCATTGGAAACAGCATGAGAAGGGTGCTTCTATCATCCTTACCTGGTTCTAGCGTCTCAAAAATACTTATAGATGGAGTACTTCATGAATTTTCAGTAATTGATGGAGTAGTTGAAGACGTTCCAGAAATAATATTAAATATCAAAGGTCTAGATGTCAAAAAACACACAGACGAAGATGTAACACTATTTTTAGATATCGAAGGACCAAAGATTGTAACAGCAAAAGATATAAAAGAAGATGCCTTAGTTGAAATAGCCAATCCAAACCACTATATAGCAACAGTCAACGAAAAAAGCAAACTTACTATAGCTATGGATGTGACGAATGGAAAAGGCTACAGGGTAGCAGAAGAAAACAAAAACGACTCTGACCCAATAGGAACTATAGCAATCGACTCATCATTCACCCCAGTAGAAAAAGTCAACTACACAGTTGAAAATACCAGGGTAGGAGAATCCACAAACTATGACAAACTAATCATAGAAGTATGGACAAATGGAACAATCACCCCACAAGAAGCCCTAGCAGAAGGCTCATCAATCCTAACAAAAAACTTCGCATTCTTTGGCCAATTGCCAGATAAGCAATTCCCACCAGAAGAAGAAGAGATAGTAGAAGAAATAGTAGAAGATGAGAGGGACGAAAACCTAGATAAAACAATCGAGGAACTAGACCTATCACTTAGATCATTCAACTGTCTAAAAAGAGCAGGATTTGACACACTTGGGGATGTCATACAAGTTTCAGAATCTGAGCTAAAAACAATCAAAAACTTCGGCAAAAAATCACTAACAGAAGTCATAGACAAAATCCACGAACTTGGACTAAGTCTAAAAGATGAACAATAGGAGGAAATATGGCAGGCAAGAGAAAACTAGGCAGAAGAACAGACCATAGATCTGCTATGCTAAGAAACCTTGTGCAATCACTTCTTGAAAACGGCAAAATCGAAACAACCGTCACAAGAGCAAAAGAATGCCAAAAAATGGCAGACAAAATGATCACACTAGGCAAGAAAAACACTCTTCACACCAGAAGACAAGCAGCAAGCTACTTATACAAGCCATCAGTAGTTCAAAAACTATTTAATGAAATAGCACCAGAATACGAAGAAAGAAATGGTGGTTATACAAGAGTAATAAAATTAGGACCTAGAAGAGGCGACGGCTCAGAAAGAGCAATAATTGAACTAGTCTAAACACCACCAGCCCATTTTCGCGGCAATGGGCAGATTTTATTTAGATTATAATTTAAATAAAGACCACTCTCTGATGAGAGTGGCTTTTTTTGTGTATTTAGACAAATTATTTATAATATAATTTTTGAAGATAATTGTATATAAAGTATGATGTATAAAGACAGTAAAGGTTTTCAAGGAGGATATAATGAAAAATACAGAAAAAAAACCAAAATATGCAATGAGAAAACTAAGCATAGGCCTAGTATCATGTATGCTAGGATTCGCACTAATAGCTCAACCAAGCCATTCTTTAGCAGATGGGGGGGTGGATACTGATCCAGCATCTGTAGAAGAAGGTCTCGAAGAAAAAGAAGAAGAAAAAGATTCTGAACCTACAAATGAAATAGGAGTTGATAACAATCAAAACGAGGGTAATTCTGATATAGAATTTAGTGATAATATTGATAATGAACCTGTTCAAGCAGTTGCCCAAGAATATACTCATAAAATAGTATGGGGTAAAGATACAGGTAAATACGGTAAAAATTATGACAAAGATCTAGATGGCGAGAAAATAAAAGCACAGGTTGCTTTGAGGTTATATGCTGAAGATGCTCAAGGCAAGAGAGTACACCTATTCGCTGGATTTAAAGAAGAGGATTTAGTAGTAGGTGAAGATAAAGTTATTGATTATTCTAAGTATACTTTCTATGATACAAATGGTTGGAAGAAAGTAAATAAGGAAGACTATAAAAATATAGGAGTAGAAGGACTAGAATGGCCAGTTTCTGATAAAACAGGAAACACTATGTGGAGTACATATTCAGGATATAATACTGGATATACAGCTCTATATCAAAATATGAATAGTGAGATAGAATATAAAAAAACACCTGGCTCACTAATCCTAGAAGAGGATAAAAATAATTTAGATATTAAATACAATATTAAAAAAGAAGACGGTAAACTTGTAGAGAATGAAAAAAGAGAGGTAATCGTAGAAGAAAATGATAAATTTAAAGAGGGTGAGAAAAAATGGCTGTCACATATAGGTGGTCCTTATAAGAAAAAATTTGATGATAGGGAAAATTCTATAAATTTAGCTATAGAGCAGGGATACCTTGAAATGTACAACCCATATACAGGTAAGCATAACTCATACGAGCTATTGGGTAGTTTTAAAAATGAAAAGCACAACAAATACTATAAATTAATAATAGAGGGATCTGACAGAAGAGGCTGGACTGTAACCCTTGGTTCAAACCTAAAAGAAGAAAAAATCCCCGAAGATAAAAAAATTGACTATGGTATAGAGTATGTAGAAGACCCTAATTTATACGAAGGCGAAGAAGTTGTAGATAGAGAAGGCCGAAAGGGTTTGGTTAGAGATACTCTTAATCACATATACCTATTAGATAAGGATGGCAATAAAGAAACTGTCAAAAAAACTCTTATTAAAAGTGAAAAAATCTCAGAAATTATGAACAAGATAGTTAGGATTGGTACAAGAAGACCTATACCTCTAGATCCAAATAGTTTTAAAAACAAAGAGGATGAGGAAGAGTACAACAAGCTTGTAGGCGAATTGACCGATGAGATCGAAAAAGAAGTAGAAAAATCAAAAGAAAATACAAATAAAGAAAATCCAAGTCAAGAAAATAAAGATGACAAAAAGGAAGAAAAACCAAGCCAAGAAAAAACAGATGACAAAAAGGAAGAAAAACCATCTGTAGAAAAAGAAAAAGAAACTGACAAAAAGGAAGAAAATACCGATCCTAAAAAAGTTAAAAAAGAAAACAAGAAATCAATGTCTACACCAGCCAAGGGTAAAATAAACCCAAAAACAGGTGTGGCAGGATCTGGATCTATTATAAGCATTCTTGCAGGAGCAGCCCTAGCAAGTCTTGGTCTAAGAAAAAAGAATGACTAATCTATAAAAAACACCCTTGTGGGTGTTTTTTTATTTTATGTTTATTGACCAAAGCTTGTGAAAATATAGAAAAAACTTATGTAAAATGGCTTATTCATCGTCTTTATAATTTTTGTAAAAAATTGATCTTCTTAACATAAATTTAACATCCAATATTTTATTATAAAAATATAAATTTTAAGGAGTTAAGACAATGAAAAAGAATAGAATTATTATAACAAGTTTGGTGATGGCATCAGTCCTGCCTTTTGTAGGTGGGGTCAATTCTGCAAGGGCAGATGAGATTAAAAACATTAGCGAAAAGGCAAAGTCTGACCTAGATATGGCAAGGGAAAACCTAAAAGAAGCCGAGGAAAAGAAGACTCAGTTAGTAAATGAACTAGAACAAGCGAAAAAAGCAGCGGCAGAAAAATTAGAAGAAAAAAAGTCAGAAGAAGATAAGCTTGCCATAGTAGAAGACAATATAAAAAACAATGAAGCAATCATAGAAAAAGATTCTGAGATCAAAAAAATAGACAAAGAACTTGAATCCTTGGGTAAACAAATCAGTCAGGCAGAAAAAGAGGCCCAACAAGCTCAGGAAAAAGTCAAACAAGCAGAGAAAGCCTACGAAAAAGCCAAAAACCAGTCTCCTGATGGGGAAAAATTCATCCCAGAAGATAAAAGGGAAGAACTAAAAAAACAATATGAGGCGGCTGATGATATTTTAACTCAAAATAAGAAAAAGCAAGCTGAATTTCAGGAAGAATATAATAAAAATGTGCAAAAGCGAAATGAACTTTCCTCAAAAAAGGAAGGAATAAAAGAATTTTTTGATGGGTATGAAAGAGAAACAGATAAGTCAGAAAAAATAAAAAGTCAAGACTATTTAGATTTTAAGGCAAAACAAAAAGAAAATATTAAAAAGATTGATGAGGAAATTCGTCAAAAGAATGATGAAGCTGGTCCAATTGGTAAAGCCCTAAAGAGCATAGGTGAAACCATAGAGGGAGATCAAAAAACCAGGGATGATAAGTTAAAAGCCTATGAAAAACACAAACAGGCCCGAGAAATACAAAAACTTTTTGAAGGAGATAAGTCAAAAAATCTAGATAAATTTATCGAAGATAAGCAAGAAGAAAAACAAAAAGTAGAGCAAGAACTCGGTGAGGCAAAGGAAAATACAAAAAAAGCCCTTGGTGACTACTCAAAACTAATTTTCAAAGAAGCTGAAAGAAAAAAAGAGGTGGCAAGGTCTAAAGCTGCCGCTGATTTTTTAGAAGAGAGATTGACTAAGAAAGAAGACCCTTTTGTCATAAATAATGAAGAAGATCTCAGAGGTGAAAAAGATATTTACCTAAAAAAGGCAAAAGCTTCTCAATCAGTATTAGATAATATCCAAAGCCAAAAAGAAGAAAAGAAAAATGCCCTCGATAAACTAAATGAACAAGAATCAAAACTGCAAGAGGACTATGATAACAAGCTAAGATCTTTGGAAATAGCTAGAGAATTAAAAGCATTCTTAGAAAATAAAAAGAATGATAAAACCAAGGATGACCGTCTAAAAGAATTACAAAAAGCGGTGGACCAAGCAAAAGCTGACCTATATAAAAAGACAGCTGCTATGGATGAACTCTCTAAAAAAGAGAATGAACTAAGAGAGAAGAAAGGGAAACTTGGAGATCCTGTCGATCAAAACACTTTAGAAACTGCCAAAGCTCAACTAGAAAAAGATAGGGCAGATGTCGAAAAGATAAAAGCCCATATCAAAGAATTAGAAAAATCTCCTGAGATGGAAAAGGTCAAAAAATTAGAAGATGATATCAGGGAAATAGAAACAAAGATCAAAGAGATCGAAGAAAAGATCAAATCTTTAGAAAATAATAAGCAAAAAGAAAGCCCAGATAAAGACAATAATAGGAATCAAAAAGAAAGTCAGGAAAATGATGACTATGGTATAGATCTTTCTAGCTTTACCCTAGAAAAAATCGATGAAAAGGCAAAAATAAAAAATACTATTTCTAAGTTTAAAATAGCAGTGAAAAAAGTTAAAAAGACTATTGCTAGGGCAGAAGAATTTGTAAAAACACCAAATATTGATGAACAATTAAGACATGACCTTATAAAACTTATAGAAAAACAAAAATCAATTATAAAACGTGTAGAAAAATATATAGAAAAACTAGAGAAATCTCTATAAAATAAAGGCTAGGTGGCGGAGGATTTTTTCCTCTCCTACCTGGTCTTTTTCTATAGGACAAGTCGATTGCAGAAAATATCTAATAGAATATAGTTATATTAGTATAAAAAGGGGTAGGTATGACAAAAAATATTTTGGAAAATAAAAATTTAGAACAAAATATCAATTTTTTCATCCTAAATGCCATGGACGATTGGGTTAGGATTATAGATGATAGGGGCCAGGTGGCCTTTATTAACGATGCCCTAAAAAATGCTATAGATCAAAGTGATAGTCTCAGAAATTACCTAGAGGAAAATATAGATTTGATCTTTGCCACCAATAACCAGCTTATAAAAAATACAAGCATGATAGAGGAGAGGCTTATAGATGGCAAATATTATTCTATAAAAACTTCACCTATATATTTGGACGATTTTTTTGCAGGAGTGATCGAGGTTTATAGGGATATAACTAGGGAGTCTATCCTAAAGATAGACCTGTACAATGCCAACAAGGATATGCTAGATGATATCCGTTTTGTAAGGCGTGTCCAATCTTCTATTTTGCCCAAAAACAAGGACTACGGCAGGCTAAGCCTGTCTGCTATTTATAACCCATCAGAAAAGGTGTCTGGGGATATCTATGACTTGATAAAGATAGACGAAAATAGGTCGGCTTTTTATATAGCTGATGTCATGGGCCATGGGGTCAAGGCTTCTATTATGACTATGTTTTTGAAGGTGACCATGTTTGCTATTTTTGACAAGCATCCGGATTATTCGCCTGGCCAAGTCCTTTTAAGCCTCAGGAAAAAATTTACAGACTTGGGTATAGATTCTAGCCAATATTTCACAGCTTGGCTGGGGATTTTTGATTTTAATACAGGGTCTCTTGTTTTTTCTAATGCTGGCCACAATTGCCCGCCACTGATCATAAGCAGGGACTCAGTCGAGGCTTCTTATCTTTTGGTATCTGGCAGGATGATCTCAAATATCATAGAGCCAGATATCTACGAAGAAAAGGCGGTAGACCTAGCCGATGGGGACAAAATTTTGTTTTTCACAGATGGGGCTATAGAGGCCAAGGATGAAAACTCTAGGGAGTTTGGCCTAGAAAGACTGAGAGAATCTTTTTATAAAAACCAAGATTTGGAAAAAATAATTGCAGAGATAAATGATTTTAATTGGCAGGAGATGAGTGACGACCTAACCCTTGCCATGGTAGAATACAAGGAGTAAAGATGAAAATAAATTCTTATATAGACCACACAAACCTAAAAGCTGACGCAAGCTTTGCTGATATAAAGGCATTGGTTGACCAGGCTGTAGAAAATAATTTCTACTCAGTCTGTGTCAATTCTTCTTTTGTGGACTTTATCAGATCCTACAACAAGGACATAAGGATAGCATCTGTAGTTGGATTCCCACTTGGGGCAATGTCTACTGCCGCCAAGGTTTTTGAGGCCCAAAAGGCCATAGAAGATGGGGCTAGCGAGATGGATATGGTTATAAATATCTCCAGGCTAAAGGAAAAAGACTACGATTATGTAGAAAATGAAATCAGGGCTATAAAAAAAGCTATTGGGGATAATATCCTCAAAGTAATTATAGAAACTTGCCTTTTGACAGATGAGGAAAAAATAAAGGCCTGTGAGCTAGCAGTGAATGCTGGTGCAGACTTTGTCAAAACCTCTACAGGATTTTCTACAGGAGGGGCTAGGGTCTCTGATGTTAAAATCATGAAAAAAACTGTAGGAGATAAGGCCAAGGTCAAGGCAAGTGGAGGTATCCACACGAGAAAAGAAGCTATGGACCTGATAGAAGCAGGAGCAGATAGGATTGGCGCAAGCAAATCCATAGACATATGTAAGGAAGACTAATGGCAAATGAAATAATGATGCAGTCCTTTGAGTGGGACACAGATGGATCTGGAGATTTTTATAAAAACTTATCCAGGGATGCAAAAAAATTAAAAGAAGCAGGGATTGATGCCCTTTGGCTACCACCAGCCTGCAAGGGCGGTGGAGAAAATGATGTAGGCTATGGCATCTATGACCTTTGGGACCTGGGCGAATTTGACCAGAAAGGCACAGTCAGAACCAAATACGGTACAAAAGATGAGCTAATAAAGGCCATAGCCGATCTCCATGAGGCAGGTATAAAATCCTACGCAGATGTAGTCCTAAATCACAAGGGCAATGCAGACTTTACTGAGACCTTCAAGGCCAAGATGGTCGATCAAAACAATAGGGAACTAGATGTATCTGGAGAAATCGAAATAGAAGCCTGGACAGGTTTTGATTTTGAGGGCAGAAATAACAAATACTCTGATATGAAATGGCACTATTACCATTTCACAGGGGTTGATTATGATGTCAAAACAGAAACCTCTGCCATCTATAGGATATTAGGAGATGGCAAATACTGGGACCAGGACGTATCAGCAGAAAAAGGCAATTTTGATTATCTGATGAATTGTGACATAGACCACTCCCATCCAGAGGTCAAAGCTGAGATCTACAAGTGGGTAGATTGGCTCATAGAAACTACCAAGGTTGATGGCTTTAGGTATGATGCCCTAAAACACATATCAGAAGAATTTATCTTTGAACTTTCTAGGTATTTGACAGAAAAATATGGAGAGAACAAGTTTTATCTTTTTGGAGAATTTTGGCAATATGACAAGGGCGCTATAGAAAATTACCTAAAAAATTCTGACTTTGAGATAGATCTATTTGATGTGCCTTTGCATTTTCATATGCAGGAGGCAAGCAAGTCTATGGGCGAATATGACATGAGAAAAATCTTTGACAATACAATTGTAGGAGATTTCCCAGCCCAGGCTGTAACCTTTGTCGATAACCATGATTCCCAACCGGGCCAGGCTCTAGATTCTTGGGTAGAAGAATGGTTCAAAGAGATTGCCTACGCCCTGATATTATTTAGGAGAGATGGCTATCCATGTATCTTTGCCGGAGACTATTATGGGCTAATAGGAGATGTCAAAACTGATCCTCTAAAGGATATGCTCGATACGATGATGGGAGTGAGAAAAAAATACAACTACGGCGACCAGGATGATTATTTTGACCATCCATCAGTTATAGGTTGGGTCAGACGAGGGGATGAAGACCACAGCCCACTAGCAGTCTTGATTTCTATCAAGGATATGGCAGAAAAACAGATGTTTGTAGGAGAAGACCAAGCGGGCGCAACCTATGTAGACCTATCTGGCAAAAATGAAGATGTAATAATAGATGAAAATGGCAATGGTCTTTTCACAGTAGGACCTGGCACAGTCACTTATTGGGCAAACAAAGATAGCCTATGAAATATTACGCAGTAAGAAAGGGCAGGAATCCTGGGATTTACACATCCTGGGATTCTTGTTTGAAAGAAGTAAAGGGCTATTCTGGAGCAATTTATAAATCTTTTAAAACAAAATCCGAAGCGGAAGCTTTTATTAAAGGCGGAGAGAATAAAATCGAAGTTGACACAGACACAGTAATTGCCTATGTGGATGGGTCTTTCAATCTGCCAGAAAAAACTTACGGGGCAGGAGTAGTCCTCATCAAGGATGGGTCAGAAGAGCATTTTAAAAAATCCTACAAAGATTCATATTATATCCACAGAAATGTAGCAGGAGAAGTCAAGGCAAGCGAGCTTGCCATAGACATGGCTATAGAAAAAGGCTACAAAAAAATAATAATCTACCACGACTACCAAGGAATAAAATCATGGGCGGATGGAGATTGGAAAACCAACAATGACCTTACAAAAGCCTATAAAACTTTTATAGATGGCAAGAGAAAAGAAATTCAAATTTCCTTTGTCAAAGTCAAGGGCCACTCCAACGACAAATACAACGACCTAGCAGACAGACTCGCCAAGGATGCTTGCGGTATAAAATAAAAAAATCTTATTATTTTTATAGGTCCAAAATATTTTTGGGTCTTTTTTTGTGGGAAAAATCTTGTATAAAAATCAAAGTTTATTATATAAAATAATTAATATATTTCTAATAAAAACAATCTATTTTGTCTTTGTAAAAATAATTTTACAAAAAAAATTTAATTTATAAAATAAGTTCGTATCTATCTTAGAATGACTTTACTTTATTTTATCAATGGTATAATAGTAGTACGCATTCCCTAGCAAATAGGGTGGATATAAATATAAAAAAAATAGAAATTTTCCTAAAAATTTTTATAATTATAGAGATCGTAAATTAATTATTCAGTTAGAGAGGAAGAATATGAATTTACACATGGGTTTAGATGTCGGTTCTACAACGGTCAAAATCGTTGTGACTGATAGGGATTACAATACAATTTATTCTGTATATACCAGGCACAAGTCTGATGTAAAAGAAACTGTAAAGAGGGTTTTGACTGATGCCAGTGATAGGTTCGGGGATGATTTTGTCACTGTGGCTGTCACAGGATCTGGCGGTATGTTTCTTGAAAAAAGTCTGGGCATAAATTTCGTCCAGGAGGTCATAGCTGAAACTAGGGCTATAAAGGAGTTTATACCAGATACTGATGTTGTGATAGAGCTTGGGGGTGAGGATTCTAAGATCACCTACCTCACAGGATCTGTCGAGCAGAGGATGAATTCTATCTGTGCAGGCGGTACAGGTGCTTTTATAGACCAGATGGCAGCCCTCCTTGATACCGATGCGGCAGGCCTAAACGAGCTTTCAAAATCTTATAAGAAAGTTTATCCAATAGCATCTAGATGTGGGGTTTTTGCAAAAACTGATATCCAGGCCTTGATGAACCAGGGAGCTAGTAGGGAAGACATAGCCATATCTGTTTTTCAATCAGTGGTCAATCAGACTATATCAAACCTAGCTTGTGGTAGGCCAATTTCTGGCAATGTCACATTTTTGGGTGGACCACTTCACTTTTTGTCATCTCTCAGGGATAGGTTTGTCGAAACCCTAGGCGAGGATGAAAATACTTTTTATATACCAGAAGATGCCCAGCTTTATGTAGCCAAGGGCGCAGCTATCTTATCTAGCGAAAACTCAAAACCAATTGCCTACAAGGATCTTATGGCAAGGCTTGATTCTGATATAGAAGAGGATATGGAGATGACAAAAAGACTAGATCCTCTTTTTGCTTCTGAATCAGAATACGAAGATTTCAAAAAAAGACACAAGACAGACAAGATTGTCTACAGGGATATAAAAGACTACGAGGGTCCGATCTACCTGGGAGTAGATGCAGGATCTACAACTTCAAAAATAGTCCTACTTTCAGAAGATAGTGAGATTTTATTAGAAGACTATAGGATGAATTTGGGCCAACCCCTAGATGTTGTTATAGAAATGATAAAAGCTGCCTACCAAAAGAAAAATCCAAAAGCCTATATAGCCTCATCAGGTATCTGTGGCTATGGGGAGGATTTTATAAAAAACGCCCTCCATATAGACATGGGAGAGGTAGAGACAATTGCCCACTATAGGGCCGCCAAGTTTTTTGATCCAGATGTAGATTTTATCCTAGATATAGGCGGTCAAGACATGAAGGCAATCCATATCAGGGACGGGATCATAGATTCTATCCAGCTAAATGAGGCCTGCTCTTCTGGTTGCGGATCATTTTTATCAACCTTTGCAGCCTCTGTGTCTATGGATGTCAAAGAGTTCCAACAAAGAGCAGTCAGAAGTAAGAGCCCGTCAGATCTTGGTTCTAGGTGTACAGTTTTCATGAACTCAAAGGTCAAACAAGCCCAAAAAGAAGGGGCGGAGCTTGAGGATATAGCAGCTGGGCTTTGCTATTCGGTTATAAAAAATGCTATACAAAAGGTAATCAAGGTCAGAGACCCAAAAAGCTTGGGCGAAAATATAGTTGTCCAAGGTGGTACCTTCTACGGGGATGCCATCCTTAGGGCCTTTGAAAAAATATCAGAAAGAGAAGTCACAAGGCCAGAGATCGCAGGCCTTATGGGGGCTATGGGTATGGCTCTCATTGCCAAAGATAAGTCCACAGGCCAATCAAGCCTAGCAGACCTTGATCAATTAAATGACTTTTCCTATAGTCAAAAAAATGCTAGGTGCGGCAAGTGTACCAACAATTGCTCCTTGATGATAAATATTTTCTCTGACGGTAGGAGATATATAACAGGCAATAGGTGCGAAAGGGGAGCCGGGGTCAAGATAGACAAGTCAAAAGATGATATGAATATGTACAAATACAAGTACAAGCTTCTTTTTGACAGAAAAACTTTGGGAGAGGCGGCCAAAATGGGCACAGTCGGTATCCCTAGGGTCCTAAATATGTACGAAAACTATCCATTCTGGCACAAATTTTTTACAAGCCTAGGCTTTGATATAGTCTTATCGCCAGATTCTGATAGGAAACTTTATGAAAAAGGCATAGCCTCTATATCATCAGAGACTGCTTGCTATCCAGCAAAACTTGCCCATGGCCATATAGAAAGTCTGATAGAAAAAAATCCTGATTTCATTTTCTACCCAGGCGTATTTTATGAGTACAAGCAGTTTGACATGGCAAAGAACCATATGAATTGCCCAGTTGTATCAGGCTATCCAAATCTGATAGAAAACAACGTTGATAATCTCAAAAAAACAAAATACATGGCCCCATATATATCTTTTGAGTCAAAAGAAATAGTCAAAAAAAGATTGGTAGAGATTTTTGCAGGCTTTAGCCATGGGGATAATACTATAAATAAAAAGCAAATTGAAAATGCTACAGACTTTGCTTGGCAGGCCCAAGACGACTACCACAAGGACATAAAGAAAAAAGGCAAGGAAATCCTAGATATGATCGAGGAAGCGGACCTAAATGCCATAGTTCTAGCTGGTAGACCATACCATGTCGACCCAGAAATCAACCACGGGGTGGCAGACCTGATCGAGACTATGGGACTACCAGTTTTGTCAGAAGATGCCATAGCCTACAATATGGGGGATATAAACAAAGACCTCAGAGTCCTAGACCAATGGTCCTACCACGCTAGGCTTTATAGGGCGGCAAATTATGTGGCAAAAAATGACAATATAGAACTCATCCAGCTAAACTCCTTTGGCTGTGGTCTAGATGCAGTCACAAGCGACCAGGTCGAAGATCTCCTAAAATCTCACGGCAAGATTTATACACTTCTAAAAATAGATGAGGTTTCAAACCTAGGAGCAGCCAAGATCAGGATCAGGTCCCTAATCCAGGCCCTAAAAGAGAAAAAATCTGACGGAGAAAAAATCCACAAAGACCTATCGATAATAGACTATGAGCCAGTAGAGTTTACAAAAGAGATGAAGGATGATAATTATACAATCCTTGCCCCACAGATGGCCAGGGAGCATTTTAGGATAATGGAGCGAGCCTTCAATGACTATGGCTACAACATAGAGTTTTTAGACCACATCGACGAATCAGTCATAGATACTGGATTAAAATATGTAAACAACGACTCTTGCTACCCATCAATCACAGTTGTAGGTCAGCTCATAAGTGCGGTCAAATCTGGCAAGTACGATACAGATAGGCTAGCCCTCCTCATGAGCCAGACTGGTGGGGCCTGCAGGGCGTCTAACTACGTCGGCTACATCAGAAAGGCCTTAAAGGATGCAGGCTACGGCCATATACCAGTTATAGCCATGTCTGCCCAAGGCATAGAAACAAGTCCTGGTTTTGATATAGCTAAAATCAAAAATATAAAACTTCTCAAAAACCTAATCAGGTCAATCCTCATAGGCGACCTTATAAATAGACTGGCCAATGCAACTAGGGTCTATGAAGTAGAAAAAGGATCGGTCAATGCCCTAAAAGAGTCATGGATAAAAAGATTTGAAGATGAAATCTCAACTATGACTAGCAGAAAATACAAGGCCATGATAGGTGAAATGGTAGAGGATTTTGATACTATCCCTATAGAAAAAACACCAAAGCCAAAGGCTGGTATAGTTGGGGAAATTTTGGTCAAATTTTTGCCAGAAGCAAACAACCACCTCCAAGACCTCCTAGAAGCCGAAGGGGCAGAGGTAATAATGCCTGACCTAACAGACTTTTTGATGTACTGCCTAAAAAATTCAGAGATCAAAAAAGATATTTACGGCAAAAGCATGGTCACAGCCCAGCTTTCAAAGATGGGTATTGGCTTTATAGAGATGTATAGAAAACCAATCAGACAGGCCCTTAGAGCAAGCGAGCGTTTCGAAGAGCCAGAATATATAGACAATATAGCCCAGATGGCATCAGGTGTTACAAGCCTGGGCAACCAAGCAGGTGAGGGTTGGCTCTTATCTGGTGAGATGGTAGAGCTTATCCACCAGGGAGCAGAAAATATAGTCTGTATCCAGCCTTTTGGCTGTCTGCCAAACCACATCACAGGCAAGGGAGTCATGAAAAAAATCAGAGACACCTATCCACAGGCAAATATAGTCGCCATAGACTATGACCCAGGTGCATCTGAGGTCAATCAGATCAACAGGGTCAAGCTCATGATGAGCTCTGCCAGGGATAAGATGAAAGTTTAAATATAATTTAAAAGCTGGTTTTCATGCCGGCTTTTTGATTGTATAATAATTAAGTAAAATGAAATAAAATTGAAAGAAGGAATTATGACAAAAGCTAGTGAACAATTTTTGGACTTGCAAAACAAATTGAAAGAGTCCTGCAAACTTGGTGGACTTTCTGATTCTTTTTATGAGCTTATAAAAGAACCTGAGAGGATCATCGAAGTAAATATACCTGTCAAAATGGATAATGGATCTGTAAAGACCTTTAGGGCCTACAGGTCTGCTCATTCTACAGCCCTGGGCCCATCAAAGGGTGGTGTCCGCTTTCACGAATCGGTGACCTACGATGAGGTCAAGGTCCTATCGACCCTCATGAGCCTAAAGGTGGCACTCTTGTCCCTACCACTTGGCGGTGGCAAGGGAGGGATCGTAGTTGATCCCAAATCCCTATCAGAAAGAGAACTTGAGAGCCTATCCCGTGGTTTTGTAAGGGCTATCAACAATTACCTAGGACCTAGGATTGATGTGCCAGCCCCAGATGTCAATACCAATGCCAAGATAATGGGATATTTTACAGACGAATATATAGCCCTAAATGGATCTAGGCAAGATATAGCAACCTTTACAGGAAAATCAGTAGACATGGGAGGATCTGTCGGTAGGTCTGCTGCCACAGGTTTTGGGGTCTACCTAACCATCAAAAAATACTACGAAAAAATTGGCAAATCCCTAAAGGGTGCGACCTTTGCCCTCCAGGGATTTGGAAATGTAGGCTCCTTTGCAGCGAGATTTTTAGTTGATGACGGGGCAAAATTGGTCGCTGTCAATGCCAGGGATAAAAAATCCGAGTCAGGTTCATCTGCTATTTTTGATCCTGAAGGTTTTGATCCAGAAGACCTCGATAAAATAAGAAGCGAAAGCGGATCAGTCCTAAATAAGGATGCAAAAAAAATCTCAAATGAAGAATTTTTTGCCTTAGAGTGTGACATTCTAATCCCAGCTGCCATGGAAAATGTCATCGATGGAGATAATGCAGATACTATAAAAGCCAAACTTGTAGTAGAAGCAGCCAATGGCCCTGTGACAGAGGCAGGAGAAAAAATCCTAAATGAAAAAAATATCCCACTAATCCCAGATATCCTAGCCAACTCCGGTGGAGTCCTAGTCAGCCACTACGAGTGGATCCAAAATATGACAGGCGACTACTGGGATGAGGAAAAAGTTATGGCAAAACAAGAAAAAGATATGGCAAAGGCCATAGGAGAAGTTTTTGCCACAGCTGATGATCACAAGGTAAGCTTTAGACAAGCAGCCTTTATCCTAGCCCTAACAAAAATAGAAAAAGCCCTAAAGATGAAGGGCAGAATTTAATGCAAATTCGTCCTCTACAAAGACCTGACTTGGCAAAAGTTAGGCCTTTGCTAGACCTAGCTGTGGGAGATAAGACCCATTTTTCTTATCCTAGATTTTACAAAATAAATGACATTTTTAGGGAGCTAGAATATTCTATAGAATTTATGGCTACAGAAAGTCTAGTAATTGAGGAAAATGGCGACCTAGAAGGCCTTGCAACTTATTTTTGGGATGAAGATGAAAAATATATCCAAACAACCCTTCTTGTTATTAAAAATAAGGATATAAAGGTATTTGAAGAGCTTATTTCTTATATAAAAAAAGACTTTAAGGATTACAGCCTAAATATCGGCCTATCCCACACTTGCTGGCTAAATGAAGAAGATTATTTTAAGGAAAACGCCCAAATAATCGAACACTCTCATGTCTTAGAAAGCAAAAATATTAATAAAAATCCGGCTGAGATAGAAGGTGTAAAAGTCTTAAGCAAAGAAGATTTCCCACAATATGAGGCCTTCCACGACAAATTTGCCGGGAAAATGTATTATAATAGCAAAAATCTCTTGAGAGACTTTGATAAGTTTAGGGTTTTTGTAAAAGAAAATCAAGGAGAGATTGTGGCAAGCCTCCTTGTAAAAATCTACGGAGAAAATCCTTGCAAGGGGGAAATCTTTGGACTTTTTATAGAAGATAGTAAAGAAAAGGCTAAAATATGTTATGAACTTTTAAAGGCCATGGAAAACTCACTTATAGATGAATTTGGAAAAATTTTCACCATAAAATATTTTGTGGAAGTAGATAAAAAAATAGAGCTAGAGACTGCTCTAGGGCTTGGTTTTGAAAAACTTGATACCTATCTCTATTATAAATTATAAATAAAAAATCCTCCAAGCGGAGGATTTTTTTATAATAAATTCATTATTAAACCGATGATTACCGGTATGGCAATGGCAGGGGAGTCTATACCCAAAAGCACCTAGCATGGCTTTCTCCTTTTTTATATATTTTAGGTATTATTCGACAGAAATGAAAAAATGCATAGAAAAACGGGAAAATTTTGTTTTATTCACAATTTATGCAGATATTATTTAAAATTAGGCTTTTTAAATCACTTTTTTTATAAGAGAAAATATTCAATACGTATCTTCATTTTGCATTTTCATTAAATTTTTTAAAAACTTATTAAAAAATATTTTTCGCAGGTATTGACAAATATAGTTGTCAAATATATAATAATGACAAGAATAGTTGTCAATTATTTTGAAAGGAGGGCAGATGGAATTAAGAAATAACTTGGCGGACTTTAGAAAAAAGAGAGGCTACAACCAAGCTGACCTTGGAAAAATGGTCGGAGTCAGCCGCCAAACCATAAGCCTAATAGAAAGAGGAGATTACAACCCATCTGTGACTGTGGCCCTAACAATAGCCAAGGTCCTCGGTGTGGATATTAATGAGATTTTTAGCTTGGAGGAAAGTGATGAAAAATAATAAGAAAACCATTATATCTAGCGTGCTAGCCATGGCTGGTTTTGGACTGCTAGTGGGTTTTGGTTCAGGTTTTATTTTTAATAAATTAAATATAGGCGGACTTATTGAAGTTCTTTCTATTTTTCTAAGTGAAAATGTCTTGGCCTTAATTATTGGACTTTGTAGTCTTTTTGTAGGTCTTGGCTTGTATTTTTATTTTAAGGCTAAAAAAGAGGTGGAAAATGGCCTAAGAGAAGATGGGTTCATAGAAACAAAGTATATAGACTACGCAAATGCCATGAGAGATGCGGGTTTATTTACCCTTTTGTCTTTTATTATAATTATTTATAATGAGATGAAAAAAAGTTCTGATCCATTAAAAAACGCTTTGATTATACTTGTAATTCTATTTGTATTTACAGCGATAAACTCAATCCTATCTTATCTAACTTATAGACTTGTCAAAAAAATTGAGCCAGAAAGAAAGACCGAGGTCTTTGACTTCTTTTTTGATAGAAAATTCATGGCTGAATCTGATGAGAGAGATAAGGTCAAATACTACAAAAAAGGCTATCTTGCCTTTAAAAGAATGCTTATGTGTCAATTTGTGATAATAATAATTCTATTTTGCTCAGCCCTTTACGAGGAAATAAGCCCGATTATAGCCCTAATCGTCCTTATACCATGTTTGGTAGGGGTTTTAACAAAGGGCTTTGCAGGAGAAAAAAATGATTGAAATAAAAAACTTATCTAAAAACTTCGGAGCCTTAAAGGCTCTTGACTATGTGACTTTTGAAGTCCAAAAAGGCGAACTTTTCGGAGTCATCGGTCAAAATGGGGCGGGCAAGTCTACGCTTTTTCGTTCCATGATGAATTTTTATGACCACTTTGATGGAGAGATTCTCTATGAAGGAGAGAAAATGAGTAAAGTGCCCCTTGAAAAAATTGGATTTCTTCCAGAAGAGCGTTCGCTTTCTCCAAAGAAAACCATCAGAGAAGAGATAAAATATTTTGCAAGGCTAAACCAAATGAAAAATCTTGATGATGATACTTTACAAAATTACTTTGATCGTTTTGAAATAAAAGGAAGTCTGGATGATAAAATAAAATCACTATCCAAGGGCAACCAACAAAAGGTCCAGCTTTTAGCAAGCCTTATCTACAAGCCAGAATTTCTGATCCTAGACGAACCATTTTCTGGACTTGATCCCTACAATGCTAATTTATTGATGGGAATAATAAAGGAAATAAATGCAGAGGGGACTACGATTTTATTTTCCTCCCACAATATGGAAAATGTCGAGCACCTTTGCGACAGGCTCATCATGTTAAAAAACGGGAAAATTGTCCTAAATGGTTCTCCAGATGAGATTAGAAATTCTTATGAAAAAGACCTTGTAAAAGTCAGAACAGATACAAATTTATCAGAGATTTTCCCTCAATATGATATAAAAAGAGATGGAAATCTTTGGACTATCAGATTAGAAAATGAAGCAGACGGCAGGGAAATTTTTGAGAAACTTGTAGGAAAACTCGGCTACCTTGAAATGTTTAGCCAAGAGCCACCAAGCCTAAATGAAATCTTTGCCAGAAAGGTGGAAGAAAATGAATAGAAAATTAATAGTAGCCCTAGATTCCTTCAAAAAACAAATAAAATCTCCAGCCTTTTGGGCCATGGTGATAGTGCCTATTCTTGTAATGCTAGTGCCAATTGGGATAAATTATTTCTTAGCAAAGTCAGATCAGGCCAAGCTTGGAAGTGATGAAAATAAATATCAACTTGTAGCAGATGAAAATACTAGTCCGTTTTTTAAGGGGATGGAAAATGAATATAAACTAGTTTCAAAAGAAGCGGCAGAAAAGGCCTTAAAGGCAGAAAAAATTGAGTCTTATGGAGAAATTTCTGAAGAAAATGGCCAGGTAGTCCTAGTTATTGAGACTAAAACCATGGACGCTAAGGCGATTTCAAAATTGCCCCTTCTTGCAAATGAGATTCAAAATGCCATCAACATCAAAAATGCAGGTCTAAATGAAAAGCAAATTGGGATTTTTTCCAAAAAGGCAGATGTAAAAATCAACCAACTTGATAAGGGCAAGAGCCTAATGGTCTATGCTTCCTACTTTATCCTCCTGATGTTCATGTATTTTATGCTAATTATGTACTCAAATATCCTAGTCGTTGACATAGCCACAGAAAAAGGGTCAAAGATGATTGAATTTATATTTTCATCAGTATCCGCCAAGGACTACTTTGCAGGCAAAATTTTGGGCAATTTCTTTGCTATCATAGTCCATTCGATCCTATATATAATTTTGGGAATCATTTCTTATTTCATCGCCAAATCCAAGGGGCTTTTAGAGATGATAAAGATAAATATTTCCATAGACAGGGACGGACTTTTAATTATCGGTGGGATATTTATCCTCATAATCCTAAGCCTTTTGGCCTATATGATAATAGCTGCCATGCTAGGATCACTTGCTAGCAAACAAGAGGACGCATCAAAGGTTGCAACGCCACTAATGGTGACAATCATAGGAGCCTTTATGATAGCTATGATTTTTATAAATAGGCCTACAAATCTTTTTGTAAAAGTCGCTTCATATGTACCTTATATATCTGTATTTTTCATGCCCCTAAGATTGATAAAGGCAAGTGCAGGACTTAGTCAGGCAGGTATTTCTATTGCTATCCTACTAGCAAGCCTTTATATATCCTATATCCTAGCATCTAGGGTCTACAAAAAACACATCCTAAACTATTCAGCCGGATCATTTTTGACAAAAAAATCTAGAAAGAAGAAAAACAAATAAAAAGCGAGTCGCAAGGCTCTCTTTTTTTATAAAAATCTCCTCGTAAAGGCCCTGTAAAATTTGTCACAAATCCCCCTATGTATTGATTTTTATAGACATTTATTAGATAATAATATAAAGAAGTGAAAGGAGATTTTATGCTAGGAAATGACCTTTTTATAGCAGCAAGCTTTGTCTTGGCGGCAGTATCCCTAATGTTTGTTTTGTTTACCAAAAAGAAACTAGTTTTTGGAGCTATAACCCTGGGTCTATTTGCATATTTTTATATAGCCAACTCTATGTACAATATAGCAGATAATATCACTATCCTAACCTTTATAGTTGGCATATGCCTACTGAGCCTAGAGCTTTTTATACCAAGCTTTGGCATAATAGGAGTGACAGGCCTTGCCCTAACCATATATTCGGTGATGGATTCTTTTGTAGATAAAAAAACAGGGCTTTTTGTAATCGTAGCTACAGGTCTTGCTGTCATCATAAGTCTGACAATTTTTATAAAACTTGGTTTTAGGGCAGACTTGTTTGCTGATTCTATCCTAGAGGCTAAGGATATAAAAAAGGAAAAGAAAGAAAAAGAAGATCTCAAAAACCTCCTAGGAGCTACAGGAGTAACAAAAACTATCCTAAGGCCAACAGGCAGGATAGAAATCGATGGCAATCTTTATGATGGCCTAGCCAGATCAGAGTTTATAGAGGAAAACACAGTTATAAGCGTAGTAGGTATCAAAGAAGGAAGAATTATAGTAAAGGAGAAATAAATGGAATTTATAATCATAGGACTAATATTTGTATTAGTTGTAGTATTTTTTACCATGGTGCCAGTTGGCCTATGGATCACAGCCAGGTTTTCAGGACTAAAAATATCCATGGCAAGCCTTGTAGCTATGAGATTTAGAAGGGTATCTCCATCTAAAATTGTCTATGCCATGATCAAAAGTCACCAAGCAGGCATACCAATACCAACCAACGACCTAGAAAGCCACTTTTTGGCTGGTGGTAATATCAACCAAGTAGTAGATGCCCTCATAGCGGCAGAAAGAGCAAATATAGACCTATCTTTTGAGCAAGCAGCAGCTATTGACCTTGCTGGTCGTAATGTTTTTGAGGCTGTCCAAGTTTCTGTAACACCAAAGGTCATAAACACACCAATCATAGCAGCAGTTGCCAAAAATGGTATAGAAGTAAAAGTAATTGCCAAAGTCACAGTTAGGGCCAATATAGAAAGGCTAGTCGGTGGTGCTGGTGAGGAGACAATCATAGCCAGAGTCGGCGAGGGAATCGTAACTACTGTTGGTTCATCAGAAACCCATGCAGAAGTTTTGGAAAACCCAGACAATATTTCTCAAACCGTACTAAACAAGGGGCTTGACTCAGGTACAGCCTTTGAAATCTTATCAATAGATATAGCAGATGTGGATGTCGGTAGAAACGTAGGAGCTGAGCTTCAAAGAGACCAGGCAGAGGCTGATAAAAATATTGCCCAAGCCAAGGCTGAGGAACGTCGTGCCCAGGCTATAGCCCTAGAGCAAGAAAACAGAGCCAAGGTTATAGAAGCAGAAAGCGAGATCCCACTAGCCATAGCAGAAGCCTTTAGAAACGGCAACCTAGGCGTGATGGATTATTATAACCTAGAAAATGTCCAGGCTGATACAAAGATGAGAAAATCAATCTCAGATGAGGGAAATGACTTCCATGTCAATTAGGCCAAAATCATCTTTTAAAGACTTTTTTGATGAGCTAAAAAAAGAGATTGAAGAAGAAAATAAAAAAAATCAGAAGACTTCTAAAAAAACGGAAACAAAAAAAATAAAAAGATCTTTGGGTCGCAAAAAGACTTTCAGAGATGTTTTGAGAGATTTTGCTGATGAGTTAAACGATAGCCTTGTCATGGGCCAGGGGAAAAATATAGAAAATTCAAGCCCAAAAGCAAAGCCTAAGGCAAGAGAAGAAGGCGACCTAGCCGCCTACAAAAGACAAAAAGAAAAAGATGCGGCAAAAAAGCAAGAGAAGATCAGAAAAGAGATTGCCAGGGAAAATAAAAACAAAAAATTCAGGCAAGCTGTTTTGATGGCAGAGATTTTAGATAAACCAGTATCTAAAAGAAGGAGTAGATTAAAATAAAAGAATATATAGATATAGTAGACCAAGAGAGGCTTAGGAGCCTCTTTGGTAGTTTTGATAAAAATAAAAAATATATAGAAGACAGGTTTTCAACAAGGCTAAAGCTAAAGGATAACAGGCTAGAAATCTCAGGTGATGAGGGCAATGTAGGACTAGCTACAAAGCTTATTAGGCAATTGCTCTCAGAGCTTGATAGGAATAATGAGCTTGATTTTCAAAAGATAAAATACGATGCAGATATGCTAGAAAGAGAAAACAAGGATGTGGTAAAGGCCCTCTTGGACCAAGTTATTATCACAACATCTTCTGGCAAGCCAATCAAGCCTAAAACCCTAGGCCAAAAGTCTTATATAGAAAAGATTATGAAAAATGACATAGTTTTTGGTATGGGACCAGCTGGTACTGGAAAAACTTACCTAGCAGTGGCTATGGCAGTCCGTGCCTTTAAAAACAACGAGGTAAATAGGATCATCCTTACCCGTCCGGCAGTAGAAGCTGGTGAGAGTCTAGGATTTTTGCCAGGAGACCTCCAGGATAAGGTAGACCCATATCTTAGACCCCTTTATGATGGGCTTTTTGATATCCTAGGTTTTGATACCTACCAGGCTCTTTTGGAAAAAGGCATTATAGAGATAGCTCCCCTTGCCTATATGAGGGGTAGGACCCTTGATGATTCTTTTGTGATTTTAGATGAGGCACAAAATACGACATTTGAACAGATGAAGATGTTTCTAACCCGTTTGGGCTATGGATCAAAGGCCATAATCACAGGTGACCAAAGCCAGGTAGACCTGCCTAGGGGCAGAAAATCAGGACTTATATCAGCCTCTTATATCCTAAAAGATGTAGAGGGTATAGAATTTATGCACTTCTCATCCATAGACGTAGTCCGTCATCCTCTTGTTCAAAGGATCATAGATGCCTACGAAAAGGATGATCTCAAAAGAGAAGAAGAGAGAAAAAGGAGAGCAAATGAATCTGCTGATATCCAATAATACCAAAGAAGACTTGGACTTAGAAAAAATCAGTGGTCAGGCAGAAAAAACTATAAAAGAAGTCCTAAGGACAGAAGATTTTAGCGAAAATGTAGAAGTCTCACTTTCTATAGTAGATGAGGATCAGATCCATAAACTAAATAAAGAGTACAGAAATGTAGACAGAAAGACAGACGTTCTCTCCTTTCCCATGGACGAAAAGGCCTATGACGATGAGGGTAATCCTATAATTCTCCTTGGTGATATAGTAATTTGCCTGGATGTGGCAAAGGACCAGGCACTTGACTTTGGCCACTCTTTTGAAAGAGAGATCATGTATCTGATCTGCCATTCGACCCTTCATCTTTTAGGCTATGACCATATAGAAGAGGATGATAAAAAAGTCATGCGTGCTAAGGAAAAGGAGATAATGAAAAACTTGGGAGTTTTCAAGTAGTTATAGATGGATAAAAATAAAGATGAATTTAAAGAAAATTTAAAAAGAGAAATCATTGAAGAGCTAAAAAATGAAAACAAGTCCGACCAAAAAGACTATGAGCCACTAAATCTGACCCACGGGCAGAAATTTTTGAAGGGCTTTGACTATGCCTACGAGGGGCTAGTCTATGCCATAAACCACGAAAAAAATATGAAATTTCATATCCTGGCATCTGTTTTGGTCCTTGTGGGCTCTTTGTTTTTCAATTTGTCTAGGATCGAGATGATGTTTTTGGTTTTTGCCATAGTTTTTGTCATATCCCTTGAGCTTTTAAATACAGCCTTGGAGGAGGCAGTCAACCTAGCCAGTGACGGCAAATATTCTAAAATGGCCAAGGCTGCTAAGGATGTATCAGCAGCTGCGACCTTTGTTGCTGCTATAAATGCAGTCTTTGTTGGCTATCTGATATTTTTTGATAAATTTTTAAATTTCTACGATTCGGTTATCCTAAAAATAGCTAGACGCCCATCACATTTGGCCCTTATCACTTTATCCCTGATCATAATTGTGACCATATTCTTGAAGGGAGTTTTTTATGAGGGACGAGGGACTGCCTTCAAGGGCGGTTTTGTAAGCGGTCATACTTCCTTGGCCTTTGGTCTTGCAACTATTGGGATTTTTTTGGTAGATGAGCCTTTGGTTAGGTTTTTGCTAGCTGGCCTTGCAATCATAGTTGCAGAGTCTAGGTACGAAGCAGATATCCACTCAGCCAAAGAGATTATAAGAGGAGCCATCCTGGGTACATCCATGGCCATGGCGATTTTTGGGATATTTTCATGACAGATATAGAAAAATTGATAGATCTAGCTATAAAAAACAAGGACAATTCCTATTCTCCCTACTCTAATTTTAGGGTTTCGGCTGTCCTTATGACTAAATCTGGTAAGATATATAAGGGAGTAAATATAGAAAATGCAAGCTATTCCCCAACAATCTGTGCAGAAAGATCAGCCATAGCGGCAGCTGTATCATATGGAGAAAAAACTATCAAATACATTGTAATCACAGGCGATAGCCCCTACACATATCCGTGTGGTCTTTGTAGGCAGGTTATAAGGGAGTTTGCAGATGAAAAAACTCAAATAATAATAGCAAAATCTGCTGATGATTACAAAATACATACCATAGAGGAGCTTTTGCCCTTTAGTTTTTCCAAGGAGGATTTAGGATGATAAAATCAGGATTTGTTTCAGTTGTTGGCAGGGCCAATGTCGGCAAGTCGACCTTGATGGAAAAGATTTTAAAAGAAAAAATTTCCATCATTTCAAACAAGGCCCAAACAACCAGGGACAAGATAAATATAATATATAACGATGAGGATAGCCAGATAATTTTTATAGATACACCGGGCATCCAAAGACCAAAAAACGTCCTCCAAGAAAGACTCCTTAGCTTTTCAAAAGAAAGCCTTGGCGAATCAGACCTAGTAGTCTTTGTAGTAGATGAGTCGAAGGAAATTGGAAGCCTTGATAGGATGATAATAGATGAGCTAAAAAAGGTAAAAGTCCCAATAGTACTTTTGATCAACAAGATCGATCTTTTGGATGGCGATGACCTAGAGGGTCTTATAGAAATGTATAAAAACGAAGGGATCTTTGCGGAGATCTTTGCCATGTCGGCCCTTGTTGATTCTAATGTGGACAATTTCATAAAGCTTGTCAAAGAATACCTCAAAGAAGGCCCAGCCTACTACGATAGGGAAATGATCACAGATAGGTCTGAGAGATTTATAGTTTCTGAAATCATCAGAGAAAAAACCCTCAAACTCCTATCAGAAGAAGTCCCACACGGCATAGCAGTAAGGATTGATGATTTTAAAGAAAGAGAAAATAAAGACCTGATTGATATCAGAGCTTCAATCATAGTAGAAAAAAACTCTCATAAGCAAATAGTGATTGGCAAAAATGGCCAGATGATAAAGCAAATAGGCATAGATGCCAGAAGCGAGATAGAAAATTTCTTGTCATCTAAGGTCAACCTCCAACTTTGGGTCAAGGTTGAAAAAGACTGGCGCAAGAAAGAAAAATTGGTGGATAGGTTTGGCTACAAATGATCTAAAGGATATAGATGGTTTTATCCTAAGAGAGTTTGACTACAAAGAGTCATCAAAGATTATAGAAGTCTTTACCAAAGACCTGGGCAGGATACCTGTCATAGCCAAGGGTATAAATAAAAAAAATTCTAAAAACCTCGCCCTAAGCCAGAGATTTATCCTGGCAAACTTATCACTATATAAAACCAAGGGCCAATTTTATGGCCTAAAAGAGGGTTATGTCAAAAAATCTTATCCCAAATCCAAAAAATCCTATGACATCATCCTCTACAAATCAGCCATAGCAGATCTTTTGACAAGGACAATGGACCAAATACAGATAGATACAGTCTATACTCTTTTGGATCGTACCTTTGATGCCTTCGAAGAAGCGGATGGGGCCTATATAAATATATTTTTATCGTTTTTATTAAAATACGTTTCATTTTCAGGCTACAAACCAAACTTCACGTCATGTGGGATCTGCGGCAAAAAAATCAGTGGAAATGATTTTTATTTTTCACCAGACCAGTCATCTCTTGTATGCGATGATTGCAAGGGTCAGGCTATGGATAGGACCTACCTAACCAAGCAGGAGTATTTGTATTTTTATAAGCTCCTCTACACCAGATCAGACGAATTAAAAGATATAAAATTAGTGGAAAATTTTGAGAAAATAGGCAAAATAATAATAGACTACAGCCTTAAAAATTTAGACTTAGGGAGATTTTCTTCCATAGAATGGGTCATTAAGGCATTGGAAAGGAATGTAAATGTACTTTGAAGATTTGATTTTAAAACTAGAAGAGTATTGGAAAAACGAAGGTTGTTCTGTAATGCTCCCATACGATGTTGAAAAAGGAGCAGGAACTATGAATCCTCACACCTTTTTGCGCGCTCTAGGCCCAGAACCATGGAGAACATGCTATGTTGAGCCATCAAGAAGACCTGCAGATGGTAGGTATGGAGACAACCCAAACAGGCTCTACCAACACCACCAGATGCAAATTCTCTTGAAACCAACACCTCAAAACATCCAGGACTTATACCTAAAATGTCTAGAGGCTATAGGCATAGATCCAAAGGCCCACGACATCAGATTTGTAGAGGACAACTGGGAAAGTCCAACCCTTGGAGCTTGGGGACTTGGTTGGGAAGTTTGGCTTGATGGGATGGAGATAACCCAGTTTACCTATTTCCAACAAGTCGGCGGTATCAACTGCGAGCTAGAAAGTGGAGAGATAACCATAGGACTAGAAAGAATTTGTATGTACCTACAAAACGTAGACAATGTTTATGACATAAAATGGTCAGAAAACCTCACCTACGGAGATGTATTCCATACTAGAGAATATGAAAACTCAAAATATTCTTTCGAAGATGCTGACAACAAAGTTTTAGAAGAACTTTTTACAATCTACGAAAAAGAAGCAGCAAGGCTCATAGACCTAGGCCTAATATATCCTGCCTATGACAATGTCCTAAAAACCAGCCACACCTTCAACACCCTAGATGCCAAGGGGGCCATATCTGTATCAGAAAGAAGCCACTACATCAAAAGGGTCAGAGATATTTCAAGCCTTGTAGCAGAAAAATATATAGAAAAAAGAGAAGAACTAGGATTTCCACTCCTAAGAAAGGAAAATCATGCATAATTACCTATTAGAAATAGGAGTTGAAGAAATACCTTCAGCCTATGTCAAAAATACCAAAGCCCAATTAGGGGAAAAGTTCAAAAAACTATTAGACGAAAATAAAATAAGTTTTGAAAATATAATGGTGGATTCCACCCCAAGACGTTTTGCAATCCTTATAGAAAACGCCAAGGAAAATGAAAACGTAGAGACTAAATCAGTCAGAGGTCCAAGTGCCAAAATCGCCTACGATAGCGAAGGCAATGCCCAAAAGCCTCTACTAGGATTTCTAAAGGGGCAAAATGCAAGCCTTGATGATGTTATAATAAAAGAACAAAAAGGCGAATCCTATATCTTTATAGAAAAAAAGCTAGAAAATAAAACTCTAGAAGATGTCCTAAAAGAAAATGTCTATGACCTAGTCAAATCTATATCATTTCCTAGGTCAATGAGATGGGGTGGCAAGTCTATCAGATGGGCCAGACCTATCAGATGGTTTGTATCAATCCTTGATGATAAAGTCCTAGAATTTGATGCAGAGGGCATAGAAGTAGGCAATGTCACAAAAGGCCACAGGACCCTTGGATCTGACCACATAGTTATAGAAAAAATCGCAGACTATGAAAGACTTCTCAAAGAAAACTATGTCATCCTCAAAGGCAAGGACAGAAAAGATATAATCCTCAAAGGCCTAAATAGCCTATCCAACCAAGTTGGCGGCGAATACATGAAAGATGAGGATCTTTTAGAAGAGGTTGTAAATATTGTAGAATACCCAACAGTCTTGGTTGGCGATATAGATCCAGCCTATCTTGCCCTACCAACTGAGGTTATAACTACTCCTATGAAGGACCACCAGAGATATTTCCCGATCCTAGATGATAAGAAAAAACTCTTGCCATATTTTTGCTTGGTCAGAAATGGTGATAATTACATGAGCGAAAATGTCATAGAGGGCAACAAAAAAGTCCTAGTAGCAAGGCTAGAAGATGCCAAGTTCTTTTATGAAATAGATGCTAAGAAAAACCTAGAAGAATATACAGCAGACCTTGATAGACTGGTATTTTTCGAGGGCCTAGGCTCTATGAAAGACAAAACAAATAGGTTAGTAGAGCTTGCAACACGCTACCAACAAGAGCTTAGCCTGGGTGATGATTTGACAGAGGATGTCAAAAGAGCAGCAAAACTTTCAAAGGCTGACCTTGTTACAAAAATGGTTGTAGAATTTACTGAGCTCCAGGGTACAATGGGTGAGATTTATGCCAAAAACTCTGGCGAAAACCAAAGAGTAGCCACAGCTATCAGGGAACAATACCTACCAAAAAGTCAAAAGTCAGAGATGCCAAAATCAATCGTCGGCATCATCCTATCTATAGCAGACAAGATGGATTCTATTGTAGGTCTTTATGCTATAGAAAAATATGTCACAGGTAGCCAAGACCCATTTGGTCTAAGGCGTGCAGCCCTAGGTATTATAAATATAATCCTAGAAAATGGCATAGATGTAGACCTTAGAAAACTAATAAGCGAAGCCCTCTTGGTATATACAGAGATAAATGCCCTATCCTTTGACTACGACACAAGCCTAGAAAAAAGTTTGTCATTTATAAAAGATAGGCTAAAAAATAAACTTTTAGATGATGGCGTGAGGTATGATATTGTAAATGCTGTTGTAGATACAGATTTTTCAAACATCCTAAAGATGAGCGAAAAAGTCAAAGCCCTATCAGAATTTATAGAAGAAAATGATGATAGCCTTTCTTATTTTACAAGGATAATAAACCTAGCCAAAGACTCAGAAGCGAGCGAAATAAGTGAGGACCTATTAGAGACAGACCTAGAAAAAGACTTTTATAGACAGATCAATTCTATAGAAAATATTGGCTTGGTATCAGCAGCTGACTACAAAAAAGAGCTTGAAAACATCCAAAAAACAAGCATCGTGGGCAATGATTACCTAGACAATACAATGATAAATGTAGAGGATGAAAGAGTCAAAAACAATAGACTTGCAATGCTAAACTTACTTGCAAAAAGAATTTCACAGATTTTTGATATATCTCAAATAGTTAGATAGGAGGCCGCATGGAAGATGTTTTAACGGTTGTGATTATAAGTGATTCGACAGGTGAAACAGCGATCAACTATATAAAGTCAGTTACGAGTCAATTCCCAGACCTCAAAAAAAGAGTCATTAGAAAACCGGACATACAAACAACAGAAGAAATAGATGAAATTATAGAAGAAATACCAGACTATAGCGTAGTAGTCCAGACTATAGCCAACAAAGAATTGGCCAAATACTTAAAAGACCTTTGCCAAAAGCTAGATATAAAAGACCTTGATATCCTATCCTATGGGATAAATAAATTTGAGGAATATACAGGCGAAAAAGCTATCAGGAAGCCTGGCCTTACTAGGAAACTATCCAGAGATTATTTTTCTATGATAGACTCTATAGAGTTTGCCATAAATTATGATGATGGCAAGGATCCAAGAGGTTTTCTCAAATCAGATATAGTCCTTTTGGGTGTTTCTAGAACATCAAAAACACCAACAACTATGATCCTTGCGACCAAAAATTTCAAGGTTTCAAACCTGCCCTTGCTCCTAGAATCAAAACTACCAAGGGAGATTTTTGAGGTAGATCCAGATAGGATCATAGGTCTTATAATAGATCCAAAAAAATTAGAAAATATAAGGTCAGAAAGAGGCAAAAAACTTGGTCTTGATGGACCAAGCAGGTATTTTGATCATGATAGGATAGAAAAAGAGCTAGCCTATGCCAAAGAGGTCTTTAAAGACTTGGGCTGCAAGGTCATAGATGTGACAGAAAACACCATAGAGCAGACGGCTACAGAGATTGTCCAATACTATTATGAGAAATTCCCAGAAGAAAGACAAAGCGAAGGTTAATCAAAGAAAGGAAAAACAAATGAGCAAAGAAAAAATCCTAGTCCTAAATTTTGGTGGTCAGTACGACCAACTCATTGTTAGACGTGTTAGGGAAATGGGAGTATTTGCAGAGCTTGAAGAGTGCGATAGCCAACTAGAAGACCTAGACCTAGAAAACCTAGCAGGCATCATACTTACAGGCGGCCCACAATCAGTCAATAATGATGACAGCCCAAAAGCTGATAAAAAAATCTTTGACCTAGGCGTGCCAGTGCTAGGTATTTGCTATGGCCACCAATTTATAAACAGCGTCTACGGCGGCGAAGTCGAAACACCAAATTTGGCAGAATACGGCAAGACTGACCTAGAAGTAGATACAAAATCAGAACTTTTCAAAAACGTGCCAGAAAAATCCATTATTTGGATGAACCACAAAGACAGGATATCAAATATTGCAGATGGATTTGTCGCCACAGCCAAAACAGCTAATACTGATGTGGCAGCCATGGAAAATCCTGACAGAAAAATCTACTCAGTCCAATTCCACCCAGAAGTAGTCCACTCTGAATACGGCAGGGAAATTCTAGAAAACTTCGTCCTAAACATTTGCCAGGCAGAAAAAACTTGGAAAATGGGCGAATTTGCCAAAGAAATCATAGAAGAAATCAAAGAAAAATACGCTGGCAAAAAAATGATCTGCGGCCTATCAGGCGGAGTAGATAGCTCAGTTGCAGCAACAATCGTCTCAAAGGCCATAGGAGATAATCTCCAATGTATCTTTGTAGACCATGGTCTACTTAGAAAAGACGAAGCCAAATCTGTCATGGAAACCTATAAAAACCTCGGCCTAAATGTCAAAATGGTAGATAAAAGTGAGGAATTCCTCAAACTACTAGAGGGAGTCAGCGATCCTGAGACAAAAAGAAAAATCATCGGAAACCACTTTGTCGAAGTCTTCGAAGAAGAAGCCCACAAAATCGGCGGAGCTTCCTACCTAGTCCAAGGCACCATCTACCCAGACGTCATAGAATCTGGAAAAGATAAGGCAAGTGTCATCAAAAGCCATCACAACGTAGGCGGCCTACCAGAAGAAATGGACTTCAAAGGCCTAGTAGAACCACTCAGACTATTATTTAAAGATGAAGTTAGAGCCCTAGGAGAGGAAATAGGAGTCCCACACGACATGGTATGGAGACAACCATTTCCAGGACCAGGCCTTGGCATCAGAGTCATGGGAGACATCACCGAAGACAAACTAAGAATAGTCAGAGAAACCGACGCCATCCTAAGAGAAGAAGTCAAAAACTTTGGCTTAAACGAAAAAATCTGGCAATACTTCACAGTATGGACCCCAATCAAAACAGTAGGGGTAAAAGGCGATGCGAGAGCCTACGAAAATGTAGTAGCCATCAGAGCCGTCACATCCACAGACGCCATGACAGTAGAAGCAGCCAACCTCCCATACGAACTAATGCAAAAACTATCAAACAGAATGATAAACGAAGTAGATGGAGTAGGCAGAATAGTCTACGACATAACCAGCAAACCACCAGGAACAATCGAATGGGAATAAATATATAAAATGATTTGAATGGGAAACTCTAAATTTCAACGTTTTTAAATGATGAAAGTCAATGAAATCAAATGAATTGATATATAGATCCCTGCCAAAATCCTGCCAAGGATTTATAAAATTGAGAAAAACGTAGTTTTTTACATTGCGTCTTTTAGCATTTGATATAGTAAGTATAATAAAATGACTTGCTATGTCAAATGCTAAAGGACGCTTATTTTGAATGCGAGAAAATGTAAGCTTAGACGAATTTCAACCGAAAATCTATGATTTGAATTGAATTTCGTCGTAAGTTCAGTATGTAAAAAATGTTAAAAATTGGTATATTATAAGAGATAGACACAGGATTATAAATTAGAGTGGAGAAAGCATGCAAAGGCACGATATAGTTAATAGAATAGGCAATGAATATAAAACATCTAATATTGAGGGCGGCGAATTCTCATATGTTAAAGCAGCTGGTTCTAGGGACAAACTAGTAAATTTACTAGGATATACTCCTGATCATTTTAAACTAGATATTAGATTTGAAAATAGAGAAAGAGGAGTTGTTGTTCTAGTAGAAACAAAAGCTGATTTTGTTGAATCTGATAAAGAACAACTCAGACAATATGTTGATGAAGAAAAAGTTTTATTCAATACTAAAAAAATAATTGCTATTTTGGCTAATACAAATAATGATAAATTCAAGATTTGGAAAAACAAAATATCTGACGAAACATTACTTAATAATGAAAATGTCATCGACACTATGGAGTATTACACTTCATTATTCAATGCAAGCAAACAGAATGACAGGGAAAAAGTTTTAAAAAACACCTATGCACTTAATGAACTTTTACATAAAAAAGACATACCCGAAAAATTAAGAAGTCAATTTGTAGGTTCTTCTTTGTTATATATAAAAGATGTGGTAAAACAAAGAGGTTTCATAACAATTGATGATAAAGCGGTAGAAGAGTTAAGGGATTATTGGTCTTACAATAAACCGTCTGGAATTATAGGTTCAATTAAAGAAACTCTTGAGAATTTATTGGATGGATCAGATAATAAAGCAAAGAAGATAGAGTTGCTTCAAAAAAACGTATTGAATAATCAAAAAGTTAAAGCCTTGGATATAAAGGATTGGGTAGGAATACTATCATATATCTTAGAAAATATTTATGCTTATATTGATGAAGACTCAGATGAAGGTCAAGATATACTTAATTTATTTTTCATAGCATTTAATAAATACACAGGGAAAGATGATAAGAATCAAGCATTCACACCCGATCATATTACAGAGTTTATGTGTAGAATAACAGAAGTGAACAGGTATAAAAGGGTATTTGATGGTGCTTGTGGTTCAGGGTCTTTTTTAGTACAAGCAATGGTTAAGGAGTTAGCTGATTGTGATAAAGCACGAATTACAGATGCAGAAAAACAAATTTTAAAAGAAAATATTAAGAAAAACAATATATATGGTGTTGAAATTGAAGAAACAGCTTTTGGTTTATCAACTACTAACATGTTAATTCACGGTGATGGTAACTCCAATATAAAATTAGCTTCTTTATTTGATAGTGAGGAATTTTTTATTGAAGCAAACCCAGATATTGTTTTAATGAATCCTCCTTACAATGCTAAGCCTAGAACGATACCAGGAAAATACAAAATAGGCTGGAAACCTAATCAAATAAATGGGAAAGAAGATCCTAGCAAAGGATTTTCGTTTGCTGAATTTATTTCAGATTGTGTTAAGAAGATTAATATTAATAGGGTAAATGATGGAAAGGCCAAGAAAGAAGTAAAGTTAGCTATACTATTACCTGTATCAGCTGCCATTGGTTCAAATAATATATTAAAATCAGCAAAAGAAAAAATGTTAGAAGACAATACATTAGAAGCTGTTTTTACCTTACCTAATGAAGTATTTTACCCTGGAGCATCAGTATCTGCTTGTTGTATGGTTTTTACATTAGGAAGGCCACATATTTCGGCTGATGGTAGTATAAGAGAGACATTCTTTGGCTATTATAAAGATGATGGTTTTATAAAGCGAAAAAATCTTGGAAGAGTCGAACAATTTAGTAAAGAAGATGAATCTTTATGGAAAAAAATTGAAGAAAAATGGCTAGACTTATACAGAAATAAAAAAGTAGTTGAAGGCTTGAGTGCAACTGCAAAGGTGGATCATAATGATGAATGGCTGGCAGAAGCATATATGAAAACCGATTACTCAACTTTGACAGAAGCAGATTTTGAAAAAACTATTAGGAACTATTATGCATTCCTTATAAAAGATGGGGTAATTTAAGATGATTGAAATTGATAATTGGAAAGAATTTAATGTTGGAAAACTATTAAATCCACAAACAACTAAATTATCTATTAAAAATGATTTAGATGAAGGAAAAGTTCCTTTCATTTCAAGAACTGGACTTAATAATGGTGTTGATTGTTATGTTGATGTGTCAAATGATAGAATAACGAAAGGAGATTGCATAACAATAGGGGCAGAAGGGGTTATAGCATTTTACCAAAGATATGATTTTGCTACAGGCAACAAAGTTTATACGTTAAGAAATCCTAAAATGAACGAAAAAAGTGCCCTATTTATATGCACAGTATTAAATTTAGAAATTTTCAAATATTCATATGGTAGAGCTAGAGTATTGAATAAATTAAAAGACGAAGTTATAAAATTACCTGCAAAAGTTGATAAAAATGATTGTTTTGTAATTGATAAAGATAAACAATTTAACAAGGAAGGATATATTCCTGACTGGGAATACATGGAAAATTTTATAGAAAGGCTTGAAACTAGAGAGAGAGAGAGTCAAAGCTCTATTAGAGATTCTTTAATAACAAAAAATTATAATAATATATCGTATAATCTTAATATTGATTTATGGAAGGAATTTAAAGTTAAAGACATATTTAACGTAAAATATGGTGTTAATCTTGAGCTAAATAAATGTATAGAAGTAAATAATGGTATTAATTTTGTCTCAAGAACAGCAGAGAACAATGGCGTTTCTGCAATTGTAGAATTAATTGATGATGTAATACCACAAAAACCAGGTTTACTTACAGTAGCAGGCGGTGGTAGTGTATTATCTACCTTTTTACAGAATAAAGAATTTTATAGTGGTCGAGATTTGTATACTCTTGAATCTAAAGAAGAACTATCTGATTTAGTGAAACTTTTTTTGACTACTATTATAGAAAAAAATAAATATAAATATAATTATGGTAGGCAAGCTAATAAAACTTTACCTGATTTAATTTTAGAACTCCCAATCAAGAGGAATTCAGATGACAATCCTATTATAGATAAAAATAGAACTTATTCTTATGATGGTTATATACCTGATTGGGATTTTATGGAAAAATATATAAAATCTTTACCTTTTGGAGATAGAATTTAAAATAAGGCGATAATAACATCGCCTCATTTTTTATGTCCAAATGGATCTTTTTAATCTATTGCATTGCCATTTTCTTTTTCTTCAATAATGAAGTAGTCATATTTAGAAAGTCGCCAATTTGCGATTTCGAATTCTTTACTTGGATATTTATTACAGATTGTGTACAAGTCTTTTTCTATTTCATCCTTAAGTATTGTAATTCCTATCCTGGATAAAGCTTTTATTATGTTTTCAATAATGTATCTGTTTGACTGAGATTGACCCGGGAATCGTTCTGATTGGTCATATGATACAGCATCTTCTAAATAATCATGTATTCTTAGTGTTCCATATCTTATGTTATCAAACCAATCATTAAAACTCCAATCGTTCTTATAACATAATTCATATTTAGAATAATAATCTTTTTTCAGTATTTCCTTTAAATCACCTAAGCTATCAAACCAATCCTTGAAAGAAGGGTTTTTTTTCCTCCAGCAGCTGAAGTTAGAATTTATTTCAACATTATATTTAGCGGAATGCTTGAGGCGTTCATTATTATCCTCTTTCCATTCTTCTAAACTAGGAAGGAAATTTGTAGAAAAAAACTTTTCACAAACCTTTGTAATTTCATCATATGATTCTTTTGGTTTTTCTGGATTGTAATATTCAATATATCTGACTATTTCCTGATTTTTTACTATATATTCAATATCTGATAAATCCTTCAGAGCTTCACGTATATCACTTCCTAGTTTTTTTTCTATTTTTTTTCTTGCACTAATATCTAAATATTTCTCTATAATATGATCTTGGACTATATTCCTATATATTTTTTTATCTGCATCACTTAAAGAGTTCCAAATAACATCAACATCCTTTACTAGTTTTGAATTCTCGTGGTTTTTTCCTTTATAATATTCTCTCAAGTGTTTTTTTAAGTATTCCCTTAATGCATGTTTTTTATTATCTGACATTTTTTCATTATCAAGCGAAATTTCAAAAAAAGTATATATACTTTGGTAAAATTTCTCGTTCTGTTTTTCTTTTTTTTCATTCATAAAAACTCCTTAAAATTGTATTATTTTTAAAAATGAGGTATTTTTTTAAAAAAATGAGGTGATATTTACTAAGATAATCTAGGTAATATGTGTATATATAAGCATTATATGGTGTTTTAAAAGAAAGTCAAACATTTCTTTTGCACACTAGGAAGATGAGGTTTTTTCCGATATAATTATAATAGAAGTCGAAAGGATGTGATGAAAAAGTCTTAATAATCTTGATAAAATATGTCCTGAAAAGGATGAAGATATGTGAAAGTAGAAGAATGAACAAACATGATCGGGGGTGAATTAATGAAAGAAAAAAAAGAAGTTAAAATAATTAATAACTTCATGGAAACATACACTAGAATGCTTATTGTAAAAGCAATGCTAGATAACTATAAGGATTCTGGTGAGGTTGGAAGTAAAGAGCTAATGGAAAATCTGTATAAGATACTGACTGAACCTATAATTCATTTAGGTTTAAATCCTGATGGAGAATATAGGATTAATGATTACGATGCTCTTTATAAGATAGTTGAAAAAAGAACTATTATAAAAGAAGTTCTAATTCAAATATTCAGTATTACAAACAAAGCACTTATGTCTAATAATGTAGATATGGATTTGTGTATTGCTGATATTGATAGAAATGTTACTTACTTAGTAGAAAGGAGTGTATTATGAAGGGGCTAAGTAAATTTATGGCGTTTAATGCCAGTGCGTTTTTTAAAGATAAAGAAATTATGGTTATAGCAAATGAAGATTGGGTTGACTATGAAAATGGTAAACCTACAGAACCTAAAGGAACTAAATACAAATGTATGATTGTTACTGATAAAACAAATTACGGTGAAGGTGCTTCTAAACTTAACGAAGGTGAACAAATAATCATTAAAGTTGAGGGTAAAGCAAAACCATATGATAAGTTTTCTAGAGTTAAGATGATAAATCCTAAATGTAATGTTTACGGAGAATATAGAAATAATATTTCTATAACAGCCGAAGATGTGGAGTTCTCTAAATGAGAACTCCAAGATATATTAGAGGTGTTTTTGCTACCTTTATCATGATTATAAGCTTGATAATATTTTTAGGATTACAAATTCTGAGTCCTTTATTAGAAAAATATAAAATTGTGAATATCGGTGTATTTGCAAATCTATTTTTAATAATTCCAGCTTGCATATTAGTTATTTTGTTAATGTCATGGTCTTATAGGAATAGATTGAATCGTGGTCTTAAATATGCTTTTACACATTACAGAATAAGTAAAAAGTTAAGAAAACAACTTATAGATAGTAAATATTATATTGAAAACAAAGTTTTTAATGTTCTGATATTGCCACTTGTTAAGGTGGAATTTATAGATGGGGATAATCTAAATCAAGGAATTATAAGTATAGAAAACAATATTAAGTTTGATAAGAAACTAGAAGATATAAGGCTTAATGGAGGCTTAAGTGATTATATAGTTACACAACAGTATTTAAGTAATGATGGCAACGCATATATTTATAACATATCCTCTAAAGAAATGTTTAATCAATTAGAATTTAATAGTATTAAAGATTATTTAGTTTGGTCTAAAACTGGTACAGATGATTATTCGTTTAAATTGTCAGATAGTGATGTTCTACCATTTCATCATATGGGTATAGCTGCTCAAACTGGTGGTGGAAAGAGTTTTATGTTACAGTCTTTACTCATACAGATTTTAAATAAAGAAATTAAACATTTAGTTTATCTTATTGATCCAAAGTCTGCCGATTTACTATCATTTGGAAAGAATAATTTAAAACAAGGGTTTTATGCTGATAAAGAGGATGCTATATCAATGATAGAAAAATTTTATAATGATATGGTTCAGAGAAAAGAAGATTTACAGGATTTTTTCGATAAGAAATCTAACTTTGATTATCAAGACGTAGGGCTACCAGCTAGAATATTAGTGATTGATGAGTTTGGAGCATTAAGAGCTTCATGGAATACTTTGGCAAAGAAAGATAGGGATTATATTGAATCATTGTTATCTAATATAGTGTTTATGGGTAGACAATTAGGTTTCTTTGTGTTTTTGGTATTACAAAGGTTTTCGGCTGAAACGGTACCTAGAGCAATAACTGAACAATTAGTTATAAGGATAGTTCTTAGTGAATCTGATGATTTAACGTATAGAACGTTATTTTCACAGTCTGCAAATATACCTAGTTTAAATTTAAAACCAGGAATGGGATTCTTTTCTTGTCCGAAACTGGCAAAGGTAGACTCGCCTAAACTATTTGTATTCCCTTTCTGTAGATTTCTAAAAACTTAGTTACTGATACGCGTAGCGTATCAGTAACTGAGAGCGTGGGTATTCTAATAGCCACGCTCCACATATGGAGATAATAGGTTATAGTTGTTGGCATATACAGATTTGGAGGTTTAAAATGATGAAATTAGGTGTGGATCAATTTACATTAATATTGATTCCGAATGAAAAGTTTGATTTTGATAGTTGGAGATTGTTAGTAGCGCCAAAAATAATAAATATATTTAATAGTTGTACAAAAATTGAAAGTATATTAGGAAAATTATCCTTAGTAGATGCAAATGTTGGTAAAGATATTAATTTTAAATTACCAACAGGCTATACTAAGGGATATTATATAAAAAATGCGCTGTTCTATTTTTCGATAGCATATAATGAGGCTATGCCTAATATGTGTGTAATCATATATTTTAGTGCCACAGCCTGGAAAATATATTGTGAGAATTATACCAATACTTATAATAAACCAATGAATATCAGGAGGTTTTTAAAAATGATAAAAACTACCTATTTTAAGTGTAGGCTTTCAAGATTAGATATTTGTGTTGATTTTATAGACGAAGGCCTATCAGTAAGTCAGTTATCAAAATCAATTCAACGTGGAAGAACTGAGGTGAGATATGGGAAAATCCAAATATAAGAATTTATATGACAGAGTTGTTAATGAAAATAAAAAGAAAAGATATCCTAGAAATCCTTCTAAGATAAGTGATGTATCTAATAATTTTAATGCAGAGACACTCTATATTGGCTCAAGGAAACGAAATTCAAAAGTTTTGTTGAGAATTTATGATAAAAAGAAGGAGCAGTTATCATGAAACCTTATAGACATATTGCCAAAAATGTAAACGACTGGGTGAGGTTAGAAGCAGAATTTTCTAGTGATTATGCTCATCAGATAACAGATATGATACTTGAGTGCAAGAACGATAAAGAATTAAAAGAAGTACTATTATGTTCAATTCTTAGTAGATATATGTTTTTTTATGCGAGATCAAATAAACCTCATAAAATAACTAAGTTGATGATTGATGAGTTAGAAGATATGAATTACACATTGTCATTACCTTCACCTAGAGATAATGATCTTGATAGGTCGATTGAATATATTATCAACAATAGCGGCTTATTTTCTATATTCTATAAGATTCAATATCTATATGGATTTGATGAGTTATATGATTTTATTATATTTCTAGTAGATGAATATAAAAAATATACGGTAAAAGATGATGTGTTAATTTGGCTTAAGAAACACGAAAAAAATTATTTGGGCAAAGCCCCGCCATGGAGAAAGGATGGTGAATGAAGATGATGGTTACTAAAGACGACTTGATAGATATAGGATTTAAAGAGCATCAAGCTAAGGTTATTATACAACGAGCAAAGAAAGAGCTTGTAAATGATGGTTATCCATTATATAATGGAACAAGGATAGGTTGTGTGCCTAAATCCTACGTTGAAAAAATAATTGGAGTTTCCCTAGACGATAAGGGGGAACAGAATGAGTAAAACTAAATATCCTTGTGTTTATAAGGATAAAAACGGAAAATTTTTTTATCAGGTAGAATTAGGAATAGATAATATAACTGGCAAGAGAATTCAAAAAAAAGGTCGTAAGGATAATAATGGAAAAAATTTTAGTACAGCTAAATCATGCTATGACTATTCTATTTATCTAAAAAGAAAATATGTAGAATCTCAAGGGATATTTGCAAATGGAATAAAATTAGATGATTTCATAGAAAAATATTTTATAGGACACTATAAAGCAAAGGTGCAAGATTCTACGTTTAGAACAAAGATTCATATAATAAGAAAAGTTCAAAAATACTTTGCTAATGTTAAGATTGAAGATATAAATGTTAGAAAATGTGAAGCATTTAAATCTGATCTTATCAACAATGGTGATTATAGTAAAACTTATGCTTCAATGATATATGGATGCTTTAGACAAATATTAGATTATGCTGTAAATTTAGAATTTGTTCATGAGAATGTAAGTAAGAAAACCAAATCTATACCCAAAGAAAAAATATATGTGCCGTTTTGGACTTTAGATGAATTTCAAAAAGTAATTTCTACCTTTTGTTTAGACGATTTATATGAGCACATGGGATTTGTAATGTTGTGGCTCTATTTTAATACAGGTATAAGGGTAGGAGAGGGTCAGGCTTTAACATGGAATAAAGTAAATTTCAAAGACAAGACCCTTACAATTAATTCTACAATTGATTTAAGTAGTCCTAGCTCCTATACGATAAAAAACAGAACCAAAACAGATTCTGGTAATAGAATTATATCATTAGATGACTCAACAATCAACATATTAAAAAGATGGAAAAGCACTCAGAAGAAATACGGAGTTAGCAAATTTATAATAAGTTATTGTGACAAACCTATTAGAAGGAATACAATTCATAGAATTATTAATAGACATGCTAAATTGGCTAATGTTAAGAGGATTCAGGCTAAGGGGTTGAGGCACTCTCATGTAAGCTATTTGATCAATCATTTTAATGCAGATATTTTAACAGTAAGTAATAGATTGGGGCATTCAGGACCAGAGATAACATTAAAACATTATAGTCATCTTTGGCCTAATAGAGACCGAAGTTTAGCTAAAAAAATGAGTGGAATTATTAAGTTTGATAATCCAAAAAAATCAATGGTGGAGTTCAATGGAAATCAGTTTATTAAATATAATAGTAGTGATTCCTGCCAAAATCCTGCCAAAAGCTAATAGCAATGCTTAAAGTGTTGAAAACAACAATGTTTAATATCTTATTTGCTATTGAATGGGAATAGTAGCAAAAAAACAAAAAACTTTGTAAAATTAATGGTTACAGAAGATTAAAAACTGTAACTGGGATTAAAATGGGAACATTTGTCAAAAAGAATAAATTGAATAATAGTTCCAAGTGGTTTACATTTGGACAAAAAATTAGACCGTAGTTTCAAGCTGCGGTCTTTTTTGCGTAAAAATTTTTATTTAATTTCAATTACTCCATTACATAAATCTTTGAATTCTTTTTGATTATATGCGGTATGGATTATATTTTTTTCAGCACATTCAATTAAATAATTTATAATTTCATTCAATCTATCTCCTAGCAAATCGGATTTAATCAATTCTAAAATTTCTTTAATATTTTGGATTTTGATTGTATTGTTTTCATTAATAGATTGCAAATTATCTTGTAATAAAGCAATTAAAATTTTAATTTGCTCTTTTGAAAGAATTTTAAAGAAATTATCGTAATACAACTTTGCACTTGGGGAAACACCGTTGCAATAATTAACCTCGCGTCCTATTCTACATTCTAAAAAAGTTTTTATTAATTTTGATGATTGTTCCTCAGGTATATCTGATGATAGTTTTATATATTTCATTATTTCTTTTGCAATAGGTGGTTCATTGTAATAATTATCCCATCCATGTGTTGTTAAATATAAATCATCACACAAATTATTTATAGTTAAACTTTTTTCGGTTAATGTTAGATAATTTAGACCATTGCATTTTTCAAAAAAAGTATACGCTAAGTCTTCTTTATCTTTTTCTAAATTATTTTTAAAAAATTCTTTTTTAGTACCGAGATCATATTTAGTTGATTCTAAAACATATCCCCATAATTTCGATGAAACTAAAAGAATATTATTTCGAACAATAGTAGGGGTATCACTAGAAACATAAATACCAAATAGAGTTACTAAAAGTGCAGATGCAGTATTAGTTGAAAGATCTTTAAATGATATATCTAGACTCTGTATAGTAACATCATCTATTTCCTCTTTCAACCCCTTTATATTTTCTATAATATTTTTAGCTACTATTGCAGATTTAGATGGTTTTTCGTTTATAACCTCTTTAACACAGACATCTAGCCAACCAAGCAATTCATATGCATTAATAACTGAAACATTAGGATGTGAAGCACCGATTTGATTTCTCATATCTAAAATATGACATAGTTTACGATATATTATATCAGAAATCCACTCTAATTTTCTACACGTGTCTAATAGAGTTTTATCTTTTATTCCAGATAAGTCATCTTTATTAGAATATTCGCTTCTTCTCTTGTTTCCAACGGCATTATCATAGAATGTATCTAAACCATAATAATTAATTTTAGTTCTTAAATTAACTATTACTTCGTTCCAGATGTAATTTAACGCTGCATCAAATAAACCTATAGCTGATGCTGCTACAAATTTAGATAAATAGTTAGCGTTGCTTTTATCTTCGGTTGATATAGTAGATAGAAGTGTAGGTAGATTTTTCATTACAGTTTCTCTTTGAAATGTATCAGCAATAATATTTTCTGATGGTAGATTTAAAGTTTTTAAATAAGATTGAAAAACTGTAGTTTCAGGTGTTAAGTTATCTTTAATTATCATTATTTCATTATTGTTATCTATCATTATTTCTCCTATCTTAAAAAATTATTTTAAAAATCTTGATTTTTTAGGATAAGATAACTTCCAATCTTCAAATTCCTCGTCTGTTATCTCATCGTTGTAATGCTTTTTTCTCATCTCATTCCATTCTATAAGAAAATTATTGAAGTCTACATCATTTGATAAAAGTCCATTAATTTCTCCATCACCTGCTAAAGGTCTAAACTTCATGTCTTTTTCATAATCAAAAATTATGTGCATTATTTCAAAAATAGAATTAGGTTCATGATCGATCAATGCTGATATATCGCAATCAAGCACTTCAGATATTTTTTGTAACTGCTCTTTACTTGGGGATCTATTTCCAAGTTCATAATTTCTTATGGCAGCATCTGTCAAACCAGACTTAATCGCAAGTTCTTTTTGAGTTAAGTTTCTCATAAGTCTTAACTTTTTTAATTTTTCTCCAGAAATCAAACTAACTCCTCCTTATCTCACAATAACTATAAATATTTTATCACAAAATGAACAAAAGCTCAACAAAACTGTTCTGTTATAAATGTCTGCAAGTATCTGAATATTTTAGAAAAAAATATATAGAAAAAACTTGACAGAACAAATATGAACTGTTATTATATATACATACCGTTCGATATTGAACGGAAATTGTAAGACATATAAATTAATGCTCGCCTTTTTTGAGGATGTAGAACCTTACAAACTATAAAAGGAGGACATTATGAAAGGTATTTTTATGAATGCAAGAGATGTACAAGAATTTCTTGATGTAAGTAGGACAACAGCATATCAGATAATAAACGATATGAATCAAGATCTACTTAAATTAGGCTATCGTGTGCAAAGAGGAAAGGTGAATAGAGAATACTTTATGGAAAAGTATTGCTATAAACCAACAAATACAAAGGAGGTTTAGAGTGCCAGCATTTAGAGATGAAAGTGGAAACAAGACTTGGTTTTGTAAATTTAATTACACCAACTGGAAAGGTGAAAAATTAACTAAGAAAAAACGCGGATTTTCAACAAAAAAAGAAGCATTAAAATGGGAACAAGAATTTTTAAATCAACATTCTGAATCAATTGAGATGAGCTTTAGGGAGTTTTTTGAACTTTACAAGAGGGATAGAAAACCAAGAATAAGAGAAAATACTTGGAGGACAAAAGAAGCAATTGTAAATCAAAAAATACTTCCATATATTGGTGATTTAATGCTTAATGAGATTAATAATGTAACCATCATTCAATGGCAAAATGAGCTTATGAAGATTAAGGATAAGAATGGGAAGAACTACTCTCCTACTTATTTGAGAACTATTCATGCCCAGTTATCTAGTATCTTAAATCATGCTTGTAGGTACTACAATTTAAAAACTAATGTTGCTCGTGATGTCGGTTCTATGGGTGAAAAAGAAGCTGATGAAATGCTCTTTTGGACTCAAGACGAATACGAAAGATTTATAGAAGCTATAAAAGATAAACCTGAATCATTCTATGCTTTTGAACTTTTATATTGGTGTGGTCTTAGAATGGGAGAATTATTAGCCTTAACAAAAGAGAAATTTGATTTTGAAAGGCATACATTAAAAATTGATGAATCTTTACAAAGAATCGATGGGAAAAATGTAATAACTGCTCCTAAGACTAAAAAGAGTATAAGGACAGTAGTTATGCCTGAATTTTTAACTGAAGAGATTAAAGAATATATAGACAGTTTTTATAAGTTAAAAGCAAAAGACTTAATATTTAATTTCTCTAAGAGCTACCTACACCATGAAATGGATAGAGGATCTAAGAAATCTCAAGTAAAAAGAATTCGAATACACGATTTAAGGCATTCACATGTTTCGCTTCTAATTGAATTAGGATTTTCAGCAACGGCAATAGCTGATAGGGTTGGACATGAATCAATTGACATCACCTATAGGTATGCTCATCTCTTCCCTAGTAAGCAAAAAGAAATGGCTCTGTCTTTAACACAAGTGAGAAATAATAAGGCAAATGATTGGAAAGATTTATTAGAAGAGGATGATAAAGATGTTTAGAAGACATTCATTAGATGAAATTTCACAAAAAACTAGAAATAAAGAGAAAAATAGAAAAAGAAATCGCATTTTAAATTTTAGAGTATCTGAAGAAGAATATGATCTAATAAACAAAAAGATTGCAATAAGCGGACTTAAAAAACAAGATTATTTTCTACAAATGTTATTAAATCACGAGGTTAAGTTAGTAAGTGATTACAGACTTTCTGATAATATAGCCAAGGAGATATTTCAACTAGCAAAAGTTATTAAAAAGTTTGGAAAACTAAATGACGATGAAGTTGATATTTTAATTTATATTTTAGAAATATATGAAGAAATCAAAAAAGAAAAAAGCCCCTACTACGAAGAGTAAAGGCATACACTCCTGTGAGAAGTGTTCTCTAGACAAGTTCATTTTACCACAGGAGTCTTATTTATACCAGACAGGAGGGTAAAATGGAAAACAAATATAAAACAATAAAGAGATTAGATGATTGTAAAAAGAAAAGGAATGAGCCTTATGACATATATTAAATTAAAATTCCCAGAAATAGATCAGACTTACGCTTTTTTAGACTTACAAACTACAGATAAGGGGACTGTTAGACAAATTACTGGAAATATTGTAACAGCTATTTTAAATCCCAAATATTGCCAAAATCAAAAAATCATTGATGGACAAATATTCTTTGATAAATTTACAAATGAAATAAAATTCCAGGGAAAAATCATCGGAGAAAGAAATATAAAAGAAAATCAAATACGACTTTGGGATGATTCTTTAAATAATAGACTAGGCTTAGAGATAGAAAAACACTTTGGAATTAATTATAATGCCAATAAAATGTGGGAAGCTATTCGTTTTGTAGCTCATCAATATGAAGTGAGTCCGCCAAAGCAATATCTCCAAAATTTAAAATGGAATCGAGACAAAAATGCCATTAGAAAACTTTTACCAAAGTATTTGGGAGCGGATGATACAGAGCTTAACAATTGGATAATGGAACATATGATATTGGGCATGATAAAAAGAATTTTTAATCCAGGATCTAAGTTTGATGAAATGATTGTTTTAGTTGGTGGGCAAGGTATAGGCAAATCGACTTTTGCAAGATACTTGTCCATAACAGATGATTGGTTTTGTACAATAGAAAACATTCAAGGTAAGGATGCCGTCATGAACCTTATGGGTAAAACTGTCGTTGAGATCGAAGAATTTGTTGCTTTAAGAAATGCAAAATCGGCTAATGAAGCGAAATCTTTTTTATCAAAACTAAGCGATAGAATAAGAATACCCTACGAAAAATATGCAACAGATGTGCCTAGAACTTGTATCTTCATAGGGACATTAAATGAAAGAACTTTTCTTAATGATCATACTGGAGAAAGAAGATATTTACCTGTTGAATGTAACCCGAATCAAAGAGTAAGGACTATATTTCCAGATAAAAATAATAAAGAAAAACTCCCGGATAAAGAATATATCTCACGCATAAGAGAAGATTTTAATCAGGCTCTAGCCTTAGGGTATGAAATCTTTAAAAACAAGACTCATGCATGGACTATACCAAAAAATCTCTTAAAAGACTTGTATAAGGAACAAGAAAAGTTCAAATATCTAAACCCAGATGTGGAAGACATTAGATATTTCTTAGAAGAATATAAGCCAAAAAGTGCAGATCCAAATATAACTTGTTTCAAAGAACTAACCATGCAAGGCTACCAAATAAAATCAAAGTCTTTTTCAGAGATCATGGATAATTATTTCCAAGAATGGATTCCAGTTAGGTCATCAAAGACCCAGAGAATATCACCAAGTGGGGTCTCAATTCCAGTAAAACTATATTATGAAAAGAAAACAGAAAATGAAACTGACTTTATAGAAGTTGACAAGAATTTATTGCCAGAAGAATGGAAAAAAGAAAATCAATTAGAAATAGATACAGCAAATCAAGTAAAGATACAAATGTAACTTTGTAACCTGTAACCCATTGTTATAAATCTTCTTAAATTAGGATTACATAAATTAATGGCTTGATAATAAGGAGTTGTCATAGACTCTTAAAACAAGCTCGCCTAATTTTGTAAGTTACAGTTACACTTATTAATTCCTATATTGAAAAATTATGGAAAATAAAATTAATGACTTGTTATTAATAGCAAGCACAGTAAGTGAGTACCCACTTACGAAAAAATCAAAAAATCAATAGCTTATAAGGCTATATAATTTTATGATTTTTTACCTTGTTAGGGAGAACCCTAAGACCCCAAAAAATAAAAACAAAGGAGGAATATATGGATAATAGAACAAGAAAAAATCAACTTAAAATATATTTAACAGATGAAGAAAAAGAAATTTTTGAAAAGAAAATGAAACTTGCAAATTGTAAAACAATGTCCCACTTTCTTAGAAAATGTGTATTAGAAAAAGAAATTTATATTGTAGACCTAGAACCATTTAGAGATATCCAATGGCTACTTTCAAATGCAACAAATAATATAAACCAGATTGCAAAAGCAACTAATACAACTGGTGTTATTTACAAGAAAGATATAGACTATATGAGAGAAAAAATAGAAAAATTATCAAGAGAAATATGGCAGATCCATTCTCTACTTCTAAATAAATCAAAAGAAAGTTCTGGTGATTAGTATGGCAATTACAAAAATACATCCAATAAAATCAACTCTAAATTTTCATGAAAAATTGATAGTTTATCAAAGTTGTGTAAAATTAAGTAAAACTCCAATTCTAGAGGAATGGATAAACATTGATAAATAAAAAATGTATCAACCCTTACCTTTTTACCAGGATTTAGGTTGATACACAAAATTATTTACATACCCTTAAGATTTTAATTATTGATTTTATGCCATTTTATATATTCCATCTGCTACATTATTTAAAAACTCATAATCATGCGAAACAACAATTACAACTTTATTGGATTTTTTCGCCAAATCTTTTATAGCTTCTGATACAATTATCATATTTTTGAAATCTAAACCACTTGTAGGCTCATCAAAGATTATTAATTCTTTATTTGAAAGTAGAGCTAAGGCAATTGTTAACCTTTGTTTTTGTCCTCCTGAAAGCGACATTGGATGCTTATCTTTATATTTATATAATCCAAGCCTATTTAGAACTATATCTACCTGATTTAATTTATCCTCAGGTAAATTTAATTCACATTCTTCTTTTACGCTTCGAGTGAATAATTGTGAATTAATGTCCTGTGTTACAAGATATGTGTTTTTTAATCTATCTTTATTATTTAAGAGTTTATTGTTGAAAAAAACACTTCCTGTATTTTTCTTTATAAGTCCTGAAATGCACTTTAATAAACTTGTTTTTCCTATACCATTTTTCCCAACTATACCTAATACTTCACCTCTATTCAAAGAAATATTAATATCTTTAAATATGAAATTTCCATTTATTGTATACGATAAATCTTCGCATAAATACTCATCATTTTTATTAAATTCTTTTTCAAGAACTTCCAACTTCGGAGTAGATAAGGTTCTAATTTTGAGATTATCTTCTTTTTTTGAATTAAATGATTTTATCTCTTCTTGTGTGAAACAATCCTTAATTATGCCTTTGTCTATATAATATGCTTTATCAATTATGTCTTTTAAATAATATAGTCGATGTTCTGCAACTATAATTGTCTTCCCTTCTTTTTTAAATATTTCAATATTATTTTTTATCGTTTCAATTGTATCCATATCAAGATTTGAAGATGGCTCATCCAATACGACAATATCTGTGTTTAATGCAAAAATAGATGCAAAAGCTAAAATTTGTTTTTCCCCACTCGACAATGAGAAGACATTTTTCCCTAATAATCTATCTATATTTAAATTATTAATAGTTTTTTTTAAGCTCTTTTTTATTAACTCTGGATCAGTTCCCATATTTTCAAGACCAAATACAATTTCTCCCTCGACATCAGAATTAAAAAATTGAGATTTTGGATTTTGAAATATCGAACCAACTTTTTCTGAAATTTTATATTGTGATATATTTCTAGTAGATTCTCCCTCTATTAAAACTTCTCCAACAAAGTCAGTTTCTTCTTCAAAATGTGGTATAATTCCATTTATTAATTTAGTCAATGACGTTTTGCCTGAACCACTTAGTCCCATAAGTAGAATACATTCGCCTTTTTCAACATTTAAGTTGATCCCTTTTAATATTTTATATCCCGTTTTAGAGGTACAAAATACATCATTTATATTTACATAACCCATTCTAACTCACCTAAAATATAACCATAATTAAAACAACAAATAAAATAACTAATACATCATAAACGGTGAATTTAAAATCAATTATAGTTGTTTTTCTACCTGGATTCTCGACTCCTCGTGTTACAGCTGCCTTAGATAACTCTTCAGACATATCAATTGCAGAATTTATTATAGGTACAACAAATATATCCATGTTTTTAATCATACTAATCCCCCTAATCTTCATTGATTCTCTAACACAATGTATATCTTGTCTTAATGTGGGAAAATATCTATAAGTTATCATAAATGCTAAAATAAAATTTTCTGAGAATTTAAATTTTCTAAAAACTCCTGCAATTCCTCTTACGGTCACTGTTTTGTATAACAATGTTCCTGCCATTATGCAAGGAAAAATCTTCCTTGCATAAGAAACAGGTACAATAAATGTCGTTACAATCCACTTAGGTGAATAGGGAAAAACAAAATAATTTATTATTAAAAAAGTAATAAAAGTTAAATATACTTTTAATCCCGATTTAAAATTTCCGCAAACTGTCAAAATAATCAACAAATAGCTCATTAAAATTAATTCACTCGTTACAGGTCTACTTTTAAATAGAAATATATTTACTAATAAAAGCAATATTATTGATGTTCTAGGATCTAATTTTAATCGCTTGGACATTTCAATTCCTTGCCTCAAAATTTTTATATAAAAATGATTTTAAAATCCCACAAGATAATAGTCCAAAAACAAACGGTGTTACAATTAATACAATTAACATCGGTGTGTTAATAAAAGTCTTTAATATATTAACATAATCTACTGGCATCCCCATTTCAAGCATTTTTGATATGAATTCATCTTTTAGAATCCATACTTGTGCTGGAGAACCTATCATACCTAATGAAAAGAAAGCATATGAAAGTGAATTCCATTTATAACTGTCATACTTTGATAGGTATCTTATCACTTCTGCCAAAATACTAGCAATTGCTAATGATGCAATTATTATTAAACTAAACTGACCAGTTAAATAGTATATTATAGCAACAATAGCTCCCATTATTATGACTGCTCCTGTTTTTTTTACTTTTTGAACCATAATCATATATGGTATAGATCCAACCAAGGCTATAAAGCCAGGCATAAGTATCCACATTAATGGATGAAGACCGCCTAAAAGCATAAACCCAAAATTGATTGCAAAATATATTGCAGTAAATATACCTATCGTAATAACGTCTTTTCCTTTTAACTTTTTATTATTCATTCTAATACTCCTAATATATAAATTCTTCTGCTAATTTCGTTTTTTCTAATAAATTGTTATACAATTTTGATCCTTCTATCAATTCTTTGTGACTACCTTGACTTTCCACATACCCATTTTCTATGACTATGATTTTGTCTACATTTTCTATAGATTTTAATCTATGGGATATAATAATAACGGTTTTATCCTTTATTAATTTATTCAAACTTTCTTGGATTTTCTTTTCATTGTCAACATCTAAACTTGCTGATATTTCATCTAATATAAGTATTGGTGCGTCCTTCAGAAAGGCTCTAGCTATAGAAAGTCTTTGTCTTTCACCACCAGAAAGCTCTGACCCATTTTCTCCTATAACTGTATCTAACCCATTAGGAAGTTTATTAATAAAATCCATACAATTTGCAAGGGTAGCTGCCTTTACAACTTCTTCATCGCTGGCATCTTTTTTACCTATACGAATATTTTCTAATATAGATGAGTTAAATAAAGTAACATCTTGAAAAACAATAGATATTTTCTTAAATAAAGAATCTGTGGAAATGTTTTTTATATCCTTTCCATCTATTAAAATTTGACCTTTATCATAATCATATAATCTTGATATTAATCTTAATATACTTGTCTTTCCAGAGCCAGAAGCTCCAACTAGAGCCGTTACCTCTCCCTGTTTCGCAGTAAAGCTAATGTCCTTTAAAACCTGATTATCATCATAAGAAAAAGCTACATTTTTAAAGACTATATCAAACATATTCAGTTCTACATCTTTACCCTCTTGAATTTTTGTTTCCTTAATCTCCCTAATCCTTTCAACACTTGGATCTATAGAGAACACTTCTAATAATCCTTCTTTTGATAAATCGAAAATATCTTTTATTTTTATGGCAGCCATTAAATAACCTAAGAGATATAAAATGTCAATCTCCCCAGATAGAATAAGGCTAATCCCAACAAAACTAACTACTGCAATACTTACAAAGCCAAGAGCAGAGGATAAACCCATTACAAAAAGAGAGCCTTGTTCAACTTTAAGATGTATTTTTTCACTTTCATCCATCTGCATATATAACGAAGACCTCACTTCATCGGATAAGTTAAAACTATTTATTTCTTGTTGAAGTTCAATGGTTTCTTGGAATTTTTCTGAGTTTTCTCTAAGTACCTTGTGATATTTCTTGTTTCCTTTTACCTGCGACTTTTTAGCAATAGGTATTAGTATAAAACTTAAAATAGTTGGGATCATTACTGCAAGCCCCATCTTAAAATTACCTATCATTAACATAATTCCAATTAGTGGGAAAAATAAAACCATTCCTCCTACTTTAGGTATTGAATGACTCATAGCATGTTCTACTTTTTCCACATCTGCCATAATCGTTTGAGATATATCTGATAAATTATGTTTTGAGAAGTAGGATAGGGGAAGTTTTGATAGAGTTTCAGCAATATCTATTCTTAAATTAGCACTCTCTTCATAAGTTGTAGTATAAAGATCATCATATTCTTTGGCTAACAAAACATACATTATTACTAATGTAACAACAGAAACGCCAAAATATAAATAAGGGCTTTTAACATTTTTCAAAAGAAGCTCATCTGTTAACATCATTAAAATAAAGGCAGGAACCATATTAATACAGTAGACCAAGAAACTTGATATAGTAGATTTAGTGAGATCTTTAGCCCCTTTATCAGTCAGACAAAAGCGTTTTTTATAAAATTTCCTCATCTTTAACCCTCCATTGATTTGCACTATCGTAAAGCTCTAATAATTCCTTATATTTTCCACCTTTTGAAATAAGTTCTTGATCACTGCCTCTTTCAATTATTTCTCCATTCTCTAAAACTAAAATTTCATCAACAGAACGAATACTACTCATCCTATGGGCAATCATAATAACTGTTTTATCTTTCATAAGGTTTTTAAAGGCCTTTTGAAGCTCATACTCATTGTCTGGATCAATAGAAGCACTAGCTTCATCCATAATTACAATTTTAGATTTCTTGAGCATGGCTCTCGCAATAGCAATTCTCTGTTTTTCTCCTCCTGATAAATAGACTCCTTTTGAGCCGATTATGGTATTCTCCCTTTCAGGAAACTTATTTAAAATAACATTACAACCTGCAAGTTCCATAGCCTTCATAACTTCTTCTCTACTTGCCTTTCTATTAGCAAGAGCAACATTTTCGTAAATAGATGTCTTAAAAAGTTTGCTATCCTGAAAAACAAAAGAAATTGTGTTTATTAGAGCATCCTTACTATAAGACTCTAAGGGTCTCTCTCCAATTTTTATACTGCCACTATCTACTTTGTAAAAACCAGATAATAGCTTTACAATAGTCGATTTACCTGATCCTGAATGACCCACCAAAGCATATTTTTTTCCTTCTTCTAATTTAAAAGATAAATTTTCTAATACTTTATTTCCATTGTAACCGAATGTTACATTATCAAACTCTATATTATAGTTTTTGAAATTAATATTCTCTCCATAAGACAATTTATCTTCATTCATCTTTTTATATAAATCTTCCAAAGTATCTACCGCATACCTAGCGTTAAAGATGTTCATACTAGCCCACATAATTTTCATAAATGAAACCATCATTACTCCACTTAAAAACAAAATCATGAATAGTTCAACAATAAGCAAATTAGCATTATTAACTTTATTTATGGTAAAAACTAAAGGGATAGACAAAATTGCAATAATTCCAAAAAATATCCATTGATATAGTACATAAGGTTTTTTAGAACTAATTGAGTAATCAAGAGCATACTTAGAATAATCCTTAATCGCCTTATAAAGAGTTTTAAAAGACTCTACAGTAGCTCCGAATATTTTAACAACTTGCATGCCTCTGACATATTCAACTGTTTCACCACTTAAAATTTCTAAGGATTTTTGGTAGTATTCCATGAACTCTCCTCCACCCATCATGTTCTTTAAAATAAGAGCCCCTACTATTGTTAGTATAAGAATAACTAATCCCACTCTGCTACTAATAGAAAAGGCAAGTATTAAAGATAATACTGGAATTAAAAAAGCTTGAGAGTTATCTGGTATCATATGTGCTACTGCCGTATGAGTTTTAGCTGCATTGTCATCAATAGTTTTTCTTATAATTCCAGATGGGTTTAAATCATAAAAGCGAAAACTTGCTCCTGTAAGTCCATCTATACCTTTTTTTCTTAAATTAGTTTCTAAGCGAAATCCAAGTTTATGAGAAAAAAAGCCCGACAAAAAGTAAACTAATGCCCCTATCGTCAAATATAAGACAGCTTGAATGGACAAAGTCCTAGCTACTAATAAATCCCCTTCAACAATGGAACTTCTTAAAAGTTTATACAGTAACGAATATCCGTACACCATTAAAAATGCAGATAGTGCTGATAAAAAAACTGCTATATATCCATTATGTTTTTCTTCAGGCACATAGGAAAAAAGCCTTTTATAAATTTTCATATTCCCCTCCTTAATATTCCTATTAGATTAAAATTTGCCTAGGAGATAATAATTATCATTGCGTTTTTATTATACATCAGTTATAATTACTAATACAATAGTTTTGAATTAATAAGGCTAATTGGAATATTGTCTAAAAGGGATAGTGTGTTATGACATATTATGATTTTGTAAAAGAATATATGAACGTAGATGAATGTAAAAATAATAAGAAATATTCAAGTGCAGGGCATACATTTTGTTGGAGTAAAGATGATTCAATTAATGCAGAAGGCCTATATTGGTTTTATGAAGGAAATGGATTTATTATTGATATCCACGATTTTTATATCAAAGAAGAAGTTATTCAAAATAGTACTTATAGTATGGAAAACTATGTTTCGATATGCTCTAGCTATATTGTAAGTGCAAACGGTGAAAAATTTAACCCTTATCAAACTTTGACGCCAAACTCCTTATATACTCTTGATTTTGACAATATAGAAGATGACTTTCTATTTTTATTACACGAGAATAGTTACTATCTCACTGTTTCTGTTGGATTTAAAAGAGAACTTTTAGAAAAGCACCTGTCATCCATTAATATCGATCTTGAATCCTTTTATAGGGCTTTACTTCAAACAAATCAAATAATACTTACAAAGTCATTGGAAAAAGTGGCAATGGAAATATTAAATTGTAAGATGGACGCTCCTGCCGCTGATTTTTTCTTTAAAGCCAAGGCAAATGAGTGGATAAGTATAGTAATCGATACCTACTTAAATAGAAAAAAATATAAAATTGAATCTGATGATAATAAAGCACTTGAAGATGTAGCCAGATTTTTAGATGATCATTTCGCCATGAATGTAAATCAGGAAACTCTTGAAAAAATATCTAAAATGAGCGGAACAAAATTAAAAAATTTGTTCAAAGAAAAATATGGTCAAAGCATTACAGAATACACCCAAAGAAAAAGAATGAATGTAGCTGAAACTCTTCTCTTAAATACCAAACTACCTATAAAGGAAATAGCTGAATCTGTTGGATACGCATCCCATAGCAAATTTTCCATTTATTACAAAAGATACAAGGGAAAACTTCCTAGTGAAGTCCGTAATTTAGCTTGCGAGCATCATAATTTAAATTGTGATTGCAGTGATTAAACTAATTTTTTATTTATAGACCCATATTTTTAGTTTTAATGGATATGTATAGATATTTTTATTTGTGTGTATAGAGTTGATTAAAAAAATAATCAAAAAAAATAAAGGCAGTCCGAAGACTGCCGATATTTACCTCTCTGCACCTTTGCTATGTTTTTTCTTATTTGACTTGGCTTTATTATCTGTCTTAAAGTTTTTTATTTGCCCTAATATAGACTTTTTATCTTTATCTTGACTCTTTACTTATTTTTTTACTTTTAAGAGCTTAGAAGACAAAAATAGATATTATATTAAAACAATATTTCTCCGGTACTGGGACTGGGACGGGACTAAAAATTTGAAAATGTCCTATAATTAGGTGGATTTGGTGATATTAGAAAAAATAGAATCTAGTATTTTGAATGGTTTGGGATATATCGTACGTTTGGAAAAGAAGAATGGGAGTAAAAAATATTGCGAGCAATATTTTTTACGTTTTCCACCATTTATCAAGGTGCGAAGCACCGCAGTATAAATGGATGGAAACCCTTCTGCAGGGAAGAAAAGCCGACGCGACGAATAGGAGCGTTGGCTTTTCTGCTTCGCTGAATGGGTTTGAAAATTACAAAGTAATTTTCAAGTATTATATAGACTCACTCAAACGAAGAGAATGAAAAATGGCTGCTGGTACTCAAATGCTACTGGAAGCTAGAAAGAATAAACTAAATAATAGTTCCAAGTATTTTACATGAGGACAAAAAATTAGACCGTAGTTAAAAACTGCGGTCTTTTTGTAATTAGAATACCCTAGATGATTTATTTTTATAAGATGCCTAGAACTTTTTCTAGTATTAGGGTTATGGATGTGATTGATATAAAGCACACTCCTCCTAAAGCTAGTGGTTTAGCTCCTGATTTTAATAGTTTTACTATATCACTGTTAAAGCCTATAGCTGACATTGCCATTACTATGAAAAATTTGGATAAGTCCTTAAAGGGCTTGAAAAATCCTATATCTACTCCTTTGGCTAGGGCTATAGTTGTAATCAAACTTGCAAGGATGAAGTAGATTATAAAGAATGGAAAGATTTGTATTATGGATATTTTTTTATTAGCTTCTTGTTCGGCATTTCTCATTCTTATAAAGGCTAGTCCTAAGCATATTGGAATTATTGCTAGGGTTCTAGTCAATTTTACTGTTACAGCCTTGTCAAGTGTCTGGCTACCTAGATTAAATATTGTATCCCATGTTGATGCGCACGCTGTAACTGATGATGTATCATTAACAGCAGATCCTGCAAATATACCAAAGGCATGACCGTTGGTAGTAGAAAATCCAATCATACGACCTAAGCTTGGAAATAGGATAGCAGCTAAGATATTAAAAAAGAATATAACAGATATGGCTTGGGCTATTTCATCTTCATCTGCATCTATGACTGGAGCGGCTGCTGCAATTGCAGAACCTCCACAAATTGATGATCCAACACCAACAAGAGTTGCAATATTTCCTTTTATAAGTCCAGCCTTGTAGGCTAGGTAAGCAATCATCAATGATGTTGATATGGTAGATAGGATGATAGGCAGTGATTGTCTACCAGTTTTTAAAACAATTCCAAGATCGAGTCCAAATCCTAGTAGGATTACAGCGTATTGAAGGATTTTCTTTGATGTAAATCTCACACCACCCATATAAGATTTTTTGTCTTTTATAATTTGATTTAGGGCCATACCAATTAGAATACCAGAGACTGCTGGTCCTACGAGAGGGATTTTCTTGCCAATTATTTGGGATATTATTGCAATTATAAGGCAGAGAATAATCCCTTTTATATTTTTTTCTATAGATTTTATCATATATTCTCCTTTCACTTTTTTTATTATATAATAATTTACTATAATGTAAAATTATAATTATTTACTATATTATAAAAATTTGTTATGATAGATGCGGAGGATACCATGTTAGATTTTAGGATAGAAAGTTTTTTGGAAGTATGTAAATATATGAATTTTACAAGGGCTGCAGAAAGCCTTAATATAACTCAACCAGCTATATCTACTCATATAAAGTATCTAGAAAACTATTACAATTGTAAACTTTTTTATAGAAGCAAGAGGAGTTTGTGCCTAACAGACCAGGGCAAGATTCTAAAATCTGCTTTACTTTCTATGTCAAATGATCAAGATAGGTTGAAGATGATATTAGCTAATAATAAAACTAAGAGTGAGAAAATTTCTTTGGGTTTTACTAGATCAGTTGGAGAATATTTAATATTGGATAAGCTTATAGCCTTAATTAAAGAAAAGTCTTCCTGTGATTTCCACATCTATTATGAGAATACGGACGAGATTTTAAGTGATATAGATAGTGGTAGGATAGATTTTGCTATCATAGAGGGATTTATAAAATCTAGTGATTATTTTATTAAAAAATATAAAAGTGATAGGATTGTATGCGTCTGCCACAAAGATCACAAATTTAAAAAACAAGTAAAAAAGTTAACAGACTTGTTAGATGAAAGAATTATTATAAGAGAAGACGGATCTGGTACCTTGGCTATATTAAAAAATTTTCTAAGTATGGATAATATTGATACAAAAGATTTTGCAAATATCATAGAAATAAATAATATGCGTTCCATAGTAGAAATGCTCAAGGCAGATTGTGGTATAAGTTTTATATTTGAATCTTGTGTCAAAAAAGAACTAGAGGAAGGTGTGCTTAGGGTTATAAAGCTAGAAGATTTTAATCTAGTTCATGATTTATCCATTGTCACCAGGAAAAATTCAATATTTATTGATTTGTATTTGCAAATAGCAGAAGCTTTTTATTAGAAAAAAATTAGGGTATTGGGATAAGAAGGGTTTAGAAAAATATAGTTTAATAAAGGCAAATCTAAATAATAAATATCAATAATCATAGCTAAGCGCTTACTTTACTTAGTAGGTGCTTTTTCTATGCCCAAATGTAAAGAGTTTCAAGGTTTAGATAAATAGTTTAATTGTATCATAGACGGTTGGAAACTAGACATAGATTGAGGCGTTGGGACTGGGATGGGACTAAAAATTTGAAAACGTCTTATAATTAGGTGGATTTAGTGAAACAATAAAAAATAGAATCTAGTATTTTGAATGCTTTGGGATATATTGTACGTTTGGAAAAGAAGAATGGGAGTAAAACTCCCCTGTGTGGGAGTATTACCCGAAAAATAGTGCGGAGCACGGAGAGCAGTGAAACTGCGGTTTTCGTTAGTCCCACCATCTTGGGTGGAAAATGCGAAGCATTTTTCATCTCTGAGATAAGCGAAGAAGCGGAGCTTCAAGCGAATCCAGAGAACTAAGCGAAGAAACTCGAAAAGAGTTTCTGAGAGGATTATCCCCTGTGTGGGAGTTTTACCCGAAAAATAGCGCAGAGTGCAGAGAGCAGTTTTGCTGCGGTTTTTATGCAAAAAAGATATTTTGTATATAGAAAATAGTTTTGTAGAAAAGTCATTTTTATTATAAAATAAATATAGGATAAAAATAGAAGTAAATGAAAATGGGGATTTGATAAAAAAGGAATGGCTAATTTGCAAGAGATCTTTAGTGTCCTACCCGCACACGCGGGGGTGATCCCGACCTTTCCAGATTCAAACCTATATTCTTTTAGTCCTACCCGCACACGCGGGGGTGATCCTGAAAGCGTAAACGCTTCAAACCCTTTGTGGTGGTCTTACCCGCACACGCGGGGAAAGCTCCTGGGATTGAAATTAAATTAGGGGAAGTCATTAATATGCAAAATAGATGGTATAAAAATAAAAAAAATGATATGATTTGGTGGAGGGAGAACAACGAGCTTGGTCTTTGGGAGTTTTCTTTTGATAAATATAAGGTTTTTAATATGTTTAGAGATTATCCTCACGAATTAAGCGGTGAAGAAAAAGAAATCTTTGACAGAGAGAATCCTTATTGGAAAAATTTTTTCAAAGACAGATAAATGGTAGCTTAAAGAACACTCTTAGCAGCAGGCTATGGGGTGTTCCGGTATTTAGTATAGAAAAAATCATAGGAGGATTTTATGATAGTAGTAGTTGATGATTATAGAAAGTTAGTAGAAGAAGCTGAAAAGGATGGGTTTGAACAAATAGCTAACCCAGGTGTCCCAGTGTTGGATTTTAAAAAGGGGGATATTAGATTTTGTGTTAGAAATGGCCAGGTCCATGTAAATGAGAAATCTTTAGAGTATTTAGAGTCAAAAAATTTTAAGTATTCAGTTGTAGAAGAATAATTTTTGACAGGTGCCTATAGAAATATAGGAAAACTTAAAAGATGGGATTGGAAAAACAAGAATTTTTTCCCGCACACGCGGGAGTGATCCTGTCGATAAGAAAATGACGTCAAGATTCGTACAGTTTTACCCGCATTTGCGGGTGTGATCCCTTGATTATGATTAAACATTATGAAAAATTTTGTTTTACTTATATACTTGGGTCTTAGTGAAAGGTTCGATTTCTCTGCTTCGACCATATTTATTTTGTGGGCGATTTTTTTCACTAGATTATAAAAACCTTTGCATAGGCTATAGGCTTTGTTATATAATAAAGTCATAAAGGTGGTAATTATGGAAAAGTTTTTGTGGGCAAAGAAAAATAGGATTGATGATATTCCTTCACGGACTCCTCTTTTGGTACACCTAGAAGATACTGCTAATGTATGCGGGCTTTTGTATGACCGCTGGCTCTCCCAAGGTGTCAAGGACTTGTTGATGGATTCTCTTGTTACTGATTTCGAGGATAAGGATGAGCTTCTTTTAAATCTTTGTAGGTTTTTGGGAGCGACACATGACATAGGCAAGGCTACGCCAATTTTTCAGGTGAAAAAATCTTTTAATGGCGACTTTGAACTTGATAGCTTGGTCTTGGAAAAGCTTATAAATGCAGGTTTTAAAGACCTAGATAAGTATATATCAGCAAATAGGGACAATATTTTGCACAATGTCAGCGGTCAATACCTGCTGACTTCTTTTGGTGTCAATTTTACTGTGGCAAATATTATCGGCGCCCACCATGGCAGGCCTATTTCTGCTAAGGAGTCAGGAGACTCTCAGTATTTCGCATCTAGTCTTTTCCAAGAAGATAATATTTCTTCTGATAGGGCCATTTTTTGGCAAAATTTACAAAAAAATATTTTTACATGGGCACTTGCAGAGGCCAATTTTTCTGATCCTGCTGAGTTGCCTATGATTTCTCAGCCCGGCCAGGTTATCTTGTCTGGGCTTTTAGTTATGGCGGATTGGATTAGCTCTAATGAAAAATATTTCCCACTTTTGTCTATAGATGAGCATAAGCCAAGTCCTGATCGTTTTAAAAAAGGCTTTGGGAAATGGATGGGGCAAAGGGCTGGGTCTTGGGAGCCAGACCCCTACTCAACAGAGATTTATAAAAATAGATTTCCCTTTATAGAAATTCCTTGGGATGCCCAAAGAAAGATTTCAGAGAAAATCCATGAGATTGATGAGCCGGGCATCGTCATCATAGAGGCCCCAATGGGCATGGGCAAAACTGAGGCTGCCCTAATAGGTGCCGAGGATTTGGCCCAAAAGACAAATAGGACAGGGATGTTTTTTGCCCTGCCTACCCAGGCTACATCCAATGGTATGTTTTCTCGTATAAAAGATTGGCTTTATCATATGAAGGGTGAAAAATCTCTCAGACTTATCCACGGCAAGGCCCAGCTCAATGATGACTTTGCTAGCCTGCCAAAAAGTTCTAATATCCATGGAGAAGATGGGGTAGGGGTCAACGAATGGTTTGTTGGTAGAAAGGTCTCGATCCTAGATGATTTTACTGTCGGGACTGTAGATCAAATCCTTCTAGCAGCCTTAAAACAAAAACACCTCATGCTAAGGCATTTGGGCTTGTCAAATAAGGTTGTAGTAATTGATGAGGTCCATGCCTACGATGCCTATATGTCCGTATTCTTATACAGGGCCTTGAGGTGGCTGGGGGCCTACAAGGTTCCAGTTGTAATCCTTTCTGCAACCCTTCCTATTTCAAAAAGAAATGCCCTCCTAGAAGAATATATGATTGGGGCGGGTCTTGGTTATGAGAGACTAACAAAACCAGAAGGCTTTGAAAATAACGAAGCCTACCCTCTTTTGACCTACAATGATGGGAAAGTCATAAAACAGTTTGCCGATTTTGAAAAAGAACCTGGTAGAGATTACCAGATAATAAAAAAACAAAAAGATCAAAGTGAGGACATAGTTGGTCTTATAAAAGAAGTAGCCAAAGATTCTGGGGTTGTGGGTGTTATGGTAAACACAGTTAGAAAATCCCAAGACTTTGCTAAAGCCTGTATAGAAGAATTTGGCGAGGACAAGGTAGAACTCTTGCATTCGTCTTTTATAGCGACTGATAGGTACAAAAAAGAAAAAGATTTGATTGCTAGCATTGGCAAGAATGGTAAAAGACCTGATTTTAAAATTGTAATTGGAACCCAAGTAATAGAGCAATCTCTTGATATAGATTTTGATATCTTAATTACAGACCTTGCCCCAATGGATTTGATCCTACAAAGAATGGGCAGGCTCCACAGGCATAAGGATACAAAAAGGCCAGAAAATCTCAAAGATCCAAAAGTCTACGTCCTAAATTGTGGTGGCTACGATTTTGATAAGGGAAGTAGTTTTGTATATTCGCCTTATATTTTGTTTAGGACTGAATATTATCTGCCAGATAAGATCAATTTGCCAAATGACATTTCCCACCTAGTACAGCTTGTTTATGGAGATGGGGAATTGGATTTGGATGGGGAACTGAATGAAATATATGATAATTATAGGGAAAAATATGAAAATCAAATAAAAGAAAAAGAATTTAAGGCCAATGTTTATAGGTTAGATAAACCTCTAAAAAAGATTGGCGAGAGGAAAAATTTATCTCATTGGCTAAAAAATTCTAATAAAATGGCTGAGTCATCAGATATAAAGGCAAATGCCCAAGTCAGGGATAGTGCAGATACCATAGAAGTGATTGCCTTAAAGGCATGTGAGGGTGGCTATGAATTTTTTGACCAAGGAGGATCTCTTGATCCATCGGACAATAAGACAGCGATGGAAATAGCAAAAAGAACTATCAAGCTTCCTAATTCTGTATACTTTGATAAAGAAAATGGGTATATAATTGACAAGGTGATAGAAGAATTGGAAAAATATTATCTAGAAAATTTATCAGCCTGGGACAAGCAATCATGGCTAAAAAACAATTTAGCAATTATATTTGACGATAATAATGAATTTAGCCTAGAAGGCAAGGTTTTACTTTATGATAAAAAATATGGCTTGATAGTAAAAAAGGAGGAGGAAAATGAGTGAATTTAACCTAATAGATGAGCCCTGGATCTGGGTAGTAACCGACTACAAGGGGACAAGAAAGCTTGTCGGCTTGAGGGAGTTTTTCCAAAATTGCCACCAGTATCTGGATTTGGCAGGAGATATGCCCACCCAAGATTTTGCAGTGATGAGATTTATACTTGCTATTCTTCATACGGTTTTTTCTAGGTTTGATGCAGATGGCAAACCCTATGAATACTTGGAAGTTGGCGAAAAAATGCGTCAGATAGAAAATGTAGATGAGGAAGATGCGGAGGAGTACGAAGATAGTCTCATGGAAACCTGGCAAAGTCTCTGGGAGATGGGAAAAACCCCTGAGATTGTCATAGAATATTTAGAATCTTGGTATGACAGGTTTTATCTTTTTGATGATGAATATCCTTTTTACCAGGTGACTAAAGAAGAAATTTCTGCTTCCAAAATTAGCAAGGCCAATCCTAGCGAAATTTTAGGTAAAAATATAAATAGGCTAATCTCAGAAAGTGGAAACAAGCTTGCACTTTTTTCACCAAAGATCGCCCATAAAAATAATAAGGAAATATTATCAGCTGATCAAGTCGCTAGGTGGCTAATAACCTATCAGTCCTATACAGGCTTATCTGACAAAGTGATTTTTGGCAAGGAAAAATACAAGGCCTCCAAGGGATGGCTATTTGATTTGGGAGGAGTGTTTTTATCATCTGATAATTTGTACAAGACTTTGGTATTAAATTTAGTTTTAGTCAATACAATAGATTCACAATTTAATACAAATATCCAAAAACCAGCCTGGGAATATAAGCCAGAGGATTTGATAGAAAATTATATGGACAAAAATCTTGTTGATAATATAGGCCAGCTTTATACAGCTTATTCTAGGGCTGTATATATAGACGATTTTGATCCTAAAAAGCCTTTCAAAATGGGGATTGTAAAATTGCCAGAAGTCTTGCATGAAAATAATTTTTTAGAGCCAATGACTCTTTGGAGATATAACAATAATGGACCAAACAAGGATAAATTCACCCCAAGAAAACACCAACTAAACAAGTCTTTATGGAGGTCTTTTGGACTTATAACAAAAACAGAAGACCCTAACGAGGGCAATGCAAACATAGGAAAAAGAAAACCAGGTATTATCCAATGGTTAAACCATATAGAAGAATATCTTGGCGATGATATGGTAAAAATAAACTCAATAAGCATGGAAGATGACGGCAATGCTACATCATGGGTACCAACTAATGAGATTGTTGATTGTCTTTTTATAGAGGGCAATATAGTCAATGACCTAGATAAAAAAGGCTGGGTTGTTAGGATAAACAATGTGATTGACAAGACTCAAACCATAGTTGACAAAGTTTTTAGGTCCTTTGTAAATGATACAAAAAAGATCAGAAACATTGAATCAAATGAATACACATCCAAATATACAGAAAGTCTATATTATGAGCTGGATAAGCCCTTTAGAGACTGGCTTTTTAGTATTGATTATGAGGATGACAAGGACGAAAAGATAGGTCTTTGGTATAAAGACTTAAAGAAAATCACCATCAGTCAGGCAGAAAAAATTGTAGCTGACTCTGGCCCTAGGGATTTTATAGGCATAGTTGAAAACGATAAAACAAAAAATATAGCAAGTGCCTTTAATATCTTTATGCAAGGATAAATAAGGAACTATAAAGGAGGTATTGATGGAAGATTCTAAATTAAATGTTTATAGTCAAACGGCAAGGATTTTAAGGAAACTTGACAACACTAGGGATAGGCCTAGCACCAAGGGCTTGCTTGCTAATATTAGAAATTCGATTAATAAAGATTCGTCATTTAATATGGATGTTTTGGCCTTTGTTTTTGAAAAAATCCCTGAGGAGTTTTTAGGCTTTGGCAAGGATCTAAATGATTATGAAAAGGCAATACTAACAGCTGTTCAAATGTATGCCCTACACCAACAGGCTAGGACAGATTCTGTCTTAAAACTTGATTATAAAGAGGGAGATAGAAGACAAAACTTAGGCGATTCTTTAAATTCAATGAGAAAAAATAATGATGATGACAAGGCTATAGACAGAAGGTTCAACGCCATGGTCACATCTAGCAATTTTGATGAGCTTAGCCACCACCTCAGACAGATGATCAAACTTTTGAAGGCCAAATCTGATGCCAAGGTTGATTATGCAAGTTTAGCTGATGATCTCTATTGGTTTTTGAAAAATCAAAGACAAGGCATCAAAATCAAATGGTCAAGATCTTATTATAAATCCAACAAAAAAGAAGGGGAAAATAACAATGCAAAATAAAATTAATAACAGATTATTTTTAGATATTCACGCCATCCAAACTGTACCACCAGCAAATATCAATAGGGACGATACAGGCAGCCCAAAGACTGCCCAATATGGTGGTGTTACAAGGGCTAGGGTTAGTTCTCAAAGCTGGAAAAGAGCTATGAGAAAGCACTTTAATGAAAATGGCGATATAGAAAATGTAGGAGTTCGTTCATTAGAGATAGTAAAATACCTAGCCAATAAAATTGTAGAAAAAGATGAGTCTATAAACCTAGAAGATGCTATGGCTATGGCAGAAAAAACTCTAAATGATGCAAAAATATCTACCAAAGACCAAAAAGCCAAGGCCTTATTTTTTATAAGCGACAAACAAGCAGAAAAACTCGCTCAAGCCAGTATCGACAAGCTTATCGATAAAAAAGCCCTCCAAGAGATTTTAAAAGAAAATACCTCTATTGATATAGCCTTATTTGGTAGGATGGTGGCAGATGATGCTTCTCTAAATGAAGACGCATCTAGTCAGGTAGCTCACGCTATCTCAACCCATGCAATCCAAAGTGAATTTGACTTTTTTACAGCTGTTGATGACCTAGCACCAGAAGATAACGCAGGCGCTGGAATGCTGGGTACAATAGAATACAACTCATCAACCCTCTACCGCTATGCAAATGTAGCCCTTCACGAATTTTATAGGCAATTAGAGGATAAGGAAGAAACTATAAATGCAACAAAACTTTTCGTCAAATCTTTTGTGGAATCCATGCCAACAGGCAAGATAAATACCTTTGCCAACCAAACCCTACCTCAAGCAATAGTTGTAAGCCTAAGGACTGATAGGCCAGTCAATATGGTAAGTGCCTTCGAAGAGCCAATCAAATCTGATGATGGCTATGTAAATAAGTCCATAGACAAACTTTTTACCGAATACACAAAGTATGACAAGATCCTTGAAAAACCTATCTTTACAGCCTATCTGATCCTTGCTGACACAGAAGTAAAAGAAATAGGCAAGGCCGAGGCAAACTTGGCAGATCTTTTATCAGACTTGGGGGCAGAGATAGAAAAAAATATAGAAGGCTAGGTGGTAGCTTTGAAAACTATATTACTAAAACTAGCAGGCCCCATGCAGTCATGGGGGACTTCATCACGATTTGAAACGAGGACCAGCGACTATTATCCATCCAAATCTGGGGTGATTGGGATAATTGCTGCAAGTCTGGGTTATAAACGTGATGAGGATGAAAAAATAGAAAAGCTTAATTACTTGGACTTTGCTGTGAGGATCGACCAAGAAGGTCTTCTCAGAAAAGACTATCATATAGCTAGAAAATACAAAAACAATGGTGATCTTGATAGGACTTATGTCACAAACCGCTACTACATGGAGGATGGCGTTTTTGTCGTGGCTATCTCTCACGAAGACGATAAGTGGATAGACCAGATCATGAATGGGCTGAAATATCCATATTTTCAAGCCTTTATGGGCAGGCGCTCTTGTCCTTTGCCAGCAGATTTCATCCTAGGCACAAGCAGGCAAGGCCCTGTAGAGGCTCTCGAAAACCTAGATTGGCAGGCGGCAGCTTGGTATAAAAAGAAAAATAAAAATTACCGTGCTGATATCTACGCCGATAAGGACCTCTTGCCTGACAAAGCCCATAGTCTGAGAAATGACAGGGTCATATCTTTTTCGCAAAAAGAACGTAAATTCGGGCCTAGGTTTGAGGCGAGGACAAGTATAGACCTAGCAAAGACCGATGATGGGTCGCCGGACTTTTTTGAAATCGTATAGGGGCTAAAAATGTATTTATCAAGAGTAGAAATAGATATAAACAACCGTAGGAAAATGAGAGATCTAAGCCATCTTGGAGCCTATCATGGATGGATAGAGGACTCCTTTCCTAGTGAGAGAGAAAAAGCAAAAAAAGACCGTACCAGAAAGCTTTGGCGAGTGGACAAAGTAGGAGAAAACTATTATCTTTTAGTTTTAAGTCAAATAAAACCAGACATAGAAAAATTTGAAAAATATGGCCTAGAGGGATCTGCTAGGATCAAGTCCTATGACCAGTTTTTAGAAAATCTAAAAGAAGGAGACAGGGCCAGATTTAGGATAAAACTAAATACGGTCAAATCCAAATCTGATAGGGAAAATTATCCAAAACGAGGCAGGCTAGTCCCCCTAGGACTTGATGAATTAAACTCATTTTTGATAGACAAGGCCAAAACCAATGGATTTGCTATAGATGAGGACAAATTTTCTATAGTAGAAAGAAATGAAGAGTACTTCATCCACTCTGACAAAGATGCTGATAAAAAAACCAGGAAAAAAATAGTAAGCGCAAGCTACGAAGGCATGCTGAAAATCACAGACCTAGAAAAATTCAAAGCGGCCCTGGTCTCTGGCATAGGCAAGAAAAAAGCCTACGGGTGTGGGTTTTTGACAATAATACCAGAGCCATGAAAAAAATCACAGGAGCAAAAAAGACGGACTTGTCAGAACTAGCCAGGATTTCTGACAGGATAAGTTTTATCTATGTAGACCACGCAAAAATATCTAGGGTTGATAGTGCGATAACAGTTGCCGACTACAGGGGTGTGGTCAATATCCCTGTCTCCATCATTGGCGTTTTTATGCTGGGCCCAGGTACGGAAATCAGCCACAGGGCTATGGAAATTTTGGGTGATGTTGGCACATCTGTCATCTGGGTAGGCGAGAGGGGAGTCAGGCACTACGCCCACGGCAGGAGCCTTGCCCATTCTACAAAGCTACTAGAAAAACAAGCCAAGCTTGTATCAAACAAGAGGACCAGGCTAGGAGTAGCCAGAAAAATGTATGCCATGAGATTTGGAGAAGAAGACCTATCAAAGCTAACTATGCAGCAACTTCGTGGTCGTGAGGGGGCTAGGATAAGACAAGTCTACAAAGACCAAGCACAAAAGTATGATATAGATTGGAAGGGTAGGGACTACAAAGTAGAAGATTTTGAGGATTCTAATCCTATCAACCAAGCCCTATCAGCCCTCAACGTATGTCTTTATGGAGTATGTCACAGTGTGATTGTCGCCCTGGGTATGAGCCCAGGCCTTGGCTTTATCCATACAGGCCATGACAAATCTTTTGTCTATGATATAGCAGATTTGTACAAGGCAGACCTGACTATCCCCCTAGCCTTTGAATTGGGATCTAAAGCCAAAAAGGATGACGATATAGGTAGGATCTCTAGGATAAGGCTCAGAGATGAGATGGTAGATGGTAAAATCATTGGGAAAATTGCTACAGACCTCCAATATCTGATGGATATAGGAGATTCTGACCAGATTTTTATGGATGTCATCGAGTTGTGGGATGATAAAGATAAAAATGTCCGCCACGGTATAAGCTATAGAGAGATATAAATGCCACTAACGGTTATAACACTCAAAAACTCCCCGCCTTCCTTGAGGGGAGATCTGACAAAATGGATGCAGGAAATTTCTACAGGCGTATATGTAGGCAATTTTAATACAAAAATCAGACAAGAGCTATGGGCCCGTGTCATAGAAAGCCTAGGAAGCGGCGAAGCAACAATGACCTATGCCTATAGAAATGAAATCGGCTACAAATTTGAAACCCACAACTCTAGCAAGATACCCATAGATTTTGACGGCATAGACCTAGTCATATCCCCCAAGCCTCTAAGAGAAGAAAAGACAGAAAAAAAGCTTGGCTTTTCCAAGGCCGCCAAGGCTAGAAAAGCAAAAAAATTTGCAGATAAATCCACCAAAACCAATAGAAAAACCTATGTCATAATTGATCTGGAGACTACAGGTCTAGAACCGACTAAGGACAGGATAATAGAAATAGGAGCCATAAAAGTTGGCGAAAAATCAGAAGAATTTACCTGCCTTATAAAACAAGATAAGGGCCTAAGCGATGAAATAAAAAATCTCACAGGCCTGAGGGATTGTGATTTAGCAAAAGGCATAGATGAAAAAAGTGCTATAAATGACTTCATAGACTTTATCTCCGACCATATCCTAGTAGGCTACAAGATAGACTTTGATATTAAATTTTTAAACCAGGCCCTAAAAGACCAGGGCAGGGGGAAGATTGGCAACAAGACCTATGACATAATGAAATATGTAAAAAATGAAAAAATGTTTCTAAAAAACTACAAGCTAGAAACAGTCCTAAAAGAATACGGGATAGAAAAAACCCAACCCCACAGGGCCCTAGAAGATACAAGGCTAATGCAAGAGCTCCTAGTCAAAGTTGATAGCCTTGTAAAAAAATTAGAAAAGCAAAGTGAATGAAAATAAGGATTTGATAAAAAAGAAATGGCTAATTTACAAGGGATCTTTAGTGTCCTACCCGCACACGCGGGGGTGATCCTATATTTTTTACGCCTTCCCAAGCACGCCCCCAGTCCTACCCGCACACGCGGGGGTGATCCTTAGCTTGGGAATATGAATGGATAACACTTGACGGTCCTACCCGCACACGCGGGGGTGATCCTTAAGGAGTAAATATGAGCGAAATAATGTTAAAGTCCTACCCGCACACGCGGGGGTGATCCCACAGTAGTAACCATTATAGAAGCACCAAGTGAGTCCTACCCGCACACGCGGGGGTGATCCTGGTTGTTATTACTTATGTGTAGCTAAAGGTTGGTCCTACCCGCACACGCGGGGGTGATCCTGAAGCAATTATCAAGTTTACCGAAGCTTTGAAGTCCTACCCGCACACGCGGGGGTGATCCTGATTGTTGCCATCTTCATCTGGTAAAGCTTCTAGTCCTACCCGCACACGCGGGGGTGATCCCAAGAACCCCAAATTCTAAAATCATCAGAGAGTGTCCTACCCGCACACGCGGGGGTGATCCTAGTGCAAGATAAATTTTTAGAAGAAATTAAAAGTCCTACCCGCACACGCGGGGGTGATCCTATCGGGCTTTTTTCTTTCGCTACTCATCTTTTAGTCCTACCCGCACACGCGGGGGTGATCCTATAGGAGGTGGATTTAGAAATGGCAAACATAAGTCCTACCCGCACACGCGGGGGTGATCCCTAAAAATAACAAAGTTTTACACTTTGTTATCGGTCCTACCTGCACACGCAGGGGTATAATTTTTTTTATAATAAAGGAGGTTTTATGGGTAGGATTAAATTTGATAGGTGGTTAGAAAATACCGGTTTTGATGGATTTACTTTTCTATCGTCTATAGGCTTTGAGGATGAGGTTTTTACCCTTAGGCTCGAGGGCAAATCTCAGGACTTTCCAAAACTTACTATGGTTTGGGAGGATATTATATCATACAGGGTCACAAATGAGTCCTACAGGGAGGACCTGTGGATATCTGATGAGGATGATTATTGGCCATTTTTTAGGACTGATACTTCTGCCTACATCAGAGAGTTCAAAGATAAAAACAATATTTTAAAAGATGAAAAAATCTATCATTTTATGGTCATTGGCGAAGAGGTTATAGATATTTTGGCAAAAAGTGATCCGAAAATTGTCCTTGATGACAAGACCATAAGGCCCTTTGACGAGATTGATGGGTCCTTTGTCGATGAGATTTATGGACAAAAAAGATTGGGTTTTGCCTTAGATGACCTAACAGATTTTTATGATATACCCGATATAATAAAAGCAAATGGCCATTATGGTGGATCTATTATCAGATTTTATGATTTTAAAACCGGGCGTGTCTATAAACCTTTTGACAAAAAGAAAAATATCGCCTATGACAGGCCGGTTTTTCTTGATGGATATTATTATCTTATCCAAGGCGATTTTGACAAAAATCTTTTAAGCCTTTACCGTTTTGACCTAAGCTTCAATCCAGAAAAAATAACCGACCTAAAGACCTCTGATGTCAACTTATACAACCTTTCTATCTATGGCAAGGGCATCTTTATAGCAAGCTCAGATGAGGACTTTGAGATCTATTATCCTTTTAGAAAAACTATAAAACTAAAAGAAAATGAAAGTGTCATTTTTATAGAAGAGGACAAAGTCTATATATCAGCCTGGATAGAAGAAGGCTGGGATGATGAAAAAAACCTAGCCGGCCCAGACTACAAGCTTTATGAAAAGCTAATAATAAAAGATCTAGAAGGCAAGAGACTGTCAGAAAGAGTAGGCAATCTTTTTTCTAGGGATGGGAGGTATTGGTTGGCATAGGAGAAATCTATAGAGATCTATCCATGCGCTCGATTATCTCGCTTAGTCGAGATAAGGGGAGTGTTGAAATATAAATCAGATTTTTGACCTAAGTTTGTAAAAATCCTAGAAATAAAAATTCCAGTTTTCAACTGAGTTAAGCGATTATGATCATTTGTCCGAAGGTATCACATGATCCCTTTTGATTCAGGAAAGCATATCATCCTTTTTAACCATATGCCTTTTTTCAACTTAACGAAGTATATTGCCCTTTTTTAGACCGAGCAAAGCGAGTGGAGAAATCTCTTTGGTTTTCCTTGAGCTTCTATTTATTACAGATAATATTCAAACAGAAAAATCATAATATTTAACCTAAACCCCAATCTTTTTTGGGGTTTTTTATTTACAAATTGCTAGACTTGTTATATAATAACTATAACAGATACGGAGGGCTTTATGTTTTTAGAAATTGATTTTAATTCGGAAATTCCTATCTATGAGCAGATCAGGCGAGGGATTATTGTTGGCCTTGCCAAGGGGGAGATAAAGCCAGGCGATAGGCTCCCTTCGGTGAGAGATATGGCAGAAAATATCGGGGTCAATCTCCACACCGTCAATAAGGCTTATAAGCTCTTGGCTTCCGACGGGGTTTTGATCATGGACCGCCGTTTTGGTAGCCTCATAGCCGATGGAGATTTTCCTATGAAGGATTTTGATGGCAAGATTATAGATGACGAACTAGAATTTTTGACGAGCATTGCCAAGCTAAAAGGTCAAAGCTACGAGGATTTTATAAAGGATATAAAAGAAATTTGGGAGGAGAAAAATGAGTGAAGCAAGATTTATAGCTATAATGTACGCATCGAACCTATTTTTGGTAGGGATAATCCAGGTTTTTATCCAGACTTTTTCAAAAAAAGGCTACACCTTGGGGGTATCTGTCCCAAAGGATATGGCAGAGGCTGAGCTTATCAAGCAAATGATAAAAGATTATAAATTTATGACCCTGACTTTGACGATATTTCTATGCCTGTTCCAGTATTTTTTAGCATATATCACAAAGTCAGTAGGGATCTTGACCCTGGTCTTTTTTATAAGCTTATTCCTTTTGTTCCTGCCTTTGATTATTTATAACAAAAATTTTAAAACTATGACTAAAGATATTAGCCATGATAAAAAGAAAATCATAGTCATAGATACCAAGGCTTATAAAAATGACCTAAAGAAGACACTTGCCATAGGTTATGGGGCATCGCTTTTGCTGATCGTCCTTGCAAGCCTAGTTATTTTTATAAATTATGACAAAATCGCAAATGACCTTATCATGCAAAAAGATTTTTCGGGCAATATCACAAGAGTGGCTGATAAATCCTACTTAAATGTATTTTATACAAGCCTAACAAGTTTGGGCATGCTTGTCATGTTTTTCCTAATAAACCTCATGGTTATCAAAATTAGGCCAAGGATTGCCAAAGAAAATCCAGAAAAATCCCTAGAAAATAACAACAAGGCCAAAAGAATATGGACCTACTACCTTTGTATAAATGCCTTTGTCTTGACCCTACTTTTCGAAATAGGGATCAACCTTTTGACTATAAAAAATATAGTCTATCCAACCTATATTTTCACGGCAATCTCAGTCATCCTATCAATAGGCGGGGTCATCTACCTAGGCAAAATAGTAGGCACAGACGGGTCAAAACTAGACCCAAGTGAGGACTTCTCCTTCGAAGAAGACGATAATTACTGGATCCTAGGATCTAGTTTTTACAAAAACCCAAACGACCCAGCCCTCTTTGTGGCAAAAAGAGTAGGCGTAGGATACACAATAAACATAGGCAGACCAATGGGAATGGCAATTTTGATTTTGACAATATTTGTAATAATCGGATCTTTGATAATGATGTTTTTTGTATAGGGACTTTCCCTATAATCCTATTTTTTGTATTCATTATATATCGATATTATAAATTTATTTTGGATATTAACATAAATCCTTCGTTTCAAGGGGAGACCCAAGGGGGCGGCAGATGCCCCCTCATCGGTCTCCCCTTACACCCCCGTCTGCTCCTTAGGCGGAGTGCAAAAGCGGTAGATTGCCTTGCGGCAATCCTCTTATAGTAGGTGGGAGTCGTTGTTCATCCTTATCTATTATTTAAGTGATTTATAATCCCAAGCCCCTAAAAACTGATAACTCGCCTATCGGCTCAAACAAATCAGTTTTCTTAACGGGTCTTGTGATTATAAATCTATACGATCATTTACATTTAGGATTCAAGTATTATTTGAATACTGATATTTTGTTTATATGTAAACAGATGCTGGATTCTCCTTAATAAATCGTGATAATTTGAAATATAACCATCGTCAAAAAATCGCACTGTCTGAGCGTAGCGAGTTTGCGATTTTTAGATGGTTGGATTTCAAATTATAGATTTAGACCTCTTGGATCCTAAGTCAGGTCAAAATAGAATAGTTTGCGTAGCAAACTTTTCACTTTGCCCTCCGCAGGAGCCGCTTGTGGGGTGTAACGGAGAGGGGGTATAAGGGGGAGGGCGATGAGGACCCATGCGGAAGGGTCCTTGGCCCTCCCCCTTAGAACGAAGGATTTATGTTAATATCGTAAAAAAGTAAAATATCGAAATATAATAAATAAAGAAAATTTGGTTATAGGAATATTTCCTATGTTCATAAGCTCCCTCACATGCGTTCGGGATGACGGTGGGTGACTCGGGATGACAATTCTCTCCCTTATTTCGACCGAACGCAGTGAGTGGAGAAATCTCCTTGGTGAGATCTCTCGATTACGCTGACGCTCCGCTCGAGATAAGGGGTGAGGTGAGGTCTCTCGACTGCGCTCGAGACAAGGGGGGTCCCACCACCGGCACCGACCGTCATTCCGAACGTAGTGAGCAATCCCATGTACGGAGAGATATCTTCGATTATGGACTTCCTCATTTCACTCGGAATGACAAAGAGGACTTCGGGATGATAGTTGAGATTCATCACTCCCTTATTTCGACTAAGGGCGTAAGCCCGCATGGAGAAATCTCATTTTTGGATTCTCTATAAAAAATAATTTATCTTGGATAAAAATCCCCAAATGTTGTATTATATTTATATAGAAAACCTTTACATACCTAATCAAAAATCAAGGAGGCTTATTATGGACGTTTATGAAAAGGCACTGAAAAAACACGAAGAATGGCAGGGCAAGGTTGCGACAGAGGTCAAGGCCAGGGTCTTAAATGCAGAAGATTTGACCTATGCCTATACACCAGGAGTTGCAGAACCTTGTAGGAAGATCCACGAGGACGAGAAAAAAGCCTATACCTATACTTCAAAGGCAAATACAATCGCAGTTGTCTCTGACGGGTCGGCTGTCCTAGGTCTTGGCAATATCGGACCAAAGGCTGCCATGCCTGTTATGGAAGGCAAGGCGGTGCTTTTCAAAGAGTTTGGCGATGTCAATGCTGTCCCAATCGTCCTTGATACCCAGGATGCCGATGAGATCATAGAAACTATAAAAAATATTGCCCCTGGCTTTGGTGGGATCAATCTTGAGGATATTTCTTCTCCTAGGTGCGTCTATATAGAAAATAAACTCAAGGAGATTTTGGACATGCCAGTTTTCCACGATGACCAACACGGGACAGCCATTGTCACTTTGGCAGCTCTCATCAATGCCCTAAAAATTGTAGAAAAAGACCCGGCTGATATCAAGGTCCTAATCTCTGGTGCAGGCGCTGCAGGTTTTTCGATTTCTAAACTCCTTTTGGCCTACGGTGTCAAAAATATAATAGTTTGCGACTCAAAGGGGACGATCAATTCCTCTCACATAGGCGGGGACAATCCTGTAAAATCCGACCTTGCAAAGATCACAAATAGACAGGATATCAAGGGATCTATTCATGATGCTATAAAAAATTGTGATGTTTTTATTGGTGTTTCTGCACCAGGGGTAATCGGTCCAGATGATATAAAAAATATGGGGAAAGATCCAATTGTCTTTGCCATGGCCAATCCGGTCCCAGAAATCGATCCAGTCCTTGCCAGAAAAGCTGGAGCCAAGATCATTGCCACAGGCAGGTCGGATTTTCCAAACCAGATCAACAATGTCCTAGCCTTCCCTGGTATTTTTAGAGGAGCACTTGACATCCATGCCCCACAGATCACAGAAGAGATGAAGCTTGCAGCAGCTATATCCCTTGCAAATCTAGTAGCGGCTGATAAATTAAGCTGTGATTATATTATCCCTGGAGTCTTTGAAAAAGGCGTAGCTGATGCGGTGGCAGAGGCTGTCAAAAATACAAAATAATCCTTGCCCACAATTCATTTTGTGGGCTTTTTGCTTGGACCAAAGATTGAATAAGACTAGCTAAATAGTAAAATAAATAGGTATGAATAGAGAAGAATTAGAAGAAAAAATGAGGAAAAATGAAAAAAGATATAAAGCTAGTTGCATTTGATATAGATGGGACTTTGGTAAACTCCAATGGCCAGGTCCTAGAAGAAAGTAAAAAATTGGTAAGAGATCTAAAAGCGGCAGGCTACAAGGTAGTCTTGTGCACAGGTAGGCCCTTCAATGGCTATTGGTGGATCAGAGAAGATCTGGAACTGATGGATGATGGAGATCTCTCTATTGCATCTACCGGCGCCCACATCAGAGAAAATAACACAGGCAAGGGCCTTATAAACCACACTCTCACCCCTGGGGATATAGAAAAAATCGAATCTCTCATAGACGATCCTAGGATAGAACTTGCTATCTATACCAGGGATATTATCTACAACAAGGCCAAAAAACCATCCAAGGAGTTTTTTGATGACAAAAAAACCAATATGATGGCCTGGCTCAGGTACGAAAACCTATCTGATATAAAACAAGATCTGACCAGGGCTTGCTATATAGGCAGTCCAGAAGCCCTTGCAGATTTTGAAAAAAGACACAAATCTGATATTGAAAAAGATTTTAAATATGTGAGAAATGAAACTATCATAGGCGAGATCCTAAATAAAAAGGCGGGCAAGTCCGAGGCTATGACTAGTCTTTGCCAGATGCTTGGAATCTCACTTGACCAGGTCATGTATTTTGGCGATGGGGCCAATGATGTCAAAACCATCAAGGCAGTAGGTGTTGGAGTAGCTATGGGCAATGCTGCAAAACCTTGCAAAGAGGTCGCAGACTATGTCATAGGGGACAATGACCATCCGTCCATAGCAGATTTTGCTAGAAAGTATCTGGACCTAGATGAGTAGGTTTGTAGTTTTATCTTCTGGATCATCTGGCAATAGTGTTTTTCTAGACTACGAGGGGTGCAAGATCCTTGTAGATGCTGGTTTTTCTGGCAGAAAGATTGAAAATCTCCTAGCCTCTATAGGCGAAAACCCAAATGACCTTGATGGGATTTTCCTAACTCACGAGCACACCGACCACAGCCAGGGAGCGGCAGTCCTTGCCAAGAGGTTTAAAAAGCCAATCTATGCCAACGAAGGCACTTGGAAGGCCTACCTGCCAAAAACAAAAAATCTCAAAGACGACCACATAAAAATCTTCAAATCAAATGAGTTTTTAAATTTTGGACCTATGGACATCTACCCAATTTCAATCCACCACGATGCCTACGAGCCAGTTGGTTTTATAATCTATTTGGCTAATAAAAAAATAAGTCTGATCACAGATACAGGCATCATTGACGAAAAAATCGCCTATCAGATCAAGGGATCAGATATTTATTATATGGAGGCCAACCATGACCTGGAGGCCCTAAAGATGGGGCCTTATCCTCACAAGCTAAAGCTAAGGATCATGAGCAAAATGGGCCATCTTTCAAACGACCAGGCAGGCCTTGCCCTAGCTGATGCCCTAGAAGCCAGGGGAGAAGCCATTTTCCTCTCCCACCTATCCGAAACCAACAACACCGAGGCCCTATCCAAAATCACAGTTGAATCTACCCTCCAATCCTTTGGTATAGATACAAAAAAGGATATAGACCTCATGGTAGCTGACAGGTACAAGCCATCAAAGGAAATAATCTTATGACAGATATAAAAGAAATAGAAAAATCACTTATAAAAAAATATAGAAAAGAAATATGGTCACCCTTTATCAAGGCCATCAAGGAGTTCAAACTCATAAACGAGGGCGACAAGGTGGCAGTGGCCATCTCCGGGGGCAAGGACTCCCTGATCCTTGCCAAACTCATAGAAGAGCTCCACAAACATTCGCCGGTCAATTTTGATGTCGAATACCTCTGCATGGATCCAGGCTATGATAAGGAAAATTTGGACCTTTTAAAAGAAAACCTAGCTTATCTAAAAATCCCAGCCAAGATCTACGAGTCTCAGGTTTTTGATATTTCAGAAAGCCTAGCAGACGGGGGCAATCCTTGCTATCTTTGTGCCAGGATGCGCAGGGGATTTTTGTATGCCAAGGCCAAAGAGCTCGGCTGCAATAAACTCGCCCTAGGCCATCACCTAAATGATGTTATAGAGACAATCATGATCAATGTCCTCTATGCGGGCAACTACAAAACCATGAAGCCAAAGCTTCCTGCCCAAAATTTTGAGGATATTTTCCTAATCAGACCCCTATATTATGTCAGGGAAGAAGACATCATCCGCTGGAGAAATTTTGCAGAACTTTCTGCCCTTGATTGTGCCTGCACAGTCACAAAATCCAGCGAATCCCACACCAGGGCCAAGGTCAAAGACCTAATTGCAGATCTTAAAAAAGACAATCCAAATGTCGAAATGTCAATCCTAAGGTCAAGCGAAAATGTCAACTGCGACATGGTTTTGGGCTACCAAATAAATGGAGATAAACACACATTCATGGAGGAATTTGAATGCTAATAGATTTTCTAAAAGTTCTCATCCTTTCTATAGTAGAGGGAGTTACAGAATTTTTGCCAGTATCATCAACTGGCCACCTTATCCTAGTCAACCAATTTGTCAAACTAGAACCCCAGGACTTTTCAAACGCCTTTAATATCATAATCCAGCTAGGGGCAATCCTTTCTGTCCTAGTCATATATTTTAATAGGCTCAACCCTTGGGATCTAGAAAAAACTGCCAAATATTTTCCAAGAAACTACGACAAACTAAACAAGCAGTCCAGATTTTATTATAGGATCAAACACCCAGATACGACCACCATGGACCTTTGGCTAAAAGTCATTGTAGGCATTATCCCTGCCATGGTTTTGGGCCTTCTTTTTGATGATATCATAGATGCCTATCTTTTTAACCCAATGACAGTAGCAGCTATGCTTTTTCTCTGGGGTCTTATAATAATCTTTGTAGAAAAAAGAAACCAAAATAAAGACGGCTTTGTCCAAGACAACCTAGCCAATGTCTCCTACAAAACAGTGCTGATGATTGGACTTTTTCAGTGCCTAGCCATGATCCCAGGCACATCCAGGTCAGCTGCCACCATTATGGGGGCGATGATTTTGGGCCTATCACGACAGGCAGCCGCTGAGTTTTCATTCTTTTTGGCAATCCCAACCATGCTTGGAGCTACAGCCCTAAAGCTAGTTAAAAACCTCCACGGTTTTACAGCCTACCAATGGTTTTTGATCCTCCTTGGCATGGTCCTATCATTTATAGTTGCCTACTTCGTGATCAAAAAATTCCTAGCCTACGTCAAAAACCACGATTTTATAATCTTTGGTGCCTATAGGATAATTTTGAGTATCTTGGTATTTGCTTATTTTTTGATACTTGGATAATAGACTCTCATTTAAAAGTCAAGAACTATCTTGGATATGATAATATTGAACCTAGATTGAAATTTTGATAAATAAAAGTATATTAATACTAACCATGGATTCTAGAAAAAAACCGCATGGTTTAACCAAAAAAAGACGAGCCTGCCTGCTCGTCTTTTTTTATGCTAATTACCATAGTTTATTTTACTATCTAGCCATTTGCAGATGAAGTAACCAACAACACTTGCTGTGATAGATAAAATGAATTCTAGAACTTCTCGCATGATTTCACCTCCTCTCATGCTAATGAGAGCGATGATAACACCTATATTATACTACATCTGATGAAAAGATTTCATATTTCCTTAGCTCGAAACAAGGAGAGATTTCTCCACTCACTGCGTTCGGTCGAAATAAGGGGTGTATCCTTTCACAGACCGTCCCTTCCCTTGCATGGTCCGCCCCTCCCTTGCATCGACCACCCCCTCCCTTGCATCGACCGCAGTGGAGATGCCTCTTATAAAACGCAGGGTATGTCTTTGTAATGATCTATCCCTAGATTTCTCCATGCGCTTCGCTTAGTCGACAGTAGTTTTCGGACTCAGGCGAGCCTTCGTCGTAAAAAGCCTTGATTAAGGAATTTCATCAGCTCACTATTCTCGCTTCGCTGCGAGTGGTCTGCACGGGTCCTCTCCGAGCCACATAAACATGCCTTGAATGGCATGTTTGTGCCGAATAATAGTGCGACAGCACGGATAGCTTTGAAGAAGCGATATTCGTACGGGCTTGTTCACTCCGAGCCGGACGGGCTTGTTCACTGTGACAATTCCATTAGAAATAAGGGTAGCACCCTTGCATCGACCGCCCATCCCTTGCATCGACCGCAGTGGAGATGCCTCCTATAAAACGAAGGGCTTGTCTTTGTAGTGACTTATCCTGAGATTTCTCCATGCGCTTCGGTCTGCTCTAAACAAGAGGGTGTTATTTGTTTTTTCTTTCCTGTATCTGTCTATTTTTCTTCTTTTCCAACCTCATTAGAGTTTTTTATGGTATAATGATCAAAAAGATATAAGGAGTTATGATGGATTTTTCTTTAGTTCCCATTGCAGATAATAAATTTCTAAATTTTATATACATAGGACTTGCCTCTAATGGCAGGACTCTCATCGCCCTTTTCAACACCAGGGGCAATACCATGATCAAAGAGTCAGTCGCAGATAGCCTTGACCTAGATTATATAGACCATGACTACATAGATGAGAAAAAAAACTATAAGAGAGCTTATTTATCAGATCTTTTGATAGGTGGTCTTAGCCTAAAAAAAGTACCAGTTTTGGTTGCCAAGGATATAGTTTTTGACCTTGGTCATGACGAGCTTGGCAATACCAATGATTGCGACATGGTTTTAGGTTGGAATATCATCAGCCAATTTGCCTGGAGAGGGGATTTTTCTTTAGGAAAATTTGAGGTCCAAACATCAGATTTCAAAGACCCTATAGGCAAAAAAACCAATCAGCCAATCATAAATATAAATTTTGGCGATTCTATAAAAAAGGCGGCAATCGATACATCTAGGCCACTGACTATCATCTCAAAATCTATAGCAGATGAGATTATAGAAACAAACCCAGGGATAAAAGAAACTATAAATCTTTTGGGAGATGCAAAAGATGATATTAACTATATACCTAGTTTTGTCTTTGAAAATGACGGCAAAAAAGTAAGGATAAAATCCTGCCAGATAGAAAAAGACCTAGATGGCAAGGATATAGAGATAGTCTTTGGCGCAGACCTTTTGAGAGTGACAAAGTGGTCAATCTATGGACCAATGAACTATGTCAGATTTGAAAACCTCTAATGATTTAAACCAGGTCAAAGAGATTTTCTCATCCCATGCAAATGTGGAGGATGCCAAAAAGATGGCAGCCTATATGAGAAATCACTTTGACTTTTATGGGATAAAATCTCCCACCCGCAGACAGATCTCCAGAGATTTTGTAAATAAATCTAAAAAACAAAAGCAGATTGACTGGACATTTTTAGAAAAAGCCATGACTGATTCCTACAGGGAGATCAATTACCTGGCTCTTGATATCCTAAAGGCCAACAAAGATAGGCTCGCCATTGATGATTTTGATAGGCTCATAGGCCTTGCTAAAATCAGACCTTGGTGGGATTCTATAGACGCTATCGATACCATAATAGGATCTTTGGATGGGGATAATTTTTCAAAAAAAATCCTAGATCTCTCCACGGATGACAATTTTTGGCTAAGGCGCATAGCAATCGATTGCCAGCTCCTAAAAAAAGATAAAACGGACAAAGATCTTTTGGCAGCTGTCATAGAAAATAACCTTGGGATAGACTTTTCTGATAAGGACGAAAAGTTTTTTATAAACAAGGCTATTGGCTGGTCTTTGAGGTCTTTTTCCAAAACCGACCCAGCCTGGGTGAGAGATTTTTTAGAAAAAAACAAAGACAAACTGGACAATCTTTCTATAAGAGAGGCCAGCAAATATTTATAAAATATCAATTTCATTTATAAATAGTAAGAAAATAAAAATAATACTAAAAATCCTATTGTTTTATATATAAATATCTGATAAAATAGTTATAAAGGAGCATTAGATGAACAAAAACAGACTTAAATACGGACTTTTAGCCCTTGCCCTAGTCATAAGCTTGCCTACAAATGCCAAGGCAACAGAGACAGACAGTGCAGCAAGACAGCTAACAGCTCCACCAACTACACAAGAAAATCCAACACAAACAGAAAATCAACCAGCAGAAAATCCGGTAGAAAACCTTATAGACCTAGACCAAGTAGATATGAGTACAGTCAATACTCCTACAAATCCTTCGGCAAGCCCTATAAATCCCCTACCAACAAGGCCAAGAACAACCATGGCCAATCCTAGTCCAGACAAGCTTACAGAAGTAGAAGACAAACTAGAGATCAAACTCCTAGATACAGAACTAACTGCTGATGATAAACCAGCCAAAAAAATATTTAACCTTTCTCATATGATCCAGATAAAAGGCGACGGACTCCCAAAAGAGTACACCATTTCAGTATTCGCCCTAAAATCATCCCAGGTCAAAGACCTAAGCCTAGATAACCATATTGTAGAAAGCAAGGTCAATAGGATTGAGGACCTAAAAGATACATACGAAAAAATCGACAATGATGATATCATAGGTTTTAGATTCAAATCAACCATTACCTACAATGCTAGTATCAAATCATCTATCAAATTCCCAGAGGATGCTGATCCTGGCGACTATACAATCTATTGCATAGTCAGCTCAAAAGAGGCCCAGGTGGCAGATGTTTATGATACTCACCTAGTCAAAAATGGTCTATATGAGTTTTATATAGACCATATCAATTCACTCAAAAACCACAATGGTCTTATAGAAAAAGAAGACCCATATGGCAAGGGACTTTATACTCGTTTCATAATAAACAAAGGCGAAAAGCCAACAAACTTGACTGATTACCTAGACCTGATAGATAACAAAGATCTTGGCTATGAAGTCCTAATTACTGATATGAACCCAAGCAAGGAAGAAGAGACCTTTGTCCTAACAGAGCCAACAACCTACAAGGTCAATCCAAACTCTATTATAAAGGTAGAGATTGGCAAAAAATCAGAAATAGATGAGCTTTTGGCAAAGAAAAAAACAACTGATAATAAAGAGCCAATCAGCCTTATGTCAATGGCAAAGATCCAAAACAAGGATGATTCTTCAAAAGATATAAGCCTAGAAGAAAGATCAGCCAAACTCGAAGATAAAAAAGCAGAAAAATTAGCTGAAAACCTAGAAGACAGGAGGCTCGAGCTAGAGAAAAGACTAAAAGAAGCCGAAGAGCTCGACAAAGAAGTAGGTTACACAACCAAACTTTCAGTCAACACGCTGACAGAGCTTATAGAAACAACAGACAAACAGATCAAAGAGCTCATAAGCCAGGCCCTCTTGTACTATGATCTAGAAAAAATCGAAGACCTAGAAAAGAAAGATCCAAAAGAAGCCGACAAAGAGTACGCTAGGATCAAACTTTTGGTCAAAGAGGCCGCCTCAACAAGCAAAAAGGCAGAGAAAAAACTCATAGAAATGGATGAAATAATCCTAACAGATGACAAAAATGAGCCAATCCTTGGTCAAAACAAAGATAAAAAGCCTGTTTTAAACCTAGCTCACTTGACCCAGATTACCAAGGTCAATGACCTTAGCAAAAACTCTCCAAACGAAAAAGAGAGAGACTTTGCCAAGAGACTAGAAGAAAAGCTAGCTAGGGCTAACAAAAAAATCGAAACTGTCACAATCGGTGAAAAAGAAAACGACAAGGCAGCAGACGATAAGAAAAAAGATGAAAAATTAGATGCAAGTATAGCTTCAAGATATCCGATATTTATAAATTATCTTGAGGGACTTGACCAAAGGTCTGACCTACTAAAACCAGGCCGCAAATAAAATGATGGGATCTCAAAATTTTAGAAAAAATACCTAAAATTTTGTTGATCCCCATTTTTTTAACTTTATTGATATTTTCTAAAAAAATAATGAACTAATCTAAAAATCAATTTCGCAATCATATTTTATATTTTTATCCAAATTATATAAAAATTATTCTTGTATATTTAAAGATTAGACTATTTTTATGAATAAACATAAAAAATAATTGGCGTGAATTCAAATCGATAAAAATCCAGTAAAAAAATCAAAAAAAACATTCATAAAATCATCTTTAAAGTCCTATAAAGTCTGGCATTGCCCTTGCCTAAAAACAAAAAATATTATATGATATATATAGAGATATAAGCATATAACAAAGAATTTTATAGATATATTTCCATATATAAATATAGATACATTTGACTTTACATAAGAAGGAGATTTATGGATGATTCATATTAAAATACCCATCAAAAATACCAATAATAGAAAGAATGAGAATTTGTCACTAGAAAAATACAAGTTGGAGAAAGGAGGTTTGTATGAGAGGAAAGATTAACACGATTTTAAGAAAAACTTTTGCCCTAATCATATCTGTGGTCATGTCAGTACCAACAGGTGTTTTTGCAGCAGAAAACCAGGGCAAAGTATATGACAAAAACACATCTGTCATGGGACTAGCAGAAAACAAAGCCCCTGATACAGAGATAGGAGCACAAGATAAAAGTCAGATAGAAAAAGACCTAGATAATTATAAAGTCACTATGACTGCAAGGCTAGACCAAAGTCTGGAAAAAATCCATTATCAGATACGCCTTTCTAAAAAAGAGATAAAGGCCCAAGATGAAAAAGAAAGAGAAAAAGACCACAAGGATATATCTATAAATCTTGGTCTAAACCCAAATTCATCTATAAATGCTATCAGACTCCTATCTGCCAAAGAAAACTTCACTAATCCAACAGACATACAAACTGAGACTAAGGACATAGATCAAAATGATCCGATAAAGAGCCTGACAATCACTACAAAAGACTATGACGAAATAATCATGGACTTTGAAGCAGATGTGAGAAAGATGATGGACAAGAGAACCTATGACCTCCTAGTCAGTCTAAAAGAAGACGAAAAGATAGACAGTTTCACCTATGGACTAAAAGCAGAAAAAACCATAGAGGTCCAAGATGATAGACAAGTAGAAAAAATAGACCTCTTAGCAGACCAAGAAGCCCACAACAATATAAAAGGTGAATACATCAGTGAAGGATTTATAAAATTCCTACAGACTAAAGATTCTATCCTTTGGACAGATTTCATAGCAAATCATGACAAGGAAAAATCACTTATCACCTACGATTTTAACCTAGACCAAAACCAAGATAGTAAAGACTCTACTGTAGATATAGACTATTTTGAAAACACAGGTACAGGCTACATACTCAAAAAAGAATATTCACAGTCTATAGCCTTTGCGAAAAAAATCGAGCTAGAGATCCCAGCAGGCTTTATAGCAAAACTAAGTCTAAAAACAAAAGTAGACAAGAAAAACACTGCTATAAAAAATTATTCCCTAAATAATAGGGTCGTAAAAAACCCTATATATATAGAAGGAAATAATGACAAAGAAAAAACAGACGAGTCAGAAGACCCTGCGCCGGCAGAAAAACCTGCAGAAAATCTTGAAAAAGAGAACAAAGATCAAAAAACTGCACAAGATAAAAATCCAGAGGCAAATGAGCCTACAAAGACAGAAGAAAATAAAGAGGCTCCAAAAACTCAGCCAGAGACAAAAGACGACCTCAAAGAAAGCAATACCGAGATCAAGGCAGAAGATTCTACTGGCAAGGATATCCCAGTAGAGGTCAAAGAAAAAGAGAAAAAAGAAGAGAAAAATGACCAACCACAAATCTCTGCCCTTATCCTAAATAGAGACGGTCTTATCTCAAAACTAGAAAAAGAAAACAAACTAGATGACTCAAAGAAAACTGCTATTGACGAGCTAGCATCTAGACTTGTTTCATACAATGATGAAAAAATCACCTACCAAGAGCTCCTAGACTACACCAAGTCCATAGGAGAAAGGTATGGCATAGAAAAAGCTGACCTAGGATATTTTATAGACTCTATGATAGCTGGCCTTAACCAAAATACAAATAAGGCAGCTAAACTAGAAAGCAAATTCATCCTAGACTATGCTTATCCAGAAAAGCCTGAGACAGAAAATAAGGCCCCAGAAAAAACTGAGCCAGAAGAAAAATCTCAAGATAAGATCTCAGGAGATAAAACTGATCAAAATAAAGATCAGGAGAAAGAGTCTACAAACAAAGACCAAAACCAAAAAGACAATTCTAGTCCAGCTCAAAACAAAACAGCTGAAACAAAAACTGAAACAAAACAAGAGACAGCTGTAGAAACCTTTGACAAGGACCTAGAAAAACTAAAAGAAGATGCCAAAAACACAAAGGGCGACAAAAACGGCCTAGTAGAAGGCATCAAAGGTCTATTCGGTCAAACAGACTTACAAAAAGCTGACAAAGAACTAAAGAAAGCCCTAGCCGATGAAAAAAACGGCCTAGAAGAAATCCAAAATCTCCTAGATAGCTTTGAGAAAAAATACAAACTATCAAAAGCTGACCAAGCCAAACTAATGGATGACAATGGCGATGCTATTAAAAAATTAATAGCAAAAGATGGTAACGAAAACTTCAGACCATCCATGTTTTTCTCTAACCCAGTAGGATCTAGCCCTAATGATCTAGAAAACAAAAAATTCACAATTAGGACTAGACTTGACACCTCAACTATTACTGGGCCAATTCAACCGGGTCAATATTTTGAAATTAAGCTAGATCCAAGACTTACTGTTAAAAGTGGAACCACTCTACCAAACATAGTCAACGACGGAACTGTTTTAGCAACACCTGAATACATTCCAGGTACAAATACAATTAAATACACAGTTAAAAATCCAATAGCAAAGAATTTACAAATCCCATTAAATATAGATGTTGATTATGATGTAAAAAAAATAACTGAACTAGATGGAATAAAAGACACACACACTATTAACAACTCTATTTCTGGTCTAGGTGTCATAAAACCTGTAAAACTCCCAGAAGTAATAGTCAATAATAACGGTGACGTCATCAATGGTATAACAGAGCCAGATAGCCATGATGTACTTCAGATAGTGGAACCAGGATCTGATTATCAAGTTTCTATGGATGCTCATGGTTCCCCAGTGGTAAAAAACGGTAAGCTTGTAGCAGTGAAATGGTCAGTAAGGTTTACATCAACCAAAGACCTATTAAACTTAGGTCTGTCATCAAACGCCACCACGGTAAAGGGATCTGGTCTAGGAAATCTTAGCAATCTAATGCTAAATGGTGAAGAAATAAAAACAAAAAATGATGGCCTATCTACGAATGAAATTGAAGGTAAGCTAGGTATAGTTTCATCCAAAAACCACACCTTAAAAAAATCTACAAGAGAAGTACTTTATACATTCCAAACAAATATAACCAATCCTCAAGAAAAATATGCCCTAGACTTATCTGTTGCTCTTAACAATATTAAGAAAACAGGAGCAGTAAGATTAGTTTATGATGCAGCAGATGCCAAGACTTATATAGATGATACGACAAGTAAACGTGCAGGCATCAATAACAGGACAACAATATTTGGTGAGTTTACATCAGAGAGGACTGCTAGATGGACTGTTACAGACCAGGTATCAACTGGTGATGAAAATAATGGTCTTCCACTTGCAAAAAGAGAACTAGGCGGTGACCAAGATCTAAAATCTGCTAAAATGGCGGTTTATGGCCTAAATGAAGCAGACGGCAAGATGGTTGTAAAACAAGGAGAAACCGACCTAAGCAATAAAATACCAGACAAAGAAACTAATCCAAATGAAAAACAATTACCAGGTAGGATCGCAGTATATGAATTTGATACAGACATTAATGATTCTGAAGCTGGTTATTCGCTATCAGGTGTAAATATCAATAAATACCAACCTATAAAGATCAAACAATCTTGGGCTGGTATTGATTACACCAAGAATATGCCAGGACAAACCATAAAAGTCCAAGATTCTGATGAAAATGACTTAACTTATCCGCTAAGCGTTAGTGAAGGTACAAGAGGAGAATCATCAAGAGAATTCAACCTGCCAGCAGTTAAAACTTGGAAAATTGGAGATGATGGATCAGAAACAAAGATTAGTCCAATAATAGTTCAAGAATTACCAAAGTCTAAACAAATTGGTAACAAGACCTACACTTATAAGGAAAAGTACAACTACTATTCACTCCAAGATAAGGCTTATAGCATCTATAACATAATGACCGAGTCAACAAATGAAAAAGATGCTGATTTTATTATTGTAAAGACTGATAGCAAAGATTCTACAAAGAAACTTCCTGGAGCAGAATTTACACTCCAAAGCTCAAGAGAAGCCTATACTCTACAAACAGATGAGAACGGGCAAGCCAGCTTCAAAAATATTAGTCCGGGAACTTATACTTTAATAGAAAATAAGGCTCCAGCTGGCTATAAACTAGATCAAAGTGTAAAACAAATTACTGTATCTAATGATGGTAAAGTATCAGTCACAGGAAATAATATTTCTATGCAGGGTGGCCATATAGGAACTGTTACTGCTAGACACAACTACTATCCATCCTATCCATCATACATGAATGCCATGCATTATGGTAATATAGACCAAAATGGCAATATAGAATTTTATATCTACCTAAAACCAGAAGCCGATGTTAATGGAGGAAGCACCAATAAGGATACAAGACTAAACCTTAACATAGCAGGTGGTGGAACTATTTCATCAGTAGAAGCTATCGATGTAGGACCAAATAATAGGTATAACGTTAGAAACCAAATGCAAAATCAAACTGCAGGAACAGTATCTGGTAGCAATGTTATAAATGCTTCAAGTCAATACTCTAAGACCATCACAGGTAATGACAATGTAAAAGAGCCATTCACAGGAAAAACTGGCTACCAAATCAAATTCCCATCAGAAAGATTTAATAAAGATTGGGGATTCCTAGTAAAGGTCAAAGCGACTGGTGGAACCAGCACAAGCTCAGTTTCCTATGATTGGATTACAGACAATCCTAGTTATACTAATGAGGCTAGGATCCAAGAGTCAATTGGTCTTTCAACATCAAAGTCAACGAATACTGGAAAGAATGATGAAGTAAAACTAAATATAACCAACGAGGAATTCCAAAAATCTCCTATAGAAATCTACAAGTTAGATGAAAATGGAGTTGACGCACTAACAGGAGCTACATTTAGACTGTTAGATTCTAATAAGAATCCTGTAATGGATGCACAAGCTGTATTAACAGATAGCAACCCAAAGGAATCAAAAGCATATTTTGGAAAACAATCTCCAGGGAAATATACAATAGAAGAAATCAAAGCTCCAGAAAGATACAAAAAGTCAAATGTTGTATTTGATGTAAATGTAACAGACGACGGCAAGGTAACCTATAAGGCTAGATTTAAAGATGGCAACGGTACACCTATAAACGGTATAGATTATATTATCGAAGATGTAGAGATTGGACAGGGACAAGACCAAACCACAGTATCGGTTATAAGCCAGAGTATGACCCTCCAAGAAAAACAAAATCAACCAGATGACGGTCGTATCGGTTGGACTGAAGGAGTCTGGGAAGCCTACGGTATAGAATCCTATAGGTACGATGGGTCCTTTACCATAGCCAACGCTGTTAAGGGTGGTAAATTGAAAATCCAGTTCGACCCTAACCTAGACTTTAGAAGATATGTATACGAAATACCTGATCTTAAAGATGGTGATGGCAATTTATTAGCAAAACCATACTTCAATTATGATACCAACCTTTTAACCTATGTATTTGAAAATAATGCTGCTAATGTAAACGCATCAATGCAAATTATAGGTATCATTCCAGATAAGTATTTTGCAACTCAAACCAATAATAAAAGTGGATATAATTTCAAGATAACAGTAGATCCAGACAATCCTAACGTCAGAAATATGAATGCTGCCGTTTCTTATCCTGACAAGCAAACAACTGCAAGTACTAACAATATATTGCCTGTAAATATAAAAACGGACTATTATTCTTATGACTCCCAAGGTGGGGGTGGACCACTTACAAGTGAATACATCACAGATATTTATGAGAGTGATGGAAACATCTACATGAAGGCTGTTTCTTATTATAACCCAACCAACATGTCTAGTGGTCAAAGAACTATTAGACTTGACTGGATGTCAATGAAAAAACCAAGACCGGGATTGGAATACTACAAAGCAGAAGGAAAGCCGGCTTTTGACTTTAATGATTTAAAAGTTTATAAGGTATATGGAAATCAAGATACCAAGCAAAGATTAATGCCACTATCCTATGGTATAAGGCCAGAACAGGACACTTCTAACTACAACAGGGTTTATTCAAAATCAATAATAGATCCTAATAGAGGTTTTTCAGAATCTGGCGGAGATGTTAGGGTTACCTATAGACCAGAATATATCAAATCATCTGAAGGTTTGTTAGATTATGGTCATGAAAAGCACCCTCTAGAAATAGACTTACCTAGAGTAAGCGGAAATGAAGGTTATGTAATAGTACAAACCTTCAAGGTTACTAACGAAACAAGATTTAAGGAATTGTGGAGTGGTTATTATCTATCCAATGGTAATAGACATACAGGATCTTACCAAAAAGGTAACTACAACTGGGCACTAGGCTCAGAGACAGGTAAAGAGATACCAACCTTCTACTCACAGAAAATCAAGCTCATAAATAAAAAATACACACCAGGATCCTTCAAAATCAAAAAAACAAATGAAGTAGATAATTCAAATCTTCCTGGAGCTATTTTTGAACTAAAGAGTACAGATGGTAAATATTTCAATAGAGTTAGTGGTTCTGATGGTATTGTAGAATTCAACAACCTAGAACCAGGCATCTATACCCTAGTTGAGGCCCAAGCTCCAAAAAATTTCATTAAGTCAAATAGAAGATGGCAAGTAGTTGTTTATGACACTGGCGATGTAATTATAAGAGAAATAGGTACAGGTGTTCCGCTTTCAGGAAAAGATACTATTGTGATACCTGTTTCTAACAAACCAGTCGGAGAAGACTTCAAAATTTATAAGAAAGACTTCGCAGGCAAACCACTTCCTGGTGCAACATTTGTTGTTAAAAATGAGAATGACCAAATCCTAAAAACTGCAAAATCTAACGATAACGGTGTTGTAGAGTTTAAAGGTTTAAACAAAGGAACCTATATAATAGAAGAATCTGAAGCCCCAACAGGCTACAAGAAACTTGATAAAAAATGGGTACTTGTAATTGATGATCAAGGCAACAAAAAAATATACAACTACAGAGAGAAAGCTGATTCTACAAATCCACTTAACTCTATAATAGAAAAAGAAAAGGTAAATTGGGTTAACGTAGCAGGCAGGAGCCTAGATGGATGGAACCTATACGACAATAGACGTGCTGACTGGACAGGTAACTACCCAAAGCCATTCAAACTAGGTACAAGAATTGTAGCTATAAACAAAGATGAAAATTATGTCATCCAAAGATATGTTATAAATCCAGAAGCAAATGATATAAAAGCAACCACTGCAACCATCCATAGAGAAAAACTAGAATATACAAATATGGATTGGTTCGAGGGAAATGCTAGCCCAAATAAAGACTACCAGGTATATAAGCTTAACAAGGCCATAACAGGTCCAATTGCTGATATCAGGCTCTCTGAATATGGGGCAGAAAACATAACCGCTCAAGTTAGTAACTCTGTAAAACAAGTAAGTGGCAGGTATGGAGAACCAATGAGGATGAGTCTTGACCTACCAGCAACCAAAACACCAATTGTTGTGGACATTAAAGTCCCTTATCACCAGTCTTCTGGTGGAGTTGGTACAGGTATGGACTGGGTAGAAAATGGCACAACTTATTGGAAATCTGATTACTACGAAAGAGTAGATATCATAAAAGAATCTGGGCCAGTCCTTCAAGAATCCAAGGGTATCCAAGGTTCTTATATAGGAGAAGGATCCCTAGATGTAAACAACGAACCTAAAACCTATGGTTTCAAGATCAAAAAAGTCAAAGAAGATAATACTGACCAAGTAGTAAAGGGAGCAGAATTCAAACTAACAGGACCTGAACCAAGCACAGAAGAAAGATACATGACAACAGGTTCAAATGGTATCATATCTTTCGATAAGCTAAAAGCAGGTACCTACAAACTAGTTGAAAACAAATCAGCTCCAGGTTATGAGAAGTCAAACGTCGAATGGACAGTTAGGATAACTGACGAAGGCAGGGTATTTATAAAACAAGATACTAACTCAGCTCGTAGTCCAGAAAAACCTAACGCCACAGTATCAGTTCCTGACAACCAACCAGAACCAACACCACAACCAGCCCAAGCCTTTAGACAAGCCCGAGAATTCAGATCTGCTATGCTAAGGTCTGCAGCCATCCCAGAAGATGACATGGGACTAGAAATCGGAGAAAATATCATCTCAAACCCAGTAAGGGCTGAAAGTGATTGGGAAGCTGTCGATCCAAGTAAATCAGAAGGTAGAACTAACAAAACTCATACCGGCAATTACATGGAAACGAAAATCACTGAAATCAACAAACAAGATGACAGATTCAGACAAATATTCTTGTTCAAACCAGGAACTAGAAACTTTGCTGGAAAGATTGAAATCCACAGAGAACCAGAAAGCGACCTTTATTTAAAACTAGGAAATAAGGAAATATCAAACGTAAAATTTTATGAAGTTGATGCAACTTCGACAATAGGTAATATTACTGGTAAAAAAGAGCTTAGAATTACTCCTAGACAAGAGAGAAATGGTAACGGTCCAATGAGGATCAAAGCAACTCTTCAAAGCAATAAAACAATATTGGTTGAAGTAGAAACATCATATGCAGCTAATGGGTCATTAGGTCTAGGAGCAGACTATGAATTTGGTAATAAATCAGGTCCATATGATAACTCAAAGAATTCATGGGCAGGCGACTCTTATGCGAACGAAGATGGAGTAAATAAAAACAAAGAAGGTAAGCATAAGGTAAACATAGACCCTAATATTCAAAATGGTAAGGTTACAAGTGATAAAAATGAGGCGGCAAATGATGAAATAGTAACCTTAACTGTAACACCAAATCCAGGCTATGAACTTGAAAGCTTAACAGTTGCAGGAGTGGATGCTACACAAGCTGGTCAAAAAGGTAAAGTTACAGTTAGAATGGCAAATAAAGATATAAATGTAACTGCGACATTTAAGAAAGTAGTAACTTATCCTGTAACCATCAAACCTACTCAAAATGGTAAGGTTACAAGTGATAAGTCTCAAGCTAAATACGGTGAAGATGTCACTATAACTGTAAAAGCAGACCCAGGTTATAGATTGAAACAACTTTATATAAATGGCCCTGCGTCTGATTATACTCAAGCTATTTATAATGGTAACGGTCAAATGACCTTCCCAATGGGCAACTTCAGAGCTGATGTATATGCAGTATTTGAGAGAGATCCAAATATGGCTATATTAAGCTTTGCACCAAATGGTGGTTCTGGCACAATGGAAAATGTTGCTGTTCCAAAAAATAAAAGATACAAGATACCAGAGTGCACATTCAATCCTCCACCAGGAAAGATATTTAAAACATGGGATATATATGGATATAAATATGCACCGGGATCTTATGCTACAATAGACGATGATTACACATTTACAGCTGAGTGGCAGGATGCACCAGTTAACCTAGTAAGCATCAGTGTAAACAGCACAAACCACAAGACAAACTACAAGCTAGGCGAGCCACTTGATGTGACAAACCTAACCATAGAAGCAAGTATGTCTGACGGAACTACAAGGACTATTGATGTAACACCTGATATGGTATCAGGATTTGATTCTAGCCAAGCTACTACAAACAAGCTTTTGACAATAACATATCAAGGCAAAACAACAAGCTATAATATCAATGTTTCTAAACCTGAGCAAACATCTCACAGCATAGGTGTAGTTCCAAATAGACCTAATGGTTCTATTACAGCACCTACTTCTGCAAGAACTGGAGATAAGGTCACAATAACATCAATCAAACCAGACCCAGAATATGAGCTTGATAAGATAGAAGTCCAAGATAGAAATGGCAAAGTTCTCGCAACTACTGATGCAAGCAACAGCTTCACCATGCCAGACCAAGATGTTTATCTAATGGCATACTTCAAGAAAAAAACTAGCCAACAAAGATATGAAATAGGCATAGATGGTGATCCTTTGAGAAGTGTCACAGTTACACCAGAAAAAGGAATTTCAGGCCAAGCTGAAGAAGGCGAAAAAGTAAATGTAAGTGTTAGAACGAATAGTCCTAACTATACATTAAAGAGTATATTCGTGAAAAAACCAAATGGCCAACTTGTTGATTTTGTGAAGACAGGCCCAACAACTGGTTACTTCATTATGCCAGCAACAGACGTTACAGTTTATACTACTCTAAGCAATATAGTAGCAGGATCCTATGAAGTAAAAATAGTCGATAGTCAAAATGGCTATGTAAATACTGATAAGGTAGTTGCAAAACCAGGAGAAACAGTCACTCTTACACCTGTACCTGCTAAAGGCTATAAACTTGGATCATACACAGTTACTTATGGATTAGGCAATGAGATAACAGTTACAGATAATAAGTTTACGATGCCAAATTCGCCTGTAAATGTAAAAGCAAGCTTTATTTCTGAGGGAACTCCAACTCCTTCTGATAAGGAGATAGAAATTCCTGAAGGTAAGTATGCACAGATTACAAACGAGCAAACTGGTATCGAGCTTAAGATCTTCAAGAAAAACTCAGCTGATGCAGCCCTTCAAGGTGCGGAATTCAAGCTTGAAAAGACAAATGATGATTATACACAAATAGATACAGACTTCGGTGAGGTTATAGCAGAATCTGATCAAGACGGTAATGTTACCTTCAACAAAGATGGAAAAGCTGTCAAGCTAAAACCTGGAAAATACTTGTTAACAGAGACCAAATCACCAGCTGGTTACAAACAACCAGCAGCACCTTGGAAGCTACAAGTAGTAGAAGAGGGCGGACAACTTGTTATTAAAGAAAGTGGTCCTAAACACACATCTACTTCATATCTATCATCTGAGGGTGCTCAAGCAGGCGACAATTTGAATTCAACTGATAAAATCAAGTATAAGTCAATAATCAAGAGTATAGACCCTGTTAACAAGACCTTTATCCAAAGGATCTATGTAGATACAAGGGGATACAAGGGTTCTGATAAGATCAACGTCCAAATTACTCCTACTACAAAGAGAGAAGAGATTGATACACCTTCTGCACCTCCAGAAACAACTAAGGGCGGTGTCAAGACTGCTTATAGGACAACTTATAAGATATCAAATCCTGGACAAAATCTCACAGATGAACAAATAAAAGAAATTTTAAATGACTACGATTTAAGAAAGTCAGACGTATCAGTAATAAACACCGCAAGGTGGAGACCATTTGATTGGGGCTTTGATGAAGACCAAATCAACCTATCTAATGATGGAGTCTACTTCATAGATATAGAAGGCTTCTATGATGATAACATCAAAGACCTTAAAGAAATAGAGCTCAAGGTAGACTTCTATGGTGGAGAGAGAATCTTTGCTCAAAGAACATTTGAAAATGGAGAACTAGGTTGGAAATACGATAAGGATATTGGAGCTACGGGTGGTCTACAAACCAAGAGAGATGCGGCTTACCAGCAAGGTATGGAAGCCTTATATGCTTACTACGCATACTATTATGGTGAAGCCAATGCAAAGGCTTGGTTCTATGGCAATTCTGATAATCAAAAATATGCAGTTTGGTTAAGAAAAGGTGCAACTATCAATGGAAGATACTATGATGCAGGTCGCATTGTATTGGCATCTGATACAACTGATCCAAATAGTTATTACAATAAAAATCCTATCCAAACCTCATATACAAAGGCAAAAATCGAAGATTTGTATTCTTCAGATAGAGTCAAGAATGTGCCACAAGATGGAATGAGAATAACAAACGAAGATGAGACCTACAACATCACCTTCTCTAAGCACGCTAGATTAGAAACAGATCCAGCTAAAGAAGACTTCAACAAAAACAGGCTCGAAGGCGCAGTATTCAAGCTCCAAAAGAAGGAAGGTTCCTTCTGGTATGATGTTGATAATTCATATGTAGCATCAGCCTTCAATGGTTACTTTGGTTTTAGAAGACTAGAGCCAGGTCGTTATAGACTTTTAGAGGTCACACCTCCTCAAGGTTATAAGCCTATTGATGGACCACTTTTAGAGTTTACAATAAAACAAATTGATACAAGGTCTGGCAAAATCATCAATCCTAGAACTAAAAAAGAAGTAGATTTGATTGACCTAACAATAGTAGATCCATACAACCAAGAAAAAATAGCTCTTAATTCAGCAAAAGCGAAAATCAAAGGTGATACTACTGATGCGGTTTATAATTTCAGTGATTTAGTAAAGGATGAAAAATTCAACATTGATACTTGCTTAATCCTAAGTGAGGTCAAGGATGAAAGAACTAAAAAACCAAAAGAAATTCCACTAAAACAAGCTAACTATCTTGACCCAGAAACCAATGAACCAATGGGTAGAATTATTTCGGGAGCCCAAGGTTATATCTCACTAGAATATAAACCAGGTGGTTATGTATCAGAGTATGGCAAGGCTGGATCTTCAGGTGGTTCATTAGTTGACTATGTAACAAGTGCAACAGCCAAGAACATGGGTAAGATAATGAACGAAAAACCTGGTAAGGGTAAGGTAACTATCAAAAAGCTTAATGAAAAAGGTGAGGCTCTTGGAGCAAATGCAGACTCCCAAGGCAATCTAACAGCTGGAGCAGTATTCGAAGCTACAAGGATAAGTAGTAAGAAAGGTCCGGATGGCAAGCCAACAAAAGATGCTGTCTATAGCGGCATGGTAAATGAAAAAGGTATTCTTGTAATAGAGGGCTTACCAATTGGTGACTATGAACTAAAAGAGGTAAAAAATCCATCAGGTCAAATAAACACTGGCCAAGTATGGCACTTCACCGTAGGTGGTGTTGGACTTGACCCATATGCTGGTCCAATAGCCAGAACAGGTAGTGACCTTACAGATAAGATTAGCATTTCTAAATCTGAAATAAAGGTAATAAGACCAAATGCAGAGGATGAAAAAGCTACCGGATCTGAAGGCAATAGTGTAATAAGACCTCACGTTGGACAAAGTTTAGAATTTGATAACGAATTCAGTCTCGATCCAACAATTGAAATCAAACCTGGAGATTACTTCGTACTCAAACTATCTGATAATATAGACCTAGAGGGTGTCAGAACAGATGGAGCATCAAACCTAGACCTCTTCGCTGATGGTGTTGGTACCATAGCCAAGGCAGACTATAACAAAGAAGCAGGAACAATAACCTACACATTCACAAAATATGCTGAACAATATAAGTTATTGAACTTTGAAAACAAATTGGCAGCCCATATTAGCCTAAAGAATGTAAGAAACTCCGGCGACCAAAAAGTCGGTATAGGCTTAGGTACAGATACTTCAAAATATCATGATATAAATGTCAAATATATTGTAGACACAATAGAAAAAACCTATGACAATGCTACAGTCAACTTAGCTTCAAAGATTGTAGAGTACAACACCAAGACAGGTGAGTTTGTACATTACTTCTATATCAATAGAGATAGAAGAATTAATTCTAAAGACTTGTATTTTGAATACAAACCAAGTGTCAATGTAGAAGATCTACAATTAACTTATTACAAGCTAAAGAATAATAATGACACCTATATAAACCAATCTATGCCAGAATCATTTGCTGTAAATGAATATGACTGGAACCTACAACCAAAAGGTGGTACTACTCCAGAAAATGTAAATGCAAATAAAACAAAGACATATAATATTGGTAATATTGGTCCTCAAGGATCTATGATTGTAAAAGTCACTGGCCGCATGAAAAAAGGCGAAGGAGAAGCTGATATTTTATCCTACAAAGGTATATCAGGCCTTTACAGCAAGTATGAATACAAGCGTAAATACGATGTATACAATGATTGGGGATGGTATGTCGGAACAAAAACTGAAACAATCATTTACAACATCCCTTATGTAAACAGGTGGGACGCAATTTATGCATTTGATAATACAAATACAGCATCTGCAGATTTGACAATCAGTGCAGTCAATCCAACCAACAAAATTCAATTCAAGAAGGTTGATCCATATGGAAAGGAAATAAAACCTGATCTTGACGAAAAAGGTGAATTGATAAAAGATGAAAAAGGCATTGTAAAGGGTGCTGCTTACTTCTCACTATGGGAAAATAGTGGTACAGCAGAAAAACCAACCGCAACATGGAAAACAAAAGGAAATCCAAAACCTGTTGATAAGGACGGAATAGTATCTTATGAGAAACTTGAAGAAGGATATTATAAGCTAACAGAATCAACAACTCCACCAGGATTCCTCAAACAAGAAAATTCAGATATCTTCTTTAAAGTAGATGATTCAGGAAAAATCTATCAGGTATTTTCTATCAAAAACGAGAAGACCAATGAAACAGAAAAGGTCTACAAGGAAGTCGAAGGTACTATCCCAATCAATATCATAAACTACAAACCAGTTGAGTTTGAAAAGGTAGATGCTGCTGACAATACCAAGAAGCTAAAAGATGCTAAGTTTGAAGTCTACTACAAAGAAAAATTAGAAGACAAGTATGCTGAAGTCAAGAAAGATGGAGAGACTTTGACCGTCAAATCTGATGAGAAAGGCAAATTCAAGTTAGACCTTACAAAAGATGGTTACTACGCTCTTAAGGAGATAGAAACTCCAACTGGGTACAAAAAGTTAGACTACACCTATGCTAGAGAGTTTAAACTTGATAAAGGAAGAGTCTACACCCTAGAAAGAGACCTAGCAAAAGGAACCCTAAATGTGGGTAAAGCTGGAATGATAACCAGTCAGACAATAAAGGTAAACAAAGCTGATGGAACATTTACTCAAAGACTCCTAATAAATCCAAAATCAATCGAATGGGAGTTTGACGGACCAGACACCCAATTAAGGATTACCCCTAATGGTTGGGACTTTGATGAAGACTATAATAAGGGTAAATTCTTGAGGATTGCAGTTTTAGATAATGCAAAAGAAGTAGACAAATATCAAAGCTTTTCAGATTATAATAGAAAGATAGATCCAAGATCATATTCACTAAACGCTCCTACACAAATCTATACAATCAGAGATATGTATGATAATAGGAACTATGAAGAGGTTCAGGGAAATGCTAATATTAAAACAAACAAGCTATTGCTAGTAGAATTCACTGGAAAATTGAAGGATGGTCAAAAATTACCAGTCAATATAGATATAGAAATACTATCTTATGGTATAGGAAAATCCATTGACAAAGTCTCTAACATTCTTGATAGAAATAACATCATGGATGATAACAAGAGCATCTATGTCGAAAGCAAAGACAGCAACCTAGTCCAAGTAGAGAACGACAAGCTCCACGACATCAGATTTAGGAAAGTGGATGCCAAGGTAGGCGAAGATGGTAAGAAAAAATCACTTGATGGTGCTGAGTTCAAGCTACTTTACAAAGATAAAGAGGATGCTGAAGAATGGACTGAGTTAAAACTCTACGAAAAAGACGAAACGGTAGACAGTAAGACGGTCACCAAGAAACTCTGGTCGCTAAAAGCTCCAGAAGATAAAGCTTATACAGAAAATAAAAATAACTTTGTCGCATCAGATAAAAAGGGTCTAGTAGAATTTGACAACCTATCCGAACCAGGCTACTACGCTATCCAAGAGACAAAGGCTCCAAAAGACTACGCATTGCTCACCAAAGACGGTATAGTCAAGAAATTCGTCATCAAAGACGGAAAATTGATTATGCTAGTAGACGGCAAAGAAGGAGAAAAACCTAAGGAATACGTCCAAAGAGACGGTGTCTACTACTATAGCAAAGAAAAACTATCAGACGATGATTTGATGAAGATCGTTAGAGAACCTTCACGAAATCAGCCTACTGATCAAAATTATGTTAACATTGACTATAAATTGGAGATCAACCCAGATAATAAGGAAATACCTTACAAAGATCCAAAAATAACATTAAAGATTCCAGAGGGTATGACTGGTCAACTAATTATCAACAAAGCACCTAAAGGTGAATTTGCAAACGAAGTCACACCAACCATGGATAAAAATGGAACAATAGATCTAAGTTCTTGCTTCGATGAGGTCAAGGGCAAGAAAGGTATAACCGACACTAAAGTTATAGTCACATATAGATTGAAGTTGAACAAAGATGAAAATGACCAAAAAGATATTGAAATAAAATCAAGTCTAACTGGTATTGGTGATAGGGACATAGGAGTGGAAGATAAATTCAAATATACTAAAGAAGGCAATCAAATCTCCGATGTCGAAGCCTACAAACGCTATGTAGACAAAAACCTAGTAAATACAGACAAAACAGGATTCTTAGAAGTAGAAAACCGCAAGGTAGAACTACCAAAGGCCCTAGGTACAGGCAACATAATAGCCTACACCCTAGCAGGACTAGCAGTCATGATAGGTGGAGTATTTATCTACTATAAAAAGAAACAAGCTATAAAAGCGTAGGAAATGACAAACAAGACCGCCCGCCCCGCTCGATGTCCCTAGTCGTTAGAGGCAAAGGCACAAACCCTTATCTCGAGCGGAGTCGAGAGATCCCTCCCAACAAGAGGCATCTCCACTGCGGTCGATGCAAGGGAATTGCCTTCCCCCAGTTAGTTGGAGGCCAGGGCATCCCCCTTATCTCTAATGGAATTGTCACAGCGAACAAAGTGAGCTGATGAAATTCCTTAATCGAGGTTTTTCGAGATAAAGGCAAGCCACTAGGCGAAGCCTGAATCCGAAAACTACCGTCGAGCGGAGCAAAGCGGAGTCGAGAGATCTCTAGTAATAATTGAACTAAAAACATGGTAAATAAACCACAACACAATAATTATTAGGCTATGCACCCACCCCTTATCTCGACCGAGCAAAGCGAGTGGAGAGATCTCACAGATCACAACCTAATACCTACGGACAAAAAGTCCAAACTCACAATAATTATTAGGCTCTTGCCTATGATTATATAGCCAAATCCATTGCCGCTTGTACGGGGCATGGATTGGCAAGCTCATAAGAGCGTGAAAGAATGTTACAAATCCTTGATTTATGATATAATAAAGAAAAGGAAAGCTTGGCTTTATAGGCAAGAGCCTAAGGCAAAGCTAAAAGGGCAATGCCCTTAGACATAGAAAAAGAACCATTTATAGGCCGTCCTGCTGGTATATCACAAAGGGACGCCCCTATAAGCAGCTGGCCCACCAGCACGAAAGGCAAGTCGCTGCCTTTCTGAGAAAATTGGTAGGAAAGCCCGTACGAATGTCGCTTCTACGAAGCTCTCCGCGCTACCGCGCTATCATTCGGCGTAAACGAATTGCCCTAGCGGCCGAGAGCGGCCAAATCAAGGCATGTTTACGTGGCTCGAGGAGGACTCTCTATGCGAAGCCCTAACCCCATTTCTGAAAGAAATGGATGGTAGGACTGGTGCAGAAGCAAAATGGTCGAGCGAAGCGAGATTGGTATAAACTAAGTTTGTTAGGCTCAGCCTAGGAGACAAAACACTCCCTTGATTTAAGCGTGTTGAGATGTCAAAGGCCTCCCTGCATCATGCAGAGTCGAGATGTCAAAGACCTCCCCGACTTCATTTAGAGTCGAGATGTCAAAGACCTCCCTTACTTCGAGCGTAGTCGAGAAGTCTCCCCAGGCCAACAGCCACCCTACCAATCCCACAGCGACACTGACAAAAAATATAAAGGAGAAGAATATGAAAAAGAAAATTTTGTCATTATTGACCGCATTCGCAATGGTCTTCGGAATCCTCGTAGCACCATTCACAACTGCTAGTGCAGACACTACTCTCACACCTGACGCAGAAACAACAAAAAGCGTTACTCTTCATAAGTTGATCATGACTAAACAAGAGTTGAAAGATTGGAAGTCAGAAGACATTGAAACCAAGGGTTACAATGGAACCCAAGATATGAATGCACTAAAAGCCCTATTAGGACAAGATCATACTGCACATGAAGTTGCCGGTGTATATTTTGCATTTAAATACAACGATGGTCCAAATAATGGAAAATATGTCACAATAAAAGAAGAAGCTGGAAAAGATCCTGTATACGGTGCAGTAGAATCATTAGATGCTACAGCAGACCAATTAGGTGAAGGTTTTAAACTTCTTGCTGGTAAAACAGAAGCAAATGGTATTAAATTCATCACAAAAGGTCTTAAAGGTAACTTCCTAATTGAAGAAATACATGATAAATCAACATATAAAAATGAAGATGGAAGCGTAATTACTGATAACAAAGCAGTACCAGTTGAGATAACACTACCATTAGTAAATAAAGATGGTGTTGTTCCTGAAGCACATGTATATCCAAAAAATACAGAAGACAAACCACAAATCGATAAAAACTTCTCAGAAGCAGAAGCTAATAAGTACATGTCTGAAGAAGAAAAAACAAATTTAAAGAATGCTATCGAACATAAAGCTGCATTTGAAAAAGCAAAAAAACTATACCCAACAACAAGTGAAGAGTATACAAAAGCTCAAAATGCTTACACACAAGATGATAAAGCTCTAATTGAAAAATGGGGCATTGATTTTGAAGCTAATACCAGAGGAAAACAAACTCTAGATAAAAAAGTAGGCGACGATGTAGAATACACTGTTGTTACAGACATCCCTGCTCAAACAAAATGGGCACAAGCATATTGGGACGATAAAATGACAGAGGGTCTTACTTTTAATAAGGGAAGCCTATCAGTAGAATTAGAAATCCTAAATGAAGATGGAGTAAACAAAGGTAAATATACAAAAGTTGAATTAACAAATGACACAGATTATAAAGTTACAGAAACTGACAACGGATTTGTACTTAACTTCGAAAAACCTGGTCTTGATAAGTTAAACAACAAGGCACAAAATCAAAAAATAACTTTAAAATATTCTGCAAAAATCAACAATACAACTGTAACAGATGTTCCAGAATCAAACGATGTTACTTTCCACTATGGTAATACAAAAGGTAAAGGAAACACTCCTCAACCAAACAAACCAAAAGATGGTAAAATCACTGTAACAAAAACAATGAAAGATGGTCAAGAATGGCCAGCAAAAGGTATCCAAGTACAACTTGTAAACGCAAACACTGGCGAAAATGTTGGTGAAGCAGTAACATTGACCAGTACAAAAACAACCCACACATGGGAAAAACTAGATGCTGAAACAGAATACAAAGTTGTAGAGCTTACAACTGGATATGATGTAGTTTATGGAAAAGGTGCAGATAATGCGTTAGGTCAAATATCAATCGACAACTATAAAACACCAAACCCACCACCATTAAACCCATCAGAACCAAAAGTTGTAACAGGTGGTAAGAAATTTGTTAAAACAAATGAAAAACTAGGTAATGAACAAGAAAGACTTGCGGGAGCAGAATTCTTAGTAACTCAAAGATTTGATAAAGATGGAAAAATTATCAAAAACAATGATAAAACAGAAGTTAAAACTACAAAATATCTAGCATACAAATCTGCTACAGCAACATCTGCTGAAGCAACTGCTTATGATACAGCTGAAAAGAACTACAACGACTTTATAAAAGCATATAATAAACACGTTGCAGAAATTAAAGAAGCTAATGAGAAAAAAGAAGCTAGTGCACCAGCACAAAAAGTATTCCCATGGACAAATGGATCTGATACTTATAATGATGAAAATGCAGTAAAAGCTAAATTAAAAGAACTTAAAGATCTAAGAGATAAGGCTTATAAAGCAGCAAGATCATCTTATACATGGATAGATGCAAATGATGCAGCTGATGCAAAAACTAAAGGTGCTCTTGTATTGACATCTGATAACCAAGGTAGATTTGAAGTAACAGGCCTAGCATATGGCGATTATCAACTAGTCGAACTTACAGCTCCAGAAGGATATGCAAAACTTACAGGAAATGAAGAATTCCTAAAATTTGAGATTAAGAAAAACTCATACACTACTGAAGATGTAAACATTGATTACAATACTGATGACGATGATACAAGCAACAGTGCACAACAAGTAATCAACAAGAAAGTAACAATCCCACAAACAGGTGGTATCGGTTCACTAATCTTCATCGTTGCAGGTCTTGCAATCATGGGCGGCGCATTCGTAGCCTACAAAAAATCTCAAGCTGTTGAGGCTTAATAGGATTTAAGATTAGAAAATCACAAAATTGACTATGAAAAAGTATACATCGGTTCACTTGTGTTCATAGTTGCAGGTCTAGGTCTCCCAAAGGCGACGGCCTAGTCCATGGCAGGCGCATTCGTAGCCTACAAAAAATCACAAGCTGTAGAGGCTTAATAGATTTTAAAAGAAAATAAAAATCATATTGGTCAGTACGGACAATAGGATAAAACAAAAGAGACTCTTAATCGAGTCTCTTTTTCTATGTAATTTTTTAAATTTTATCCTAAAAATAATGACAAGTTCATAAATTTTTATAGCACACAAGGCAGCTTATAATGATAACTAATAGTGAGATCTGACACAATACTATAGGAGACCTAGGACAGGTTCATTTGTATTATATGAGCGGGATCTCAAAAAGCTCAATAGCTGGATCTCTCACGGCAAACAGGACCAAGAACATTTGCTTTAACAAACTATCATTGTATTAAAGTTATGGTTAAGTTATAATTATTATAATAGAAGCTTGGGGGCTTTGATAGTATAAGAGATTTCTCGACTGCGCTCAAAATAAGGTAAAGAACCCTTGCATCGACCAAGCCCCACCCTTGCATCGACCGTAGTGGAGATGCCTCTTTTCCAGGTATGTTTTGAGAAAGAGGTTTCTCCATGCGGGCTTCGCCCTTAGTCGAAAAAAGGTAGGGTGAGATTTCTCGACTTCGCTCGAAATAAGGATGGCGTTCCTTGCATGGACCAACACCACCCTTGCATCGACCATAGTGGAGATGCCTCTTGTCCTGGTATGTTTTGAGAAAGAGGTTTCTCCATGCGCTACGCTTAGTCGAAACAAGGGATGGTGCGCTTCGCTTAGTCGAAACAAGGGAGTGATTGTGATTTCTCGACTTAGCTCGAAATAAGGGGCAGAACCCTTTCATGGACCAACACCACCCTTGCATCGACCGCAGTGGAGATGCCTCTTGTCTTTATATTAGATCCCGGTATAGGTCTTTCCGTTTTGGATTCATTTTGTTTATCAATTTATCTTTTTTTGCTCTCGACCATTTTCCGATTTGCACTTCTCTGCCTCTGGCATCTCTAATATCATTATAGATCTCGAAATAGACGAGTTTTGTCACATTGTATTTGGATGTAAAACTGTTTTTTATGAGGTGGTTTTTGTGTTCGTAGGTTCTTTTTATGATGTCTGTGGTTGAGCCTTTGTAGATGACTTTGTTTGATGCGTTTGACAATATGTAAAAATATCCAGCCATGTATTCTCCTTTTTTTGATTAGATAGCCAATGTATGTGAGATTTAAACATTTTTTAGAGCATTGAGTGTTTTTTTATTTTATTTTGTTAATTAGTGTGTATTGGTGAGAGATTTCTCCATGCGCTACGCTTAGTCGAAACAAGGGAGTGATTGAGATTTCTCCATGCGCTTCGCTTAGTCGAAAAAAGGTAGGGGAGATTTCTCGACTTCGCTCGAAAAAAGGGGGTTAGCACCTTTGCATCGACCTTCCACGCCCCTTGCATCGACCGCAGTGGAGATGCCTCTTTTCCTGGTATGTTTTGAGAAAGAGATTTCTCCATGCGGGCTTCGCCCTTAGTCGAAATAAGGAGAGTAATCCCCTTGCATCGACCGCAGTGGAGATGCCTCTACAATTTTTTACAATCCCATATTGTAGGAAATTGTTTTTTATGTTATAATCTAAATTGTATAGAGGTGCAGGCTTTAAAATACTATTTCTATAAAAAACGTTTGCACTTTGTGGCTGATATTTCCTTTTATGGGGTATCTATATACATAAGTAATATTTTTATTCGGGAGGAGAAAATGAAAAAGAGATTACTTGGTATTTTCATGGCTATGGCCATGGTTGTTGGTATGGCTTCTTGCTCAGGTGGCAATGACGCTGAGAAGAAAGATGAGAAGGCTGAAAAACCAGCAGTAGAAGAAAAGGCAGAAAAGGAAGAGGGTAAAGAAGAGAAAAAAGAAGGCGGTAGAGTTTTTGGTTTTACATCTATGGATAACTCTAACCCATTTTTCGTTACTATAGAGGATGCTATCAGAAAGGCTGTTGAGGCTAATGGCGACAAGCTTGTTTCTGTAGACCCTGCTAACGATGTTAACTTGCAAATTACCCAAGTTGAGGATTTGATTTCTCAAGGTATTGATGGTATTTTCCTAAACCCAGCAGAGGCTGAGGGTATTTTGCCAGCACTTGACCAATTAAAAGAAGCTGGTATTCCAATCATAAACTACGATACAGAGGTAGCTGACCTATCATATGTTGCATCATATGTTGGTTCTGATAACTACAATGCTGGTTTGGTTTGTGGTGAAGATTTGGTTAAAAAATGTCCAGATGGCGGCAAGGTTATAATTCTTGACTCACCTACAATGAATTCTGTAGTTGACCGTACAAACGGATTTTTGAAAGCTATCGAAGGCAAAAACTTTGAAATAGTTGCTCAACAAGACGCTAAGGGTAACCTAGAAAAAGCTATGGGTATAGCAGAGGACTTGTTCCAATCTAATACAGATTTAGTAGCTGTATTTGGTGGTAATGACCCAACAGCCCTAGGTATTTTGGCAGCAGCTAACGCAGCAGGTCTAAAAGATGTCAAGATCTACGGTGTTGACGGATCTCCTGATTTCAAATCTGAGATGGTCAAAGAAGGTTCTTTGCTTGAGGCAACAGGAGCTCAATCTCCAGTTTCTATAGCAAATAAATCTGTTGAGGTTATGTATAAAGTTTTAGCTGGCGAAAAAGTTGATGATAGATATCCAGTTGAGACATTCTTGATCACAAAAGATAATGTAAATGAATATGGAACAGATGGTTGGCAATAAAATATAATTATATTGCAAGATCATGAATAAGTGTGGCCCCATCATTAGAGGATCCTTTATCTGGCAGCTTATCAGTTGCTTATAAGGGCAGGCTTTGGCTTGTAGGATCTGATGATGGGGCTTTATTAATTAAAAAAGGAGGTGCTTTTTTTGAGTAACGAAGTTTTATTAGAGATGAAAAATATTTCTAAGGAGTTTCCTGGGGTAAAGGCACTTGATGGTATAAATTTTGACCTATATTCTGGCGAGGTCCACGCCTTGCTTGGAGAAAATGGAGCGGGTAAGTCCACTCTTATAAAGGTTTTGGGAGGTATCTACCACCCAGAGGAGGGTCAGATTTTTATAGAGGGCAAGGAAGTAAGTATAAATTCTGTCCATGATGCCCAGGCAAACAAGATTGCTATTATCCACCAGGAGATTGTCTTGGTCCAACAGATGACTATAGCAGAAAATATTTTTCTAGGCAGAGAGCCTATGCGAGGAGTAGTAGTTGATAGTAAGTTTATGGAGGATGAGACTCAAAAGCTTCTTGATGATTTTAATTTAGACCTCAATCCTTGGACTATAGTATCAGAGCTTTCTATAGCCCAGCAGCAGATGGTTGAAATTATCAAGGCTATTTCTCAAAATTCTCGTATTTTGGTTATGGATGAGCCTACATCATCTATTGAGGGTAGTGAGGTCGAGTTGCTTTTTTCTGTTATAAGACAACTGACTGCTAGGGGCGTTGGTATTATTTATATCTCTCACAAGATGAGTGAGCTCCAGGAGATCTGTGATAGGGTTACTATTTTGCGTGATGGTAAGTCTATAGCAACCAGGGTTGTAGCAGAGACTTCTAATGATGAGCTGATAAAACTCATGGTTGGTAGGGAGATTACAAATTATTATGACCGTACTTATAATGAGCCAGGGCCTGTTTATCTAGATGTCAAAAATTTGGCCAATGAATTTTTGTCTAAGGATGTAAGCTTTGAAGTAAGATCTGGCGAGATCGTAGGATTTTCTGGCCTAGTCGGAGCTGGCAGGAGTGAGATCATGCAGACTATTTTTGGTCTCCACAAAAAAACTGGGGGTCAAATTTTTATAAAGGGCAAGGAAGTCGACATAAAAGGGCCAACAGATGCGGTGGCTATGGGTCTTGCTTATGTACCAGAGGAAAGACGCAAGGACGGTTTGTATTTGCAACAACACGTTTTGTTCAATACTACTATCCAAACTCTTAGGGAGTTTTTGAAAAAAGGCAAGCTTGACCATAAAAAAGAAAATGATATAGCTACTCACTATTCAGAGATCATGAGAACAAAGACCCCAAGTCTAAAGCAGGATGTAGAAAAACTTTCTGGTGGCAACCAGCAAAAAGTCCTTATCGGTAGGTGGCTGGCTACAAGACCAGAGATTTTGATTTTGGATGAGCCTACAAGGGGTGTTGACGTTGGTGCCAAATCTGAGATTTATACTATCATAAACGAACTGGCCAAGGAGGGGATGGCTATAGTTATTATTTCTTCTGAGATGCCAGAGATTATCAATATGAGTGATAGGGTTTATGTTATGAGAGATGGCGAGATAATGGGCTGTTTGGACCATGAGGGTCTGACTCAAGAGATGATCATGAGTCTAGCAGCTAGGTAGAAAGGATGAGTAAAATGGCAGGAAAAAAATCTGCAAAAAAAGACAGCACTTTTGTCAAATTTTTCAAAGATAATATGGGTATTCTTATTGCCTTGGCAGTATTGATTATATTTTTGGCTGTAAATCCAGCTACTCGTGGGTCATTTTTGACTCAGAAAAACTTTTTTAATGTCCTAAGACAGATTTCAACCAACCTTTATATAGCCTGTGGTATGACCTTGGTTATTATACTTGGTGGTATCGATCTTTCTGTAGGATCTATCATTGCCTTGTCCGGTTGTGTATCAGCAGCTATGGTTGTCCGTCATGGTCTACCTATTTGGCTTGGTATGGTTATTGGTGTTTTGATAGGGGCTATAGTAGGCGCTTGCAATGGTTATGTTATTTCAAGAACAACCATCCCAGCCTTTATAGTGACTTTAGCTACTATGAATATAGCCAAGGGTCTTGCCTATGTTTATACTGGCGGTTCTCCAGTTAGGGTTATATCAAAAGAGTGGCAGTTTATAGGAGCTGGCTATGTAGGACCATTCCCTGTGCCTGTTCTTATTTTGATAGTAGTAGTCCTTGTGACTTGGTTTTTGATGAATAGGACCAAGTTTGGTAGACATATGTTTGCAGTTGGTGACAACCCACAAGCAGCACTTTATTCTGGTATTTCTATCAAGAATATAAAATTCAATGCCCATTTGTACTCAGGTATCATGGCAGGTCTTGCTGGTATAGTTTTGGCATCAAGGATGTATTCTGGTCAGCCAACAGCAGGTGATGGTGCCGAGATGGATGCTATAGCAGCAGCAGTAGTAGGTGGTACATCTATGGCCGGTGGCTATGGACGTTTGGGAGGTACTGTTATAGGTGCCCTTATAATAGGTGTTTTAAATAACGGTCTAAACCTACTCAATGTCAACTCTTTCTGGCAATATGTTGTAAAGGGTTTTGTAATCCTACTAGCAGTATTTGTAGACTATATCAGAAATAGAAACAAAAATTAGGGCTAAGACTATGGGAAAAAAAGCAATAGTTGCAGGCCACATGTGTATGGATATAACTCCTGAGTTTTTGAATGCTCCTATAAGTAGGTTTGACCAAATTTTTGGGCCGGGCCTAGTTGTAGATGTAGGAGAGGCGATTTTTAAACCAGGTGGTTGTGTATCAAACACAGGCCTTGCTATGAATTTTTTCGGTGCTGATGTGACCCTGATGGGTAGGATCAACGAAGATAATCTAGGGTCTATGCTTTTGGATGAGTACAAAAAATCTGGGGCAAAGCTTGCCATTAAAAAAGATTATGACCACCCATCAGGCTATACTATAGTTTTATCTCCAAGGGGGCTGGATAGGATGTTCCTTCACAATCCTGGGACAAATTCCTATACAAACAATGATGATTTTGACAAGGAGATCATAAGAGAGGCAGACCTCTTTCATTTTGGATATCCGACCTTGATGCCCCAATACCTAAAGGATGATTGTAGAGAACTTGTAGAACTTTTTAAAATGGTCAAGGAGGCTAAAACCATTAGCTCTATGGACCTGACCATGCCAAACCATGATTCTGACATAAAAAATATGGATTGGGATGGAATTTTTAGGAAGGTCTTGCCTTTTGTGGATGTTTTTCTCCCAAGTTTTGAGGAAATCCAATATATATTAGACCAAGAAAAATATTTCGACCTTTATAAAAAAGCTGACGGTGGGGATATGGCTGGCCTAATTGATATAGAAAAAGATGTAAAACCTCTGGCAGAAAAGCTCATAGAATATGGTTCTGCTATAGTCCTTATCAAGTGTGGGCCAAGGGGTATGTACCTAAGGACAGCTGATAAAAATAGGTTATCCGATTTGAATGAAATCCTAAATCTAGATTTAGAAAAATGGGCAGACATAAGTATAAAACAGGATTCCTTTGTGGCAGATAGGGTCCTAGCAGCAACTGGGGCCGGGGATACATCCATAGGTGGGTTTTTGTATTCCTTAATGAGGGCCGAAGATCCAAAATCAGCCCTAGAATATGCCGCAGGCGCTGGGGCAAGCTGCGTGACAGCCTATGATTCTATAAGTGGCCTTATCTCCTTTGATCAGATGAGAGAAAAGATCGATAAGGGCTGGCAGACAAATAAGTGGGAGGCTATATGAAAAGATCAGAAATAAATAAAGCTATAAAAGATATGGAAAAGCTAATCGATGAGTGTGGGTTCAAAGTACCTCCATTTTGCAATTGGACACCAGATGATTGGGCTGATAAAAACCATGAATATGATGAAATCAGAGATAACCAACTAGGTTGGGATATCACTGATTTTGGACTAAATGACTTTGAAAATTGTGGATTTTCTTTGATAACAATCCGCAATGGCAACCAAAAAAATAAAAATTATAAAAAACCTTATGCAGAAAAACTGCTCATGCTATATGAAGATCAAAAAGCGCCAATGCACTTTCACTGGTCCAAGATGGAGGATATCATAAACCGTGGCGGGGGCAATGTCCTAATCACAGTTTACAATGGATCAGAAGATGGCAAAAGGCTAGATACAGATGTGACAGTCAATACCGATGGCAGAAAATATACAGTCCCAGCAGGCACTGCTATAAAGCTCACCCCTGGTGAGTCCATCACAATTTCTCAATATATGTACCACTCCTTTGCGGTAGAAAAAGGATCTGGCTCTGTGCTTTTGGGCGAGGTTTCTATGTGTAATGATGATGAAAATGACAACAGGTTTTATGAAGAGATCGGCAGGTTCCCAGAGATCATAGAAGATGAAAAACCATACAGACTTCTATGCAACGAGTATCCAGAAAGTGGGGACTAGATGTATTATATAGGTATAGACCTAGGAACTTCGTCCCTAAAATCAATTTTGATGGATGAGGAAAATAATATTATAAAAGCAGTTTCCAAGGATTATCCTATATATTATCCGGCAGATGGTTTTGTAGAACAAGATCCAGATGACTGGTGGGAGAAAAGTCTAGAGGCTATAGGCGAGTTAACAGCTGGTATTGATAGGAAAAATGTCAAAAGTATAGCTGTGGCTGGCCAGATGCACGGACTTGTGGCCCTCGATAAGGAAGGGGCTGTCATTAGAAATGCCATCTTGTGGAATGATACCAGGACCAAGGAGGAAACAGCCTACTTAAATGAAAAAATCGGCAGGGACCTTTTGTCAAAAGAAACGGGCAATATCGCCTACGCTGGTTTTACCCTACCAAAGATCCTCTGGATGGAAAAAAATGAGCCAGAAAATTTTGAAAAAATCAGCCATATACTATTGCCAAAGGACTATATAATCTACAAACTCACAGGTAAATTTGCTACTGACTACTCAGATGCTTCTGGGACCTTGGTCTTAGATGTTCAAAACAAAAAATGGTCAGAGAAAATGTGCCAGATCGGCCATGTCAAAAAAGAATGGCTACCAGAACTTTTTGACTCTTTTGATATAGTCGGAGATGTCAAAAAAGAAATCATTGACCAATTTGGTTTTGCTGATGATATGAATCTCGTGGCTGGCGGTGGGGACAATGCCATAGCCGCCATATCTGTATCAGCTATAGGAGAGGATTCTTGCAATATTTCCTTGGGTACAAGTGGGACAATTTTTATACCGACTGATAAGTTTGTCAAAGAGGACAATTTTGGTCTTCACTCCTTTGTCCATGCTTCTGGCGATTTTCACCTCATGGGCTGTACTTTGTCTGCTGCATCGTCCCTAAATTGGTGGATGACAGATATACTAAAGAGTGAAGATTTTGCTGGCGAGCAGAAAAATATAGAAAAGCTTGGGGGAAACAAGATTTTCTTTATGCCTTACCTAAATGGGGAGAGGTCTCCTCACAATGATGAGGATATAAAGGGCAGCTTTGTGGGCCTATCTGCTTCTACAAAAAGAGAGGATATGACCCAGGCTATCCTCGAGGGCGTGGCATTTTCTTTGAGAGATTGCCTAGAATGTGCTCACGAGCTTGGGATCTACCCAAAAGAGTCTACAGTCGTAGGCGGGGGTGCCAAATCAGATCTGTGGTGCAAAATTTTGGCCAATGTCCTAGACATGCCTATAAAAAGAGTCAAGGGAGAAAATGGCCCAGGACTTGGGGCAGCACTTTTGGCTAGGTTTGCAAACCAAGATGAAAAAGACCTAAAGGAAATAAGCAAGATCGATCCAGAAATGCTAGAGACTTTCAAAGCTGATCCAGTTTTAGTAGAAAAATACGAAAAATCTTATAGAAAATATAAGTCTTTATATCCAATCCTTAGAGATTTTTATAAAGATTAGGAGGAAATATGTTAGTTACAATGAAAGAGCTCTTAATCGAGGCTGACAAAAATAATTATGCAGTCGGCGCCTTTAATTGCTCTAATTTAGAAAATATCAGAGCGGTAATAAGGGCTGCCGAAAAATTAGATTCGCCAGTCATCCTAGAATACGCAGAGGCCCACAAGAGTTTTATAAGCATGGATGAGATCGGGCCAATCATGGTAGAATTTGCCAAAAAAGCCAAGGTCCCAGTAGCAGTCCACTTTGACCACGGCCAAAGCTATGAGCTTTTTGTCAAGGCAATACAAATCGGTTTTACATCTGTAATGATAGATGCTTCTGGTTTTCCATACGAGGAAAATGTGGCAAAAACAAAAGACATAGTAAGGCTTGCCCACAGTGCGGGTGTGACAGTAGAAGCTGAGCTTGGCCATGTATTCAATTCTACAATAGGAGCTGGAGAGGGATCAAGCTCTGACTCATCAGATGATTATGAAAACCTTGATGAGATCTACACCAACCCAGCAGATGCTAAAAAATTTGTAGAAGAAACTGGTATAGACTGCTTGGCAGTAGCCTTTGGTACAGTCCACGGGGTTTATCTAAAAGAGCCAAAGCTTGACCTAGACAGGATAAAGAAAATCAAAGACCTAGTAAATATCCCTCTAGTCATGCACGGAGGATCCGGTGTCTCAGAAGAAGACTACTGGGTAGCCATAGAAAATGGTATCAGAAAGGTAAACTACTACACCTACGCCAACAAGGCAGCAGGATCAAAGGTTAGAGAATATATAGAAAGCCTAGGCAAAGATGACGTGGCCCTCTATGACCACATAACCAATATAGCTACAGATGCCCTAGCAGCAGATGTAGAAAAAGCCATGATGATGTTTAGACACAGAAAATAAAGAAAAAACCAACTTCGAAAGAGGTTGGTTTTTGTGTGGGAAAAATTAAATATGATGTGAGATTTCTCCATGCACTTCGCTTAGTGAAAAAAGGGGTGAGATTTCTCGACTCCGCCTTGCTCCGCTCGAAACAAGGGAGTGGTGAGATTTCTCGACTTCGCTCGAAATAAGGGATATTACCCTTGCATCGACCGTCCCCACCCCTTGCATCGACCGCAGTGGAGATGCCTCTTTGTTAGGATAGGTGTTGACAATATGGGATATATCCAATATAATTTTCTCAAGTAGTATATTTTATGTTTGATGTAGAATTTTTTCAGGAGGATGATGGGTCTTATCCTGTAGAAGAATTTATTTTGTCATTAGATCTGAAGATGAGAGCCAAGGTGTTTAGAACTCTAGAATTGCTCGAGTATAAGGGCAATGACCTAAGAGAGCCTTTTTCAAAGCATTTAACAGATGGGATCTTTGAATTGAGAGTCAAACAATCGAGTAATATTGTTAGGGTTTTATATTTTTTTGTAATTGGAAAAAGGATAATACTGACAAATGGTTTTGTGAAAAAATCTCAAAAAACTCCCCCAGGTGAGATAGACCTTGCTAAAAAAAGAAGGGACAAATTTATAGGTGGTAAAAATGACTAGAAATTTTAGAGATACATTAAATAAAGAGCTTAAAAAGGCAGATTTCAAAGAAGAATGGGATAGGTTGGAGCCAGAATTTCAGATTATAAAGTCTATTCTCGATAGTAGAAATGAGCTGGGTATGACACAAAAAGATCTATCTGAGATCACAGGGATCCACCAAAGCGAGATCAGCAAAATTGAAAATGGCAACGCAAATCCATCTGTGAAAACTTTGGAGAGAATAGCGAATGCTTTTGGGAAAAAATTAAAAATTGGTTTTGAAAACTAGGATGACTATAGAAAATGACTGATAATTTTCTTAAAATAATATAATAGATCAACTAAGACGAGCTTAATCGCTCGTTTTTTTGTTGGTATGAAATGCAAATTAAGTAAGATGTAGTTGCGGTATGAGATTTCTCGACTTCGATTAGCTCCGCTCGACAGTAGTTTTCGGACTCAGGCAAGCCTTCGCCTCGAAAAACCTTGATTAAGGAATTTCATAAGCTCACTATTCTCGCTACGCTGCGAGTGGTCTGTCGCTCTCGGTCGCTAGGGCATTCTGGCTCCTCTATGAGCCACATAAACATGCCTTGAATGGCATGTTTGTGCCGAATAATAGTGCGGCAGCACGGAGAGCTTTGAAGAAGCGATATTCGTACGGGCTTGATCACTGTGATAATTCCATTAGAAATAAGGGGGAGAGGTGTTCTGTTTAGTATAATTTAGGGATGAGAGTTATATTGGGTGAGATTTCTCGACTCTGCTTCGCTCCGCTCGAAATAAGGGTTGGGCATCCCATGTATATACTGATCCCGCCCTTGGATAGACCAACCCCACCCCTTGCATCGACCGAAGTGGAGATGCCTCGTTTTCTGAAGCGTTTTTGTTTATGAGATTTCTCCATGCGCTTCGCTTAGTCGACAGTAGTTTTCGGACTCAGGCAAGCCTTCGCCTCGAAAACCTTGATTAAGGAATTTCATCAGTTCTCTACGATCACTGTGACAATTCCATTAGAAATAAGGGAAGTAGGAGATTTCTTCATGCGGGCTTCGCCCTTAGTCGAAAAAAGGGGTTGAGATTTCTAGACTCTGCTTCGCTCCGCTCGAAATAAGCTAGGATGTCAGAGGTTTATCCATATGGTTTTTACTTGTTTATTATGTCTGCAATTTTTATATTTATCTGACTTTCTCTTATGATATTTTTGGATTTTTCTATTGCGTATATGACTAGGCTTATGAGTATGGTCATGGCAAAAAATATTAGTCCTTTGGGTAGGTTTTCAAGTCCTGGTATCGGGACCTGGCTTAGGTAGCCGTAGTTTGTATTTAGCTTTAAGTTTACCATAGATATTAGGATATTCATCCCTAGGCTTATTATTAAAATATTTTTTATATCCAAGTCTTTTTTGTTTTTTATGCCTATCAAAAGTCCTGATCCTATGAGTAGGTAGTGGTTTGCTACATAGGTGATGTTTGTGATGTGGGGCCAGGCAAATTTGGATGGGTCTGGGATAGCAAAGGCTACTAGGGTGCCGATTATTGCCAGATTTGCAAAGTAGGACTCTATATTTTCTTTTTTTATAAGGTAGGCAATAGGTATCATAAGTCCTGCTATCCTACAATGATAGAGGGGTAGGCCCTCTTTTATGAAAAGATCTGGGTCTTTGGTGTACCAGAAAAATAAAACTAGCTGCATGATGGCAGATAGGCTTAGAAGTATTGGCAATGTTTGTTTTTTGTTTCTGACCTTGTAGATGAAAATCAAGAAAAATATTAGGCCCAACCTTACTAGGCCCATGTTGAAGTCAAAACCTTGGTCAGGCCTATGTCTAAAAAAATATTCCATGGGAGCTCCTTGTATTTTTATATAAATAATACTTATTTTATCACATTTTTTGACTTTGTAAAATATTAGCATAGATTGTAGTATATTTATTTAAGGATGATAATATGATTGAGATAAATAAAAAAAGATATAGGGATTTTGATTCTTATATGAAGATAAAATTTGGCAAAAAAATTATAAAACTGCCTATAGACGGGGGATTTTCTTGTCCAAACCGTATAAATGGCAAAAAGGGTTGTTTGTTTTGTTCTGAAAGAGGGTCTGGTGAGTGGACTTGCGGTGAGAATTCTATAAAAAATCAGATTGATTTTCAAAAAGCAAGGTTAGCAAAACCAGGCAGAGATGAAGCGTACCTGGCTTATTTCCAAAATTTTACCAATACTTATGATTCGGTAGCAAGGCTTAGGGACCTTTATTATTCTGCCCTAGACTGCGATGACATCATAGGGCTAGCTATAGCAACCAGGGCTGATTGCCTGTCAGATGAGGTTTTGGACTTGTTAGCTGAGATTAACAAAGAATATTTTTTGATTCTTGAGCTTGGGATGCAAAGTGTAAATGATGATACGATTAGGCTTATAAATAGGGGGTATGATCACAAAACTTTTGATCAGGGGCTTAGAAAACTTATAAATATGGGTATATATACTTTAGTTCATATAATTGTAGGCTTGCCTTATGAGGATGAGTATGATTTTATGGCTGGGATTTCTTATATAAATGAAGCTAGGCCTTGGGGGATCAAAATACACAACCTTTATATAGAAAAAGATACAAGGATAGCAGATTTTTATGAGAAAAACAAGCTTGACTATGACATGGACTTAGATACTTATGTCAGGATAGTGGTAGCCATGGTCAGAAATCTAGACCCGTCTATTGTTATAAACAGGCTATCAGGAGATGGGATTAGGGAAAATATACTCTACCCAGCCTGGTCCAAAAATAAGGCGAAAATCCTTACAAGCATTGACAAATATATGAAGGATAATGATTACAGACAGGGGGATTTATGGAAAGAAAATTAGACAAAAAATTTTATGCAAATACCTTGGCCCAAGATGGAACCTACACAGATAGGTCTAAAACTATGCTTTTGGTTGTAGATATCCAACCAAAGATCATGAAATCAACAGAAAATGGCGAAGAGGCTACAAAAAATACAGTTGGTCTTATAAAGGCTTTCAAAGAGTTTGGCATGGCAGTCAAGGCTACTGAGCAGTATCCAAAGGGACTTGGTAGGTCTGATGAGAGGATCCTAGAGATAGTTTCTGATGAGGATATCTACGAAAAAACAAGTTTTGATGGACTTGTCCCAGAGATAAAAGATTTTATAAAAGAAAATAAGATCGAAAATGTCTGCGTGACAGGCACAGAGGGCCATGTTTGTGTATATCAAACTATCAGGAGTCTTTTAGATATGGGGATCAATGTTTTTTATGTAGATGATGCCATCACTTCTTATACAGAAAAGCTTAAAAAACTTGCTAGAAAATCGCTCAGAGATATGGGGGCTGTTCTTGTAAATACAGAGATAGTTTTATTTGACCTAGCCAGCGATAGCAAGGATGAGAAGTTCAAATTTATTTCGAATTTGGTCAAGGATTTGAGAAAGTAAAAATATTAAATAAAAAAAGAATTTATTTTGTGTAGAAAGCCTTGGCTTTTTGCTAAAATATTTGCTATAAAAAATAAAAAACTAGGCTTGGTCCCTAGTTTTTTATTTTTCTATAATTGAGAAAAAAATTGGGGTATAATGGGTTAGAGTAGGTGAATTATGAAGATAAAAAGATTTTTCGCCATTATTTTTGTCTTTTTAGTCTCTTTTTTGGGCTCAAGGTTGATACTTTCCTACCTTGACCACCAATCTAGCAAAGAGACTTATGCAGACAACCCAACTTTTGAGGATAATGCAGCAGAAAAAACAGAAAATGAATATTTGATATTGATGGTAGGAGTTGACAAAAACTCTGCAGAGGTGGTCGATGAGGATTTCACTCGTACTGACACTATCATGCTAGTGAGAGCCAATGCCAAAACTGGTGAGGTAAAACTTTTGTCCATTCCTAGAGACTCCAGGGTCCTAGTCAGAAACTCCTTTGACAAGGTCAACCACGCCCACGCCTATGGTGGGATAGAACTTACCATGCAGACTCTGAGGAATTTTTTGGGTCTTGATATAGACTACTATGTCCAGGTCAACTACCAAGCCCTAATCGATATAGTTAATGCCATAGGTGGTGTAGACTATGAGGTTCCAGAGGGTGTAAATATAAAAAGAGGATCCCTAGAGATCAAAGAAGGCATGAACCATTTTGATGGTAGGGAAACCATGTGGTATTTGAGGACTAGAAATATCTACAACAACGGGGATATAGGCAGGGTCAATGCCCAGCAGGACTTTATGAAGGCCATGGTCGATCAGATGGTCAAAAAATCCAAGGAAATGGACCTCATGGCAGTCATAACTTCCTATATAAAACACGTCAAAACCAATCTGCCAATGTCAGCCATGGTAGACCTTTTGAAAAATATAGGCAAATTTTCATCAGACAAGGTTGATATGGAGATAGTCCCAGGTATGGAGCAGACTATGAATGGGATAAGCTATTATATACCTGATTATGAAAAAACTTGGACCATAAGAGATGAACTATTTTCTTCTTTCAAACTCAAAAATTGGACCAAGGAAGACTCAGGCTATATGGAGTATGCAGATTTTGGCCACATCATAGACCAATCTTCTTATAATGGACTCATTCCTTATAGTGAGTTTGAAAAACAACTAGTCGAAGAAGAAGAAAAGAAAAATGAAGCAAAAGAGACTATAAAAAAAGCCCCAAATTTAGGCGATTGAAAGAGAGCAAGATGATTAGCAAAAGACAAATAAGAAAAGATGAGCATATAGAAAATTACCTAAAAACTAGCATCCACAATGATACCCTTTTTGATGATGTCATAATAGAACACAATAGCTTATCAGCAGTTGATTTTGACAAGATCGACACCTCTATAGAGTTTTTGGGCCAAAAAATTGATATGCCCCTCATGATAAATGCCATGACAGGTGGGGGCGAGCTAAGCTATGATATAAACGAAGACCTATCGTCAATCTGCCAAAACCTAAACATAGCAATGGCAGTAGGCAGCCAAGCCATAGGGCTAGAGGATGAGGAAGGTGCCGAGTCATTTTCCCTAATGGCTGATAAAAACCTTCTTAGAATCGGCAATCTCGGTGCAGAAAGAAGCCTAGAAGATTTTATAAATGCTGCAGGCATGATAAATGCCAATGCCATGCAGGTCCACCTAAATATTGCCCAGGAGCTATTTATGCCAGAAGGCGATAGGGACTTTAGCAAGATAAATGCTAATCTCAAAAACCTAGCAGAAAATCTAGAATTGCCACTCATAGTCAAGGAAACTGGTAATGGCATGAGTAGGAAAACTATAGAAAGTCTTGTAGAAATGGGTTTTAAATATATAGACATATCAGGCAGCGGTGGAACCAATTTTATAGAAATAGAAGATATGAGAGACTTTGAATCAGACTATAAAGAATTTTATAAATGGGGGATCCCAACAGCCCAGTCTATCATAGAAGCCAGAGAAGTATCTGATGAGATTTTTATAATAGGATCTGGCGGGATTACAAATGCAGTAGATATGGCCAAGGCCCTAATTTTAGGAGCGGATATGACTGCAATAAGCGGAGAAGCTCTCAGATATCTCCTCCACGGTGGCTATGATGCCTGCTACCAATACCTAACAGACCTAAAAAAGAGGCTGAAAATAACTATGGCCCTCCTTGGGGTAGAAAATATAGGTCAGCTTAAAAAAGTAGATTATAAAATTGTAGGCAGGCTCAAAGACCTTGTTGGATAAAAAATAGATCTTGCAAAATCATTCTATAATAATTTTAGAAAAAATTATAAAAATAGAAAAAATTTTGTAAGGTCTTTTATTTTGTCAAAAATTACTTAGAATAAGGGCAAAAACTGACATTTTCAATAGTAATATTTTAATACTTATGATATAATATAGGTAAGTAGAAAGATTTTCTTATACATATATTTAAATCCAAAGAAACATAAAAAAAATTTTTAATTATCAGACATATATATAAATATATGGTAAAAAACAAGGAGTAAGTATGAAAGAGGGACTAAGATCGAAGATTCTGGCTTTTGTTTTGCCTATGATGATGGTTCTTGCTTTTTTCGTGCCTGGTCTAAAGGCAAATGCGGCAGAAGCAGTAGAAGCTAAAAAGTCTGAACAAGCTGCTGGCAAATACAGAATAGAGCTAAATATAAGCCACATAGATACAAGGGTAAATGAAAAGGATGACATAAAGGCCAATGCTAGGCAGGTGAAATATTTTAAGCTTGATAGCAAAAAATATGAAGGCAAGGATTACCTAGAGATTGCAAAAAGGCTCCATGACCTACCAATGGCAGAGGTAGAAAAGGAATTTGGACCTGGGGTCTTATCAGAAAAATCAAAAATATTTTATGAAGAAAAGCTAGTAGATAGGTTAAAACCAAATCTTTATGATAAAGAAAGAACTTTTGAAAAAATAGTAATAGACAATCTAGAAGAGGGTCTTTACCTTATAAAAGAAACAGATGAATCAAAAAAGGCCTATGACCAAAAATTGGTGACAACTATAGAAAAGCTTGATGCAAAATCAGCTGCTGAAGGTATTTTGATTGTCAACCTAAAAAAGACTGTCAAAAACCCAAAAACAACTATTACCCTAAGAAAAGTTGACAAAAATGATAAAAATATAAAGCTTGATAAGGTTGAATTTTATCTTTACAAAAAAGAAGGAGATAAAGACCTTGCAGTATCAGCTGAGGGTAAAAATGGATCATACCTATACAAGGCTACAGGTACTGCACCAAGCACTCTAACTACATGGAACGGTGGTGAAATTATAGTAGAAAACCTACCAGAAGGTGAATATTTCTTTGAAGAAAAAACACCTGCCCCTGGTTATGACAAGACAAATATAGGTGCAAAATCTGCTATAGTAAAACCTAGTGGATCAGTTACTGTAGAAAACTCTAGAACCCCAACCCTAAAAAAGATTGATGAGAACAAGAGCAAATACCTACAAAACGCCGTATTTAACCTATACAAAAAAGATAAGACTTTATTAAAATTCAAAGAGAATAACAAGGGTTATGTTCTTGATGAAAAAGGCAAGGCCGACCTTGTGACAAATGCTGATGGATATATATACTTATTAGACCTAGCTGATGGTGAGTATTATTTCAAAGAGACCAAGGCTCCTGATAAATATATCCTAGATGAAAAAGAACATCATTTCAAGATCAAAAATGGCTTGGTTGACAACAAAGATAAGTTTCTTTTGGTTACCAACAAACCAGAAAAACCAGAAACACCTGTTGAGAAAAAAGGTGGTCACAACTTTGTCAAAACTGATGACACCAAGGATGCCAAAAGGCTTGCTGGTGCGGTTTTCAAAGTTCAAAAAGTTGTAGATGGAAAATACACAGATGTTATCAGAGATGGAAAGATCTATACTGTGACCTCATCTAGCGATGGTAGTTTTTATGTGGATGGCTTGCCTTATGAAGGTGATGGGACAAAATATGCCCTAAGGGAGACCAAGGCTCCTGATGGCTATGTCCAAACATCAAGTGTCATAGAATTTACAATAGATGGTGTGAGCAAGCAAAACCCAGCTGTATTTATAAAAAACAAGAAAAATGACATCCCACCTGTCCCACCAACTTACAACCCACCAACAACGACCTACACACCACCAGATGTGCCAAAGATTGTCAGAGGCCCACTTGTAAAAACTGGTGATATAAAAATTATAATCATGGCTATAGTTGGAGTCTTGATGATCATAGTAGGTAAGAGATTAGTAGTAAAAAGCGATAGAAAATTAAGAGCTGGTATAAAATAGATAATAAGCTGTTGTGAAATTGCTGCGGTAATTTTGCAACAGCATATTTTTATAAAGGATAAAGATGGCAAAAAAAGCTAAGAGCAAAAAAAAAGTAAATAAAAAGGCCAAGTGGATTTTTAGGCTGATATTCCTTTTGGGATTTTTGGTCATGGCCTATCCTTTGATTTCTAGGCTTTATTACCGTATCGACTCAAATGATAAGGTATCTAGCTTTAATTCTGAGGTAGAAAAACTAGATACAGCCGAGATCGACAGGCGTATAAACCTAGCCAAGGCTTACAACGAATCCCTTTCTGGCAAGATAGCATCAGACCCTTATACTAGAAAACAACAGGAGGAGGGCCGCAAAGAGTATGCAAGGATGCTAGAGGTAGAGGAAATGATTGGTACGGTTGATATACCAAAGATCAATCAAAATCTCCCAATTTATGCTGGTACTAGCGAGGATATACTCCAAAAGGGTGTAGGACATTTGGAGGGTACAAGCTTGCCTATAGGGGGCAACTCTACTCACACAGTTTTGACCGCCCATTCGGGTCTGCCAGAGGCGACTCTTTTTACCCACCTCAACCAACTAGAGATAGGGGATAAATTTTATATCCACAATATAGAGGGGATCATTGCCTATCAGGTTGACCAGATCAAGGTCATAGAACCATCAAATTTTGAAGACCTTTTGATCAGCCCTGGCCATGATTATGCTACACTTTTGACCTGTACACCAATCATGATCAATACCCACAGGCTCATAGTCAGGGGCCACCGTGTACCATATGTACCGGCTGTTGATGAGGAGCTTATAAGAGAGAGCAGAAACAATTGGATCTTTAGACTCCTATTCTTTGCATCCTTGATTTTGATTTTAATTTTGATTATCTTGATCCTCAAGCTAAAGAGGGATAATAAAAATTATTTCAAGAAGATTGCAGAAATTAGCAAAAAAGGCTTTGGCAAAGAAAAACCAAAGTCAAATCCTGTTGGTGATCTTTTTGACAACCTAGCAAATGATGAGGATGATGGAGATGACTAAGGCTAGAAAAAACAAGCTAATCTTTGTAGCGATTTTCCTTTTTGGTCTTTTGATCTTCTCCTATCCCCTTATCAGTCAGAAATATTATGAGATCAAGGCTGAGGACAAGGTTGTAGAGTTTGTCAAGGGGGCCAAGGAAATCCCACCAGAGGACCTAGAAAAAAGAATGGCCCTAGCCAAGGCCTACAATGACACCCTAGACCCATCCAGGCTTTCTGACCCTTATACCGATATGGAAAAGAAAGGACGAGCAGAATACGCCAGGATGCTAGAAGTCCACGAGATGCTTGGACATATCAATGTGCCAAAGATCAAAACCGATATACCAATCTACGCTGGTACAAGTGAAGAAGTCCTACAAAAAGGAGCGGGCCACTTGGAGGGTACGAGTTTGCCTATAGGGGGCAACTCTACCCACACAGTTATCACAGCCCACAGGGGCCTACCAAATGCCAAACTTTTTAGAAACTTAGACCAATTGGTAGAAGGCGATGTATTTTATATCACAAATATCAAGGAGACTATTGCCTACAAGGTAGACAAGATCAAGGTTGTAGAACCATCCGAGTTTGAGGATGTTTTGGTTGTAGAAAATGCCGACCTAGCAACTCTTTTAACCTGTACACCCTACATGATCAACTCCCACAGGCTTTTGGTCAGAGGTCACAGGATAGATTACCAGGCGGCCATAGATGATGGTATAGCCAATACACCTAGGGCGAGGATTGACTTTTTTAGGATGATCCTACTTATGATCCCTATAATAATCTTCTTGACCCTGGCACTTTTTAGGGAGAGGAAAAAAACAAGTGAACTTACAAAGGAGCTAGCAGAAATTGAAAAAAGAAATCAAACTGACTAAAAAATCTAGCCTAGGCTATATACTTATCCTGGTGGGACTCCTTCTTTTGACAGTGCCCCTAGGCTTGAGATCCTATCACGATTATAGGGCAAGGGCCAAGAGAGCTGATTTTGAAAAAATAGAGAGTGTAAAAACCGATAGCGAGATTGAAGAAGAAAATAAAAAGGCAGCAGCCTACAATGAGATCATAAAAAACTCAGATATGACTGTCCAGGACCCCTTTACAACGGATAATTATCAAAACCAATACGAGATATTTACAACAACAAATACACCCTTTGCCTACCTATCTATACCAAAACTAGATAAGTATTTGCCAATATACTTAGATGCTACAAATGAGCACATATCCAGAGGAGTAGCCCAGGTAGCAGGCACAGCCATCCCAATAGGAGGGCCTGGCACAAGATCAGCCATAGCTGGCCACAGGGGCTGGTGGGGAGACACCATGTTTTTGTATGTAGACGAGCTAGAACCAGGCGACTACATCTATATAGAAAGAGCCAAGTCTACTATGCGATACATAGTAACAGACAAGGAAGTCATAAGCCCATACGACTGGGACAAACTCGCCCCAAGGGGAGATCTCGATATGATAAGTCTTTTGACCTGTAGTCCATTTTTGCCACCAAGACCTGATAGGCTCCTGGTAAATGCCATAAGAGACGAATCAGCCCCAGCAAGTGAATTTGAACTACCAAATGGAGACCTTAAAATAAGCGAAAAATCAGATGAAAAAAGTGCACAACTAGTAAAAATGACCAGACTAGCAAGCCTAGCAGGAGCAATACTAGGAACAGTCTTCTTTGTATGGACTCTGGTAGTTTTTGTCAAAAGAATTAAATATACTATTAAAAAATAGGGAAAAAAGTCTTTTTTATAAAGGCTTTTTTTATTTTCAAAATATTATTTTTTCTATAGGGAATTTCCACATAAGCTTATTAGCCACTTGTCATCTCTATAGTATCTCATCTCATAACAACCAAGTTCCATAATATCGAGCGTGGCGTAGCGGGGTCGAGAGATCTGACAAAGAGATTTCTCCACTCACTTCGTTCGGTCGAAAAAAGGGATAGAACTGTCATCCCGAACTACCCTAACCCTTATCTCGAGCGGAGCGTAATCGGCGTCGAGAGATCTTATGAACATAGGGAATATCCCTATAACCATATTTTCTTTATTTATTAAATCTAGATATTTTACATTCCTTTGCGATATTAACATAAATACTTCGTTTCAGGGGGAGCCGGTGGGGGAACGTTCCGCATGTTCCCCCACCGGCTCCCCCTAAAACCCCCTTACGCTACCCCCTCCAGGCGGCTCCTGCGGAGGGCAAAGTGAAAAGTTTGCTACGCAAACTCCACAATTTTGACCTGACTTAGGATCAAAGAGATTCAAATATATAATTTGAAATCCAACCATCTAAAAATCGCAAACTCGCTACGCTTAAACAGTGCGATTTTTTGACGATGGTTATATTTCAAATTATCACGATTTATTAAGGAGAATCCAGCATCTGTTTACATATAAACAAAATATCAGTATTCAAATAATACTTGAATCCTAAATGTAAATGATCGTATAGATTTATAATCACAAGACCCGTTAAGAAAACTGATTTGTTTGAGCCGATAGGCGAGTTATCAGTTTTTAGGGGCTTGGGATTATAAATCACTTAAATAATAGATAAGGATGAACAACGACTCCCACCTACTATAAGAGGATTGCCGCAAGGCAATCTACCGCTTTTGCACTCCGCCTAAGGAGCAGACGGGGGTGAAACGTAGAGGGGTGTAAGGGGAGACCGATGAGGGGGCATCTGCCGCCCCCTTGGGTCTCCCCTTTGAACAGCGGGATATGTCAATATCCAAAAAAATATATAATATCGAAATAAAATAAATTATATAATGAGGTTATAGGAATATTTCCTATGTTCATGGGATCCCTCGTCGGCCTTTTTGCCTCTGTCGGGATGACGTTGTGGCGTTAGGGATGATATTTGTGGTTCATGAGATCTCTCGACTACGCTGACGCTTCGCTCGAGATAAGGGGAGTGGAGTTCGTTATGACAGACGGTGACTCGGGATGACTCTAGGAAATCTAGGATGACCTTTGGTTGTTATGGTTATATGAAAAATTCTTATATAAAAAACGTTTTATAAAAAAGTTTTTTAAAAAAATTTCCTCACTTTATGATAATTTAATATAAATTTTGCTAAGATAGTTAAAAAAGGAGATTTTATGAAAAAGAATTACAAAAAACTTATATTACTTTTTGGAGTTGCCCTTGTTGTAGGGCTTGCTTTTAGGGCTTTTGGCCTTGCTGATGATGGTTATGAGCTTAGGCTTGGCTTGGATAATAAAATTATCCAAAAAGAAGACCAGGTTTTGCCATCAGAAAGAAAGATAGCTTATTTTAAGCTAGATGAAACAAAGATGGGGCCTTGGGATTTTATGCGTCTTTCCAAGGAGGCAGAGTCTTTGACAATAAAAGAGATCGAAGAAAAACTCGGTCAAAAAGCGAGCATTTCAGAAAATTCGAAGTTATTTTTTGATGGGAAATTATATGACAAGATGACAAGTGCCATGTATGAAAAAAACAAAGACCAGGTTAGGGAAAAAGTTTCTATAAAAAACCTAGAGGAAGGGACATATCTTTTAAAGGTCCTAGGTGGGGATAAAAATCCTGGCAAATCTATTGTCGAGTATATAGGCAAGGAAGCCAGTGAGAATAATATTGTAGAATTAGACCTAAAATAGTCCTATTTGACAAAATAGATTAAAACTTGTAAATTACTATAATAACTTTATCATAGCAAGGTGATGCATAGAAATTGCCAATCTTAGCTTATAGGAGGATTTATGAGTTTTTTGAAATTTATTAAGAATATAAATAGTATTTTGTATTACCCTATACTTACTCTTATCCTGATAGGAGTTGGTTTGTACTTTACTTATAAGACTGGGCTGATCCAGTTTAGGCTTTTTTCTGATGCTATAAAAGTCATCAAGGAAAAACCAGATGGTGAGGATGATGTTTCATCTTTCCAGGCCCTCATGGTTTCTACTGCATCTAGAGTAGGTACTGGCAATATCGTTGGAGTATCAAATGCCATCTGTCTAGGCGGAGTTGGAGCAGTTTTTTGGATGTGGATCATAGCTATCATAGGTGGAGCATCTGCCTTTATAGAGTCGACCCTGGCTCAAATTTACAAGCAAAAAGAAAAGGATGGGTCATCCTTTGGTGGTCCTTCTTATTATATAGAAAAGGGACTCGGGTCTAGAAAGTTCGGTGTCATCTTTGCCATAGCCCTCATTGCGACCTATGCTATTGGTTTTAATATGCTAGCTTCCTTCAATCTCCAGGACTCCTTCAGATCCTATAGTTTTTATAAGGACGGACATACTTCTTGGATTATTGGTGGAATTTTGGCAATCTTTGCTGGTTATTCTATACTTGGTGGGGGCAAGAGGATTATCAAATTTACATCAGTCATAGTCCCAGTTATGGGTCTAGTCTATGTCTTGATGTCCCTACTGATGATTTTAATGAATATAAAAAACCTCCCGGCTATGTTTGTTATGATCATAGAAGATGCCTTCAATTTTAAGGCAATCTTTGGAGGACTTGCAGGATCTGCTATGGTTGAGGGGATCAAAAGAGGACTTTATTCTAATGAGGCTGGTATGGGTTCTGCTCCAAATGCAGCGGCAAGTGCTGTTGTAAGCCACCCTGCAAAACAAGGATTGGTACAGATGATATCAGTATTTATTGATACCCTGCTCATATGTACAGCTACTGCTTTTATGGGGCTCATATCTGGTGTTGCACCAAGTGCAGAGCTTGCAGGTTCAGCCTATATACAAAAATCCCTATCGACAGTCTTTGGGTCTTATGGATATTTCTTTATATCCCTTTGCCTGGTGTTTTTTGCCTTTACCACCCTTTTGGGCAACCTATTTTATTGTGATTCATGTCTGACCTACCTAAAAAAAGAAATACCATCAGATAAATTTATGCTTATTTTTAGGATCGCAGCTATAATATTGATATTTTTAGGAGCCGGCATGGAGATGGATTTAGCATGGTCTCTAGCAGACTTGCTTATGGGAATCATGTGTCTAATAAATATAATCTCTATCCTAGTCTTGTCCAAAGAGGCCTTTGCTTGTCTGGATGACTACAAAAGTCAGAGAAAAGAGGGCAAGGACCCAGTGTTTTTGGCGAAAAATATAGGAATGAATGAAGAGAAATTAGATTTTTGGAAATAAAAGATTAGGTAATTGTAGAATTAGAACGTAAGAAAGTGAAACTCCTCCTAGCTTCGACAGATCCCCTTGTATTGAGCGACACATTCCCTTGCATCGACCGCAGTGGAGATGCCTCTTGTTGTGGGGTTTCTCCATGCGGGCTCCGCCCTTAGTCGAAATAAGGGGTTGTGGCGGGCTCTGCCCTTAGTCGAAATAAGGAGGTGTGACGGGCTTAGCCCTTAGTCGACAGTAGTTTTCGGATTCAGGCAAGCCTTCGCCATGAAAAGCCTTGATTAAGGAATTTCATCAGTTCTCTATTCTCGCTTTGCTGCGAGTGCTCTGCACAGCTCCTCTATGCGCCACATAAACATGCCTTGAATGGCATGTTTATGCCGAATAATAGTGCGGCAGCACGGAGAGCTTTGAAGAAGCGATATTCGTACGGGCGTGTTGTTCACTGTGATAATTCCATTAGAAATAAGGGAGGGTGTGCTTCGCTTGGTGGTAATAATGGATGAGATTTCTCGACTCCGCTCGAAATAAGGAAGAGTAACTTGCAACGCCCCCTATCCCTTGCATCGACAGCCCATCCCTTGCATCGACCGAAGTGGAGATGCCTCTTTTATTGATGTGTTTTTATTGCAATAGATTTCTCCATGCGCTTCGCTTAGTTGAAATAAGGCTTATTATTTTTCCCAAAAACAAAAGACCAGGTTTTATCCTGGTCTTTTTATGTCTTTATTATACTAGGGAGTAATATCCTACTCCGTTTTCCACTTCTTCTTTGATTTTGCCTTCATTTAATAGGTATTTTAGGTGGGCTGCTGCCTCTCCTACTGCGAACCATTTTTGACTGGATGGGAAATCATTCCAGTCTTTGGCCCTGATGTCCCAGTGCATTTTTTTTGTGATCTCTTTTGTATTTGCTCTGCCAAGTTTTTTGATTATCTCTAGGCAGTCATCAAGCCTTGCATGGTGGTGGGAGGTTAGCTCATCTATTCTTGCGTTGGTGTCTTCTACCAAAAACCTGTGTGATGAGTAAAGGTGTTTTATGTCCAAGTCTTTGACTTTTTCTATATTTTTTAGGTAGATTCTCAAACTATCTCCGTACTCATCGCCCCAATAGGTGATATTTGGTGTGATCTTGCCAAGGATATGGTCGCCGCAAAATAAAATTTTGTTTTCTTTATCATAAAGGCCAAGCATGCCTGGTGTGTGGCCGGCTTCATCGATTGTTACAAAATCATAGCCGCCGACAGATAGGTTGAATCCTGGATTTATTTTTGTATATTCAAACAATTCTTGTGGTCTGTTTTTATAGCCTGGGTGGTCATCTATAACTAGGTTTTCATCTCCTAGGCCCTGGAAATCTGCCGCATCTATTATGTTTTTCCATTGGAATTGGTCTTTGGTCAGCCCATTTTCTACAATTTTGCCATCTACTTCTGACAAAAATACTTCCTTGATCCCCTTATCCTCCAAATATTTGGCAAGGCCAACGTGGTCTGAGTGAAGGTGGGTTAAAAATAGGCTGGTTTTTGATAAATCAAGATCCAAAGCCTCTATCATAGCATCCATATTTGCCCTATTTTCTGGATTGTTAAAACCAGTATCTACTATAAGAGCAGAATCATCATCCTTGATGGTGAATATATTTATAGATTTAAGTGGATTGCCTGTAAGTGGGAAAATCGCCTGGTAAATATTTTTATTGACTTCTATTATTTGCATAAAGACTCCTTTTCTCATTTTTTTAAATCCTTATAGCAATTACTACCCCTAATGTGATATAATAAAACATGATTATAGGTTAACCTATAGAGAAAGGATATGATTATGAAAAGAATAGGTAAAATACTTTTGGGCCTTTGCTTGGCAGGAGCTATTGGCTTTACTGGTTTTATGCTAGGGTCTAATATAAAAGGCGGATTAAATGAAAACCAAACCGAGCTTATCGGTCAAATGGACTCCCTAAAGGAGCTTTTAGATAGGAATTTCCTCTTTGATTATGATGAGCAAAAACTTTATGATGGTTCTCTAAAGGGCATGTTTGCCAACCTTGGTGATCCTTATACTGCTTATTATCCACAAGATGAATTTAAAAAACTTATGGAAAATTTAGATGGCAGATACAAGGGCATAGGTATCACAGTTTCAAACTCCAATGAGGGACTTATAAAGGTCATTCAGGTTTTTGAAAAATCACCAGCCAAGGAAGCAGGTATGAAATCAGGCGATTTTATAAAATCAGTAGAGGGAGTTGACTATAGGGGTTCTGACTTAGAAAAGGCTGTGGCAGTCATGAGAGGCGAAGAAAATACCAAGGTCAATATAGTAGTTATAAGAAAAGACGAAGAAAACCCAAATGGCAAGGAAATCCCAATGCAGGTTGAAAGACGAGATGTAAGCGTAGATACTGTATATTCAAAAACCCTATCACTGGGAGATTATTCTATAGGATATTTGAGATTATCAGCCTTTGATGATATAACATGGGATGACTTCAAGGAAAAATACGCCAAACTTAAAAACGAGGATATAAAGGGTCTAGTTTTAGATCTTAGAAACAATCCTGGTGGATCTTTGGACGTTTGTCTAAAGATAGCAGACTTATTTTTAGACGAGGGAGTCATAGTTACAACAGAAGATAAAAATAAAAATGTCATAACAGAAAAATCAAATGCTGAATATGATGATATACCAATGGTTGTCCTTATAAATGAAAACTCAGCTTCTGCATCAGAGATTCTCACAGGAGCCTTCAAGGATAGGGGCAGGGCCAAAATAGTAGGTACAAAGTCTTATGGCAAGGGCATAGTTCAAAAGCTATTCCCTCTTGGTAATGGCGCTGGAGCCAAGATCACTATAAGTGAATATAAAACACCAAATGGGGATAAGATCAACAAAATTGGTATAGAGCCAGACATAGTAGAAGAAAATAAAAATCCTGACCTAGACCTAAATGACAATGATTTTGCCAAGGATAATCAGATGCTCAAGGCCTTGTCAGCCCTACTAAAAGAAATCAGAGAAAAAAATGAATAAAAAAAGGGACAAGATTTTTGTCCTTTTTTTATAGGAGTTTTTATGATAGATACAAATACTTATAAAATTGGACTAAAAGAGTGCAATCAAAATGGATTTTTGACTATAAAAAACATGATCAGTCTTATGCTAGATGTCTCTTTTGACCAGGCTAGGAGGGTTGAGAAAAATATAGACATGGACAACTTTGCTTGGATGCTTTATTCTTGGGACCTAGAGATAAAAAGACCAATCAAAGACCAGGAAAAAATAGAAATCTCAACCATCCCAACCCATATGAAAAGATTTTATGCCTATAGACAGTTTCATGTAAAAAAAGATGGGGAAGTCATAGCAAATGCCCTTGCTAAATTTATCCTCTTTGATAAAGAGAAATTAAGACCAGCCATCATTGGCAAAGACTTGGAGGAGGCCTACGGAAGAGAAAATCAAAATCTTTTTGAAAAAAAGGTCAAAAAAGAAGAAGATTTTGACCAAAGCAAGGATATCTATATCAGAAAAGCTGACAAGGACATAAATGGCCATGTAAACAATGCCCTTTATTTTGACTATATAAAGGAGATGGGTGAGTTTAAGGATGAAAATATATCCTTTATAAAAATGGTCTACAAAAATGAGATCAGAGATGAAAAAAAGATCCACCTATCTTATAAAAAAGCTGATAAAGTTTGTAGTTTTTCTATAGATTCGCCTGGTAAAAACCACGCTTATGGGGAGATTTTGTATGTATAAAGAAAATTTTGGCAATATACCAAACAAGGACAAGGTAAGGTCTATGGTAGAAGAAGCCTACAAAAAAAATCCAGGCTCCTGGATAATCCATGCCCATATGGTGGGAAAAACTGCTGAAAAAATGGCAAAAGAAATCGGCCTTGATCCAGATATAGCCTATGCCTGTGCCTACCTACACAATATTGGAGAATCTAGGGCCTATGAGGGGATGAGATCTTTCATAGAAGCCTTTAGGATTTTAAGGTCTGAGTCTTATTTTTTTCCAGCAAGGATTGCTCTGGGATATAGTTTTGTAGACAATGATATAAGGTTTTATGGGGGAGAGAAAAATATTTCTGACAGAGATCTGGAGCTTATAAAAAATTTCCTCAGACAAAGGGAGATTGGCCCCTATGATAGGCTTATAATGGCCCTTGATAACCTAATAGGAGAGGATTATCTGGGTTTTGAAAAACGTAAGCTTGAAAAAGAGTCTATAGACCTTGACCCTGAGTTTAGGCAAAAAAGAGAAGAAATAATTAGGTCTTATATAGATGACCTAGAAAAAATCTTGGAAAAACCTATAAAATCCTATTTGCCAAGGCCAAAATATTATAAATTCCCATATAATTTGTTTTCTAAGGACAATTAGTATTGCAATCATCATAAATTTGGGTATATTATAAATGAATTTATTTTACCAAACCTAGGAGGTCTTTAGACCTCCAATTTTTTTACAAAAAAGAGGACTTATGAGACAGGTCAACCACATTGACACAGAAACTTTGAAAAATTGGATAGAAGATGAGTCTATAACCCAGACCTTATCTAAAAGAGCTGATAAGATTAGAAGAGAGGTCTATGGCAACAAGGTCTATATCAGGGGCTTGATTGAGGTTTCAAATATTTGCAAAAATGATTGTTTTTATTGTGGGATCAGAAGGTCAAATAAAGATATAACTAGGTATAGGCTTGGAAAGAGAGAGATACTTTCGGCAGCAGAATTTGGCTATGACCTTGGCTTTAGGACCTTTGTTATGCAGGGCGGAGAAGATAGGGCCTTTACAAAGGATTTTTTGGTAGATGTCATAAGTGATATCAAAGAAAAATTTCCGGATACAGCCATAACCCTGTCTTTGGGCGAAAGGTCCTTTGATGACTACAAGGCCTTTTTTGATGCTGGTGCTGATAGGTATTTGCTCAGAGAAGAAACTTCAAATCCTGATCACTATGATAAACTCCACCCAAAATCCATGGACCTTGGGAATAGGCAAAGATGCCTTTATGACCTAAAAAAAATCGGCTACCAAGTAGGAGGCGGTTTTATGGTTGATAGTCCCTACCAAAAAACTGAAGATTTGATCATGGATATTAGGTTTTTAGAAAAACTAGAGCCAGATATGATCGGTATAGGGCCATATCTTGTAAGCCATGATACGCCCTTCAAAAATTTTTCTGATGGGTCTTTTACAAAGACACTCAGGCTTGTTTCTATACTTAGGATCATCTTTCCTTACGCCCTCATACCAGCAACCACAGCCCTAGGGACAATAAATCCTGATGGCAGAAGGCTGGGCCTTATGGCAGGGGCCAATGTCTTGATGCCAAACCTGACCCCAGGAGATGTAAAAAAATCCTACAATCTCTACGATAACAAGCTAAATACAGGACTTGAGGCAGCAGAAGCCAAAAAAGCCCTAGAAAAAGAAATAGCCTCCTTTGGCTACCAAATAGTAGATGACAGGGGAGATGTGTCGGATTTTGGGAAATGATTGGCTGGCGATTTTAATAAATTAAAAACAAATATAATATATATGAAGTCAACTATAATAAAAGGTTACCCAAGATAATAGACGAGCTATAAACTCGTATTTTCAAATAATAAGGAATTGAAAATATAAGATTAGTAGGTATAATGATACTAACCATGAAGTCAACTATAAATCATGGAATTACCAAACAAAAAAAGACGAGTCTGCAGCTCGTCTTTTTGTTTTCTAGGGCTAATTATCATCTTCTTTAGTTCTCTTAGAGTTTAGCCACTTGTATAAATAGTTACCAACTACTTCTACTGCAACTCCAAGAATGAAGTCAACTATAATTTTCATGAAATCACCTCCTCCCACCCTAAGGGCCGATGATAACAATGTTATTATACTATATTTTCTATAGAAAATTACAAAAAAATAAACCATAAAGCCTTTGTGAAATAATAAATTTTTTGATTATGTAAAAAAGTATTATAATTATAATAGATGTTCTAATAAAGAAAGAAGGTAAGAATGATTAAATACGATCCCAAAAGCAAAAATGCAGAAGAATTTATCAACCATGATGAGATTTTACAGACCCTAGCTTATGGTAGGGAAAATGCTCACAATAGGAAGTTGATAAGTCAAATTTTAAAAAAAGCAAAGGAAGCTAAGGGACTTGACCATAGAGAGGCCTTTGTCCTTTTATCCTGCAAGGAAGATGACCTAAATGAGGAAATTTATAAACTTGCCAAGGAATTAAAATACAAATTTTATGCAAATAGGATAGTGCTCTTTGCACCTCTTTATCTATCAAATTATTGTGTAAATGGCTGTGTATATTGCCCTTATCACGGACAAAATAGGTCTATACCTAGGAAAAAACTTAGCCAAGATGAGATCAGGGACCAGGTTATAGCCCTACAGGATTTAGGCCACAAAAGGCTAGCCCTAGAGGCAGGAGAAGACCCAATAAATAATCCAATTGACTACATACTCGAGTCTATCCATACAATTTATAATATAAAACACAAAAATGGGGCTATTAGGCGAGTCAATGTAAATATAGCAGCCACTACTGTAGAAAATTATAGGAAATTAAAGGAAGCAGAGATCGGCACCTATATCCTCTTCCAAGAAACCTACAACAAAGAAAACTACGAAGCCCTCCACAAATTTGGACCAAAATCAAACTATGCCTACCATACAGAAGCCATGGATAGGGCTATGGAAGGGGGCATAGATGATGTGGGAATGGGAGTGCTTTACGGACTTGATTCTTATGAATATGAATTTATCGGCCAATTAATGCATGCTGAGCATATGGAAGCACGTTTTAATGTTGGTCCTCACACAATTTCTGTACCAAGAATCCAGCCAGCTGATGACATAGATCCAGATGATTTTGACAATTCCCTATCAGATGACATGTTTGCAAAACTTGTTGCCTGCATCAGGATTGCTGCACCTTATACAGGTATGATTGTCTCAACTCGTGAGTCAGAAGCCATGAGAAATAGGCTTCTAGACCTTGGGATAAGCCAGCTATCAGGCGGATCAAAAACATCTGTCGGTGGCTATACAGAAAAAGAAACAAAGGGAAGCGACCAATTTGAGCTTGCCGACACTAGGAGTCTAGATGAGGTTGTAAATTGGCTAATCGAAAAGGACCACGTTCCATCATTCTGCACTGCTTGTTACAGAAAAGGCAGGACTGGAGAAGTCTTTATGGGCATGGTCAAAAAACATGGTATTGGAAATATCTGCCATCCAAATGCCCTTGTGACCCTAAAAGAATACGCAGTTGACTACGCAAGCGATCAAACCGCTAAACACGCGGCAGCCCTTATAGAAAAAGAACTAGAAAATATACCAAATCCAGATGTCAGAGAAATGACCAGAAAAAATATAGAAAAAATCGAGGAAGGCCAGCGTGACATTTATATCTAAAACTGCCATGAGTGAGAGGGTTCACATTGGGATTTTTGGAAAGACCAATGCAGGCAAGTCCACCCTCCTAAACTATCTGACAGGGACAGATACAGCCATAGTTTCGCCTATAGAGGGGACAACAACAGATCCTATCAGAAAACCTATGGAGATTACAGATTTTGGACCAGTTGTTTTTGTAGATACGGCTGGGACTTCTGATGAAACTGTCCTAGGGTCTAGGAGGTATGAAAAAACCCTAGCAGAGATAGACAAGGTAGATATTTTTCTCTACCTCCTAAGCCCAGGCGATGACCTAGAGATGGTAAAAAGTTTTGGGGATAAGCCTGTGATTTTCCTAGCTATGAAGGTAGACATAGGCGATGGCAAAAATCTCCTAAAAGAATTTGCTGACAAAAATCCTATAGGAGTGGATGTCAGATCCTTAGACTCAAGGGAAGCGATTTTTGAAAAAATAAAGGCCCTCTATAAAAAAGAGGACCTATCTATAACAAAAAATCTTGTAAAAAAGGGCGACATGGTAGTCCTTGTCATGCCCCAGGATAAGGCAGCTCCCAAGGATAGGCTTATAAAACCCCAAGTCATGACCATAAGAGAAATCATAGACAAGGGGGCAAGTGCCATCTGTACAGACCTAGATAATTTTGAAAAGACCATAGGAAATCTCAAAAAAATTGACCTCATCATCACTGATAGCCAGGCTTTTAAAACTGTCCATGAGAAAAAGCCCAAGGACGTAAAACTTACTAGCTTTTCGGTTTTGTTTTCTGCCTTCAAGGGTGACATAGACTATTTTATAGAGTCAGCCAAGATCTTGGATTCTGATATAAAAAATATCCTCATAGCAGAAGCCTGTACCCATCCGCCAATAGATGAGGACATTGGGACAGTCAAAATCCCAAGGATGCTAAGAAAAATCCACCCAGGGGTAAATATAGATTTTGTCAGGGGGACTGACCCTATCGACTATGACAAATATGACCTGATCATAGCCTGTGGATCATGTATGTTTAACAGAACCCAGGTTTTAAATAGGGTCAAAAAAGCCAAAGAAAACCTGACCCCTATGACTAATTATGGGATAGCCATAGCAAAAATAAATAATATTTTAGATAAAATAGCCATTCCTGATTGATTTTTCAAAATAATTAATTATTATTTGACATAAAAATTCATAGGTGGTATTATATCCATAACAAAAAGATATTAGTTTTATAAACCGTTTGAAAAGAAGAGTAGTTTAGATGATTTTTCCACAGAGAGCCTTGTCCGGTGCAAATAGGCGAAAATGATCCTAGATGAAGATGGCCTTGGACGGGATAGGTCGATATGAGACCTATACGGGTATTCCCGTTATAGAATTAGAGTATGTTTGTACTTGATGAGTGTATTTGGAGGTGACTCCAGATAAAATAAGGTGGTAACGCGATAAAACGTCCTTATATTCCTTTTGGAATATTGGGGCGTTATTTTTTTAGAAAAGAGATTTTATGATAGAGCTAAAAAATATAAATGTAGACTTTGACGGCTTTAGGGCTGTCAAGGATGTAGATTTGACAATTGAAGAAAAAGATATTTACGGGATTGTAGGATTTTCTGGTGCGGGCAAGTCAACTTTGGTTCGTACTATAAACCTCCTCCAAAGACCAACAAGTGGCCAGGTTCTCATAGATGGGGAAAATCTTTTGGACCTATCCAATAAAGAACTCAGGATCAGGCGCAAAAAAATCGGCATGATCTTTCAGGGATTTAACCTCCTAAACAATCTGACCATTTTGGATAATGTCATCTTTCCAATAAGAAAAGAAAAAATATCCAAAGAAGAAAAAATCAAAAAAGCAAAAAGACTTTTGGATTTGGTCGGCATAGGAGATAAGGCAGACGCCTACCCAAGAGAGCTATCAGGTGGTCAAAAGCAAAGATGTGCCATAGCTAGGGCCTTGGCATCTGATCCAGAGATCCTCCTTTGTGATGAGGCCACAAGTGCCCTTGATCCAAAGACAACCAAGCAGATCTTAAAACTGCTCAAAAAACTAAACGAAGACTTGGGCCTAACCATAGTCATCATCACCCACCAGATGGAGGTAGTCAAAGACCTTTGCAACAAATGTGCAGTCATGCAGGACGGAGAGATCCTAGAAAAGGGTTCGACCTTGGATATATTTACAAATCCAAAAAACAAACTTACCCAGGACTTTGTAGAAACCTCTACAAACCTAGCAGATATCATAGAAGAGGTCAAATCCAATGTCGGAATCCTAAAAGACGATGAAAAACTTGCCCAGATATCCTATGTGGGCGATGTCACAACAGAGCCGATCATAAGCGAGATCTATGAGAAATTTAGGATAAAGACAAATATCCTTGCAGGCAATATCGAGTTTATAGACTCTGTTGCAGTTGGCAATCTGATCATAAGCATCAGGGGCGAGGATGAAAAAATAAGAGAGCTTCAAGCTTATCTAGAAGATAAAAAAGCAAATTTGAAAATATTAGGAGGTAAGGATGGGATTTTTTGATTACTCCCTATCCATAAAAGATAGGATAATAGATGACTTTATCACAACCCTCTATATGCTGGGAGTTTCAGCCATAATTGCCGGCATTTTTGGCCTTGTGCTAGGAGTTATCATGGTTGTGACTGACAAGGATAGGATTTTAGAAAACAAAATAGTCTATAGTATTTTGGACAAACTTACAAATTTATTTAGGGCAATCCCTTTTGTAATCCTCTTAGCCCTCATAGCTCCATTTACAAGACTCCTTGTCAATACTAGGATAGGGCCAACAGCAGCTATAGTGCCCCTATCAATTTCCACAATTCCATTTTTTGCAAGACAAGTTGAGCAGGCCCTTGCAGAAGTAGAGCCAGGCAAAATCGAGGCGGCAGAAGCCATGGGTCTTTCCCCAATAGAAATTATAATCTCAGTTTATCTGAGAGAGGGCCTACCAAGTATCATCAGGGCTTCATCCATAACCCTCATCTCACTTTTAGGTCTGACTGCCATGGCTGGTATAGTCGGAGCTGGAGGTATAGGAGATTTGGCCATATCACTTGGCTACAAGAGATACAAGGACGATGTTGTAATAGTATCAGTGATTTTGATCATGGTTATAGTCTATATAATCCAAGCCATAGCCAATTACTTGATTAGAAAAACCAGTCACTAAGGAAATCATCTCTAAAGAGATTTCATATATATGTAGGAAAGTTGCACACCCTTTTGGGAAGAAAAGAAAAAATAAGGAGATAATAATGAAATTAATCACAAAACTAGCCCTAGGCCTTGGCCTTGTGGCAACACTTACAGCCTGCGGCAACAATGCAGATAAAAAAGAAGAAGTCAAAGAAGAAGCGAAGACAGAAAGTGCAGAAAAAACAGAGACTGCAAAATCAACTGACCCTATCAATATAAAAATAGGTGTAGTTGGTGAATACAACGAAGTCCTAGAAGAAGTTATAAAAAGATATGAAGAAGGCACAGGCAATACAGTAGAGCTTGTAAAATTTGCTGACTATGCCCAACCAAATGAGGCTCTTTTATCTGGTGATATAGACCTAAATGCCTACCAACATTACAAATTCCTAAAAGAATTCAACGAAGACAAGGGCAGCGACCTAATCTCTATTGGAGATACCATGCTTGCACCTATAACCCTATTTTCTAACAAGGTAAAATCCCTAGATGAGCTTGAAGAAGGGGCAAGGATTGCTATACCTGATGACCCATCAAATGGAGCTAGGGCCCTATTCTTGCTAAGAGATGCTGGTCTAATCGAAGTAGACGGAGAAGCAGGCGATATTATAGGACTTGAAAATATCACTGCCAATTCAAAAAACCTAGAGATAATAGAAATGGATGCATCAGAAACAGCTAGAAGCCTTGATGATGTAGACGCAGCAGTTGTCAATGACACCTTTGCCCTAGATGCTGGTCTTGATAGGGATACAGCAATCTATGTAGAAGATCCAAAGAGTGAATCAGTTAAGCAATATATAAACATAATTGCAGCTAGAAAAGAAGACGAAAACAATGAAACCTACAAAGAATTTGTAAAATACTACCAAACAGAAGAAACCAAAGCCGACTATGAGAGGATCACAAAGGGAGCTTGGATACCAGCTTGGTAAAATCAAAAGGACCTGGCCCTTGCTGGGTCCTTTTATAAAAGAAAGGTAAATACTTATGCAAATCATAAAAGATAATAAATCATCCTTTATCCTGCTCTTGTCTATGATAATAGGTGGGGCCTTGGGCCTGGGACTAGGAGAAAAAGCCAGCATCTTTAAGCCCATAGCAGATATATTTTTAAACCTACTTTTTGTATCCATTGTGCCAATGATTGGCCTATCTATAATCTCATCTATAACCAGCATGAATTCTGGCAAGACCCTTGGCAAAATTTTATTAGTAATGTTTATAGTATTTTTGATAACAGGCATCATCGCAGGGATTTATATGCTAGTCTTTACCAGCATTTTTGATCCAGCCAAGGGGACAAGCCTAGATTTTAAAGAGGCCTTTGACCCAGGAGCTGCAAAACTAGATGTCCTTTCTATGCTAACTGTAGATGATTTTTATAAGCTTTTATCCAAAGAAAACCTCATGGCCCTCATAGTTTTTTCTATCATAAGTGGACTTGCCCTAGCTAGTATAAAAGAAAAGGCAGAAAATATGATAAGGCTAGTCCAAGAGCTCATGGACTGGGTCAATAAAATCATATCCTACATAATGAGGCTAGCTCCTATAGGCATCGGCGCATATTTTGCCAGCCTAACTGGCGAGCACGGATCCAAACTTTTTGGACCTCTGGGTAGGACCATAGCCATATTTTTTATAGCGGGTTTTATATATTTCTTTTTGATCAATACCATCATGGCCTTTATAGGCGGCGGCAGGGATGGGCTAGATAGATTTTGGAAACACGTTTGGCCACCATTTCTCACAGCCTTTGCTACAAGCTCATCAGCTGCAGCCCTCCCACTCAACCTCAAGGCTGGCGAAAATATAGGGATTAGAGAAGATATAAACAATATTGTCCTACCCCTAGGAGCCAACCTCCACAAAGATGGGACAGTCATGATCCAGATCATAAAAATCACCCTTTTGTGTGGGATTTTGGATATAAAACTTGGCCTAAATAACATGGTTATAGCTGTATTGGTATCCTATATAGCAGCCACAGTTTGTGGAGCAGTCCCAGGAGGCGGCTACACAGCAGAGATACTTTTGATCTCATCTTTTGGATTCCCACAAGCGACAATCCCAATCATGATCCTAATATCAACAGTAGTAGACTCCATAGCCACAGCTATAAATACAACCACAGACCTAGGAGCAGCTATGATTGTAGAAAGATTTTTAAGAAAAAGTGAATAAAAAAAGAAAAATCTTGCTAGGCCTGGCAGGATTTTTTCTTTGGTCAAAATCAGTCAAAAACTCACAAAATATCCAAATTTGAAGTATAATACTAAAAATGAGAGGCATTTTATGATTATAGAAAATTTAGATGACTTAAAAAAATTCGCATATAAATTGGCACCCCTTCTAGAAGAATCAGATCTTATCAGCCTAGTAGGGGATATGGGCGCAGGCAAGACCACGCTTATGACTTATATATGCTCATATTTTGGTATAGATGATTCATCATCGCCAACTTTTGCCATTGTAAATATCTACGAGGGGGATAAGACAATCTACCATTTGGATCTTTATAGGTTTGATGACCCTGATGATATTTTGGATATAGATTTTGAAACCTATTTTTATCCAGACCATGCCATAAGCTTTATAGAGTGGGCAGAAAATGCAGGAGATTACCTGCCAGAGGACCTGATAGAAATAAGGATAGACAAGCTTGATAATGGCCGCAGAGAAATAACTATCGGCGGGAAAAGTGAAAGAAGTAGAGAGATAAATGAATTACTTAGCAATTGATACATCTACCATGATCTCAACTGTGACTGTGGCAGATGAAAAAGAGATTTTGGGAGATTTTAATGTCAACCAAGCCAAAACTCATTCAGAAAGCCTAGTACCTATGGTAGAAATTTTGCTAGAGCTTTTGGGGATGGAGATTTCTGATATAGATAAATTTGTGATAGCAAGTGGACCTGGTTCCTTTACCGGCCTTAGGATAGGCATGACCATAGCCAAAACCCTAGCCCAAGCTACAAAAAAAGAGATAATACCAATATCAACCCTAGCTGCCATGGCGGCAGGATCGACTTCTACTAGGGCAAGGCTAGCTCTTTTAGATGCTAGGTCTACCAGGGTTTATGGGGCACTTTTTGATGAAAACCTAGAAGAAATCATCCCTGAAAATCTTTATGAAATAGATGATCTAGCAAGGCTAGTCAATGAAAAAGGCCTAGAGATTGAAATGATTGGTCTTTTAAATGATAAATATTATGATAAATTTGAAAATGCAGTCAATGCTTCTATAAATATTAATAATTGTATAGGCAAAAATCTGATAAGACTTGCCCAGAGCGAGAAATATAAGCCTGTCCCAATTTTTGAGCTTGGACCAAATTATCTGAGAAAAAGCCAGGCGGAAAGGGAGCTTGATAAAAAGTGATTAGGGAAATGGTGCTAGGGGATGCAGACAGGGTCTACCAAATAGAAAATGAGTCGTTTTTTGAACCTTGGACCAAAAAAAGGTTGATCAAAGAGTTTGAGGAAAACTCATTTCTAAAACATTATGTCTATGAAAAAGACGGCGAGGTTGTTGGATTTTATATAATCAGTACCATATCAGACCTGGTTGAAATTTTCACTATAGCAGTAGATAAGCGCTACAGACAAGAAGGCATTGGCTCAAAGCTTTTAGACCACCTCATAAACAAGGCCTATGACCTGGGGGCAAGCGAAATTTGGCTAGAAGCATCCACTAAAAATACAGCGGCTGTAAATCTTTATCAAAAATACGGTTTCAAGATCCAATCTATAAGGAAAAACTACTACCAAAAAACAGGCGAAGATGCCTATAATATGATAAGGAAAATGTAATGACAGACTTTTATACACTAGCAATTGAGACATCCTGTGATGATTCATCAGTTGCGATTTTAAAAAATGAAAGAGAAATACTTACAAATCTCATATCAAGTCAGATTGATATCCACGCTCTTTTTGGGGGAGTTGTCCCAGAGATAGCTAGCAGAAAACACCTAGAGTCTATAAATCCCTTGATCGACAAGGCTTTATCAGATGCCAAGCTTACTTATGATGATTTGGACTTGATCACAGTCACCAAGGGGCCGGGCCTTATTGGTTCACTTTTGGTTGGGATTTCTGCTGCCAAGGCCCTAGCCTTTGCTACTGGCAAACCCCTAGTAGGAGCCAACCACATGAAAGGCCACATCTGTGCCAACTATTTGTCAAATACGGACCTAAAACCTCCTTTTGTTTGCCTAGTTGTATCAGGCGGTCACACCTACCTTTGCAAGGTCGATGACTACAACGATATAAAGGTTGTAGGCAGGACCCGTGATGATGCAGCTGGCGAATCTTTTGACAAGGTTGCCAGAAAAATAGGACTGGGATATCCAGGCGGGCCAAAAATCGATAAGCTTGCCAAAAAGGGCGATCCATCTGCCATAGATTTCCCTAGGGTCATGCTAGAAAAAGATTCTTATGATTTTTCTTTTTCTGGACTCAAAACTGCAGTCCTAAATTATGCCAACCAAAAAGAACAAAAAGGTGAAGAAATAAATAAGGCAGACCTTGCAGCTAGCTTCCAAGAGGCAGTTGTCGATGTATTAGTTGCCAAGTCCCTAAGACTCTTAGAAGAAACAGGCTACAAAAAATTTGCCATATCGGGAGGAGTTGCTGCCAACTCTAGGCTCAAAGATAGGTTTAAAGAGGCCCTTGGCCAAAGAGGCATAGATTTTTATTTCCCAGATACCATACTCTGTACAGACAATGCAGCTATGATAGCCATGGCAGGCTACCTAGACTACAAAGACGGAAAAAGAGATAACAACTACATGAAGGTCTACCCAAACTTGGATTTATAATATGAGAAGAAGAAAAAACCAAGCCCTAAGAAAATATAATATCTACAAAAGGATATCATCCATACTTTGGATCCTAACTGGCCTTGGCGTTTTGGCCTTTGGCATTTATTATAGGGAGATTTTTGAGCTTATTTTCGGCCCCCTTGCCATAATCCTAGGCCTTTTTAATCTCATCACTAGAAAAAAAGAAAAGACAATAAGGACCTATGAGAAAAAAAGACTGGGATTTTTGTCCCTGGGTCTAGTTATTTACTCCCTAGTCAATCCTCTTTGCAACCTTGCTATTATCTTTGACCTCTACAAAAGAGACTGGGTTATGAGGGGAGGCCTGGATGAAAAGCTATAAAAAAATTGGATTAGCAATATTTTTCCTTGTCTTTGCCATATTTGGATCATCCTGTGTCCAAAGGAGACTACAGGTCCTAGATAAAAAAAGGATAGAAACAAGGGCAGAAGGCCACGACCTAAGCCCAAAGGTAGAAAGTTTTTATCCAGACAAGATCAAGGATTTTTCTATAGACCAATACCTAAAATGGTACAAGGACCTAAATGCCCCACCTCATCTCCAACTACCAGTCTATGAAAGCCCAAAAAAGCTTACAAAAACTGAAATGGTAGCAGACTTTGAGTATTTATTTGCAGAGTTAAAAGAGTCCTACCCATTTTTTGAGGTTCTAAAAAGAGAAGAAAACATAGATTTTATAAAAAACCACGATGCCTATCTCAAAAAAATCAGAAAATGTGAAAACGATGAAGAATTTATCAAGGCCCTAAATGAAATAATGGCAGACCTTCACAATTACCATGCCAAGATCGCCGATAGGACCTATGTAGATGCTACAATGAGATATTATAGCCAAAACTGGAACCAACCATCGATTTATTATGAATTTATAAACCTAAATAGGCAGGCTGTCAGAAATAGGTACGGCCTTGACGGCCTCCAGTCCCAATCAAGCTCTGGCCTTGTAAAAAGAAAGAAAACAAAAGCTGTGGCCAAAGAAAAAAGGTCCAATCTCACATTTGAAACCCAGGGCGACCTAGCTATTTTAAAGATTGGCCAGATGATAGACCTGACTGATATCAGCCAGGATGAAAAAGTCCTAGATGAATTTCTCAAAAACAAACACATGTATAGGGGTCTTGTCATAGATATCAGGGACAATGTCGGGGGCAATATGGAATATTGGCAGAATTTTCTACTGCCAAAATTAATTGTCGACCAAAAGCAGGTCACAAACCATATGTTTTTCAAAAACTCCCCAAAGTCCAAGCTCATCCTATCAGATAACACCCTCAATGTCGAAACCCTATCCAATGTTGATATAACAGGGATAAAGCTTGATTACTCTGAGGATTTGAAGGACTTTCATTATTATATAAAAGACCTCATTGTCATAAATCCTGACGAGAGTAAAAAAGACAATGGCTACAGGGGACAGATATTTTTGCTTGTCAATGAAAATGTATTTTCTGCCGCAGAGGGCCTAGCTTCTTTTGTAAAACATACAGACCTAGCTACCATTGTCGGCAGCCAAACAGGGGGAGATGGGATAACTCTGGGAGTTATAAACTCAGTTTTGCCAAACTCAGGACTCGTTTTCACCTACACAAACACCCTAGGCTATGCAGCTGATGGGACTATAAATGAGGAAGACCCAACCATGCCCGATATAAAAACAAGCTCCTACAGGCAGTCCATAGATACAATAGAAAAGCAACTAAAATGAGCAAAAAAAATCGACTTTCAATCGAAAGTCGGTTTTTTTATTTTTGTTTTTTATTTTTGTTTTTTATTAGCTTTTCCTAGGATAAAATAAATCACGAGTGCTGCAACTAGGATTATCCCTACAAAAGATATGCTCTTGATACCAGTTTTGACCTGGTTGGATGCGTAGGTGACTGTCTTGCTGTCAGGGTCCTTGTCCTTTTTATCCTCATTTGATTTTTCTGCCGCATTGCCAGAGGATATGGTCACAGTCTCTGGTGGGGCTGGGGCAGGATTTGTAGCTGTACTTGGAGTTTGACTAGTCTGTTGAGTAGTACCTCCTACATTTTCTGTCTGTGGTGGAGTCTGGCCATTTGGCTGGCTAGATACAGAAACTTGTTTTTTCTTGACCTCCTCTTCCAAAAATGGCTTGATCCAATCTGGTGGATTGTTGGCATCTAGCTCTCCATCTGCACCTAGCTCGCTAGCTGATATAAAATCATTGTTATCAGTATTTAGAGAGTCGATTTTTTTTCTAAAATCATTGTTGGCTAGAGCCTTGTATGCATCCCTGGTCGCATCAGACTTATAAAAAGGAGAGTTCATATCTATATTATCATCAGCATTTACCTGGTTGGCATTTGATAGGTAGGGATTGTTTCTGATAGTCATAGACTCTTTGACCTTTAGACTCTCATCCTTTTTTTCTATGATACCAGCTAGGTCCTTGTAGAGTTTTTCGCTCTGGGCCTTGTCCTCATCAGAAAGCTCTCCGCCTTTTTCATCAGCTTTTACTATAAAATCATAAATCTTTTTAAAGATCTCATCATAGGATTTTTTCTTTTCACCCTCAGCATTTTTGTAAGCATAAGAATTTATACTAGCCTCATAAAAAGCATGGAGACCATTGACATCGGTCTTGTCTATGAGGTCATCAAAAAATAGCTTGCCATATAAAAGATAATCTTTGACATCATTTTTGATCTCCTCATCCTTTATATCCTCCATTTGAGGATTGTAAAAAGATGAAGCGGCAAGGTTAAAATTAGCTTTTTTTATATCCTCTAGCTTTGCTGCCTTTGTATTGAGGATAGAAATATACTCGCTAAGGTCATGGTCAGGACTAAAAACCTCCTTGATAGCCTTGTAAAGATCAAAGCGTGCCTTAAACTCATCCTTGTAGGCAGGATCATTTTCAAAATCAATAGGCTCATCCTTCTTTTCATCTTTTTTTACAGGTCTAGCCTCAGATTTGTCCCCCTGACTAGCAGTCAAAATCTCAAAAAGAGATTGGTTATAATTATCTGTTGTATTTTCACTAGCCAGACTGTCGCAACCTATGGAGAAAAACACCCCCAAAGCCACAGCCAAGCCAAAAGTCTTCTTAAAATTAATCATAAATCTTCCTTATCTGTATTTACCTATATTATATTGAATTGGGGTGGAAAAATCAATACAGATGTATAGACAATATAGGTATTATAAGTGTAGATTAGTTTTTCTAATGAAAAATAAAAAGAGGGCGATATCGCCCTCAGATTAATCTTTTAATTCTGGGTATAGTTTTATCAAATCTTCTTCAAAATTATCTGCCTGTATGCTTGGTAAGGAGTCCAACAATCTCAGATTGTGTTTTTCTATGTGAATATCATCACTGAAACCAAGTACGAAATTACAAGCTATTTTGTAGATAACCTCGGTTGGAGCAAGACCGTAGACTTGTTTAGAAAAAATATGGTTTAGCCTATCCTTAGGATCTGGATAAGCCTGGCTTATCTTTTCACTCCTGTATAGTCTTTTAACGATCTCAGCTACATATAGACCTGATTTCATATAAGGATCTATAAAGGTAAAATCAGGATTATCAAAACAACCAGGATTTTCCTTTTCAAGAAGGTCTAACATCTGATTTACAACTTTCCTTGGGGTAAATATTTGGTTGGTTTTTTGGGCTGGTATATAGTCGAAAATATCCCTTTTAACTTCTTCATCGAAATAATTAGCAAGTTTTACCTTTTTATCCAAAAACTCCTTAACTGAATCATTAAAGACACGCTCATTGAAAAGGTGGCCTTCATAGTGTTTCTTCTCACCAGTATTTTCGTCTATATAATCATATCCGTCTCTTAGCATCTTAAACTCGTCTATACTTATAGATGTCACTTCAAGGAAAACATCATTTGGTATGATCTCATCAAAATTATCTAGCCTTGTATTTTCATCACCATAGGCCATTAGGAAGGATGGAATAGTCCTAGAAAAACCTCTGAGATTGTCTCTCATCTTATCTTCTTCAGTCTTTTTTTCTCTTTCTCTTTTGTCATTTTCAATTATTTCAGTAGTACTAATTGTATAATCTTCTATTGTTTTATAGTCGTTGATAGCCTCTCTAACCTTTTTGCTAAATTCATCATATTTAGACTTATTTAAGTCGTCATATTTTTTATCAATAGCACTAGACTCGATTGATGATTTGGAATTAGCAAGTTCATCTTGTCTTTGGTTTTCTAGGGTTTTTCTTTCTATCTCATAATTTCCAAATTCTTTTTTGACAATAGAACCAACTTTTTCTTCAATATTTCTTTGAATTTTCCTTTCAGTTGACCTTGACATTTCTTCTTTATAATCTTGCTTTGCCGTGTCTACAATAATTTTGTTTATTGGCTTGGTATAGGTATCTAAGATCTCTTCTAATTCAGTTTTATTAGGTGTTTTCACTAGAATTAAGTCAGATTGAGCTTGGTCAACGCCATTTTCTATATCCTTATAAATTTTTTCGCCAAATACTTTTTGTGCTTGACCGATGATTTTCTCTTCAGGAATATCTATTTCTCCATTTTCATCAAGGTCTAAATCGTCAGCCATTTCTTCATCTGCTTCTATTTTTTTGTTTTTGCCTTCTTTGTATGGCTTCATCTTATTTAGGGTATCTCTGATTGCTTGCGGAGCCCTAAAGATATTGGAAATATTTGCGAAAAGGAAGTTTGACATAAAGCCACGGTTTACAACTTCTACAGCCTTGATCTTTCTTGGGATAGAAAGGACTTTTTCAGCGTCAAGCTCAATCATAACCCCATTTTCGTCCTCACCATAAACAGGGAAGAAGTTAAGCAGTTCTCTGACGTGCTTTTTCCTAGTCTCATCATCTCCGCTGCCACCGCTAGTAGTAGGGGAAAGGTCGTTGGCAAATTGCTCAAAAATGTCAAGAGTTCTTGCTGGATCAAAATCGAAAACATAGGCGTTTTTCTTCCTAAAATGTTTGCCTTTATTAGAAAATAAGCATGGATTTTGTGCCCTAAAAGCCGCCTGCATATAAAGAGAAGGTGACTTCATATTAGCGAGCATAAGGACTGCTGTCCACTCTGGCACAGTTATACCTGTAGTAAGCTGGCCAACAGATAAGGTAATGGTCTTATCATAATCTTTTATTGCATCCCTTACACGGTCCAAAGACTCTTCTGTAATTATTTCATCATCTATCTTGCCATCACCTGCGGCAAGTACTATCTTATACTCCTTAAAAACTGGATTTAGCTCAAGCTTTCTTTTTAGAGCTTTTGCAGAATCAACTCTGTTTAAAATCCAAAAAGAGTGTTTTATTTCATCTCTCAGCTCTGGTGTAGAAAATGGAAACTTTGTCCTCTTTTCATCAGTTAAGGCATCTAGGAACTTGTCTACGTCGTCACTATAGACAAAGGCGCCTCTCTCATCTGTTGAGAAAAACTCATTTAGGTCAAAGGCGTATTCTACATTTTCTCCGTCAAGATCTATTCCATCATCAAGCTCATCTCTGATAATATCTGAGATTTGATAGGTAAAGAGATTTAGTCTTGGCAAAGTTGCGTAAGGATTTTCTTCTAAATCTTCACCCACAAAATCCCTTTTCGCTCTTTGTTCATCAGCATAGGTCCAATTATAAATAGCATCATCTTCAAATTTGAAATTAGCAAGGGCCTTAAAAGGTGTACCAGAAAGGTGGAGGGTATTAGCCCTTGTAATTTGGTTAAAGGCTTGGTCGGTCTTGTAGGTATCCACACCCTCGTGAGCCTCGTCAATTATTAGTATATCCCAATTAGTCTTGGCTACTTCCTCTAGTTTATCCTTGTCACCACCAAAGTGGATAGATCCTTTGAGATCCTGGAGACTTACAAATTCTATAAAGCCCTTGGTCTTGTCAAGGTCTACTTTCTCCATGTATTCTTCTCTATTTAGGACAAATTTTTTGCCCTTGAGAGCCTCCACATGGCTTATAAAGAAATATCCACTAGCAGGCCCAATGAATTTTACAAAATCGTCATACCAAGAATTAGCAATGGCAGGCCTATTTGTAACAATCAATATCTTTTCAAAACCCATCTTCATACAAAGGTCATAACAAGCTAGGGTCTTGCCAAAACGTGGTTTGGCATTCCAAAGAAATTCACCCTTGTTATGGGACTTGAAATAATCTATGGTCATAGAAACAGCATCTGCCTGTTCATTTCTTAGCCTATAAGGAGCTGGCTTTTCATCTGATTCTATAAGACCACGGTTTTTTCTAAATTTAAAAAAATTTAATTCAGCAAGGTCTGGTTTAATCTCAAACCACTCCTTACCTTCTTTTCGCTTAAAACCTAGATTAATCAAATATTTATGAAAATCTGAATCACCAAAAGTTTCATTAGAACCTTCATAAACAGCATTATTTGCCCATTCTAATTTATAATCAACGTCGGATGTATATACCTGTTCTTTAATCCTGGTTTCAGCATCTCTTTCGGTAAAACCAATCTTGGTCCAACCGTCATGCTTTCTAAGTTCTGGGGTAGTGTAGGCATAGCAGACAGGTATAACTTCCTTGGTAGTAGAAATCTTTACTTCAGTCATTATTCCATCTCCTGTACTTTTTCTTCGATAAAGTCAATCTCTTCAGGACTTAATCCATATTTCTTGTACAATTGCTGGTCAATCTCAGCAATAGACTTAGTCCAGTTAATGTCGGAATTTTCTGTGAAATCTTGGAGTGGGACGTATTTCCATACTGATTTAGTGTTATCTTGAGTAATTTTTAATATACCTAACATAGCCCTAGCAAATTTTGTTTTTACATATTTTAGGGTTGCTTCTGCCTCTTCTCTAGAATTGGTTTCACCGATTGAAATAAAGGTTTCTGTGAAACCCACGAGTGGGGTACCCACGAGTGGGGTACTGATACCCTCGCCAATGGCTCCAGAGCCATTGGCTTTGGGTATCAGTACCTTATATTTGTAGAGATTCTTTACGTCTTTAATGTAATCTTTTCTAAACCATTTATAGCATCTTTTTCCGTTAAGAATTCCATAAATTTGAATATAATCGTAATTATTATTAGGTTTATCATCTAAAAATAACTCTGGTAATCTTTTAAAAGAAGGTGAAGAAATTCTAGGGTCAGGCATATTTTCTGAGATTATAGGTTGTTCAGCATATGCAATATCTGAAAATCTATAAAGACCTCTATTGCTTATTACATCACTTAAGCTACCTTCGTTTAAATTCTTAACTTTATTGTTGATTGAGTTTAATTCAGGAAAGGCGGTAAAAGCTAATATTGGTGAAAATTGTTTATTTATATCTCTATAGGTTATAGCAACTCCTCCCTTTATATCAACATTATTAAAAATAGATTCGCTTTTTGCATAGTATTTAAGAACTTTAAAATGTGCATCATTTAGCATCTGTTGATTCCATTTTTTAGGAGTTTTGCCAGCGTTAAATAAAAAACGTGCAGGAGTGATTAATTCAACTTTTTCACCCACTTTATAACTTGCTTCCATAAATAGATGGTACACAGGGTCGTCGCTAGTACTAGTTCCTTTTGCTTCTTCTTGATAAGGCGGATTTCCTACTACAAAATCAAATTTTTTCATATATTCTCCTTCATTGATACAAAGGTCTGGGACTTGTTGGCTTTCCAATCAAAAATCCTACAAGCCACAGGTTGGCTTTCCTCTTCTTCACTTACTTCCAAAAAACTCATCTGGTCAGGTTCTCCTACAGGAGCACCAAAGGGCACAGTATCAGTAAGCCCATCCATTTGCCAGAGATTCCAAGAAATGATATTGGCGAGCTTTTCAAGGATTTTCTTATCAACATCCTCATCCCAGCGCTTTTCATAATAGTCTACAAAAGTCAAAAGGACATTTATCCTAGCGATCAAAAGGCTATCGCCCTGGTATTCATAACCATAAGTAGCTTGTACAGCTCGGATTGCCCATTCTATCCATTCTTCCTTGCTGGTCGTATTTTCATTTACTATCCTTAGTTTTCTATCGAGGATCCCTATCCTATTTATGGTGTGCCTGATAAGGTCACTTGTCGCCACATCATACCTAGAAACTAGGTATGGTCCCTCGCCACAGGCTATTTCTAATCTAGGAGAGTTTATATAGTCCTGCCAGGTCTTCCCATCAGGAAATATTATTTTTTCCCTAACAGGATCCCATGACTGTCCATTTTGGACATTGAAGACATCTTTTCTCCCAAACCAAACTTGGTCACAATAATTATTCATAAAATTGACCACCCAGCTAGGAGTGTAGACTTCGGCCTTTTTTCTAGTACGCTCCATCTGGGTCTCAGCTGACTTGCTAGTCCTAGGCTCAAGGGCAAAACCGTGAGCAAAAACAGTCTCAGAAATCTGGGCCCTATCGTCAAAACTATCCCCGAGGTGTTCATAGGTATTAGTCGCCCATATTATATTTTTCTTTGTAGATTTATCCTTGAGCAAACGTTTGAGCGTAGCCTTCAAGGGATAAGAATTAAAATCAATCAACGGTTGTTCCATAATAACCTCAAATCTAATAAAATAAAGAATTAAATTGTTACCACTATTATATCATTTAAGCCGATAAAGTTAAATAGCCAAAACTTTAACCATCTTTGATCTGTATGGACATTGAAAGTACAATTATGGTAGAATAAAGTTTTTGATTTTAGTTATAAGTTGAAATGGATTTTAAATTTATTTGAAGGAGGATTGATTGTTCAAAGAATTTAGACAAGATACTTATTTTGAAGTTTATGGACGATTTATGTTTCCAGAAGTTGGAATAGAGGATTCAACCGCTGGGAAAATAATATATAAAAGAAATGGTAGAATAAATAGTCTAACTTTAGAGGTTTATGGATTACTAGAAACCAACGACTTTGATGGCAGATACTTGGAAGGTCGATATAAACTCTATAATATTGTCGGATTTACAAATTATGGTATGTCTATCCTGATAGAAGGAGCAGTATTATCTAATGGAAATATTGTAGATTCGAAATTTTCCTTTCTTGAGTACAACATGAAAGATTGTTTGTTTTTAAATTTGAATATTGATGATTTTGAGCCTATAGTAAGGAAGTTATCTGATAAGGGAATATATAGTATAGGAGTATCGAGTTGTCAATATAGTTTTACTGGTATAGACAAATGGGTAAATGAATCTAATGTATTTTGTACTTATGATGAAAATAATTACACCTTTGGAGTAGATTTTGATAATATAAAAGAGGATTTTTATTTAGTTGATGATGAAAATTTGAAATTTTCTAGTGGTATGGAGATAAGTAGTGGTGAGAACACTTTTAATGAGGAATTTTATTGGAGTTTAGAATCTATTGATAAGTCTTGTTTTGATATCAAATCAATTCTAGGCAAGGTAGATATGTTTAAAGAACTTCTAGAAATATTACTTAGTGTTCCTATTGATTACTCATACTTAAAATTTAGAATACCCATAGGACAACTGGATAATAAATTAGTAACTGGATATCTTGTAAGAAGTAGGATAAGGATAGATGAATATAAGAAATTTGTTACTGACATTCCCTATGAAAAAATCAAAGATAATTTTGAAGATATACTTTGTAAATGGTTTGAAAATATTAATGAATTTACTTTAATAGTACAGAATTATATCATTAATAAAAATGCACTACAATATAATCAGTCTATTCTACTAAATTCAATAAAAAATTTAGAAATGTATCATAGGAATTTTGTTGAGCAGGAAAAAGAAATAAATGAATCTCTAAATAGAGATAAAAGAATTGTATTAGAATGTATAGATAAATACATCGATGATAAAAAACATATAGAAAAGTTTATAAGCAATATTAACTATGATTCAGAAATGACATTATATAATAGATTATTGGAATTATTTGGGAATTTAAACGAAGATCTACTTAAAAAGTTAATTAGAACAAGCTCTGAAGTTTCTAATAGGAAAATTAAAACATTTGCCTATAAGTTAGTTAGTACAAGAAATTACTATACTCATGGAGATTCAGAATCAATGAAAAATGTGGTGATAATAGATAGTGATGAATTAATAGAAACTACTCTTTTATTAAATCAGATTATTAAATACTATATTTGCAAGGAATTGTTTGATGTAGATGGTGAAATTGTTGATATTATTATAAAGGGTATGAGCGGGGTTATTAAGTAAAAATTGATAATACGTTAATAATTACTACTATTAGGAGAGTAAATGGAATATAAAGAATTTGAAAGTTTAATAAAAAATTCAGAAGCTAGGATTATAATTGATACTAATATATTATTAGATTTAGTACGTTATCCAATATATATTAGCAAAAATATATTGGAAATTTTCAATAAATGTGTTGATTTACTTTGGATGCCTTACCAAGTATTTAATGAATATGAATCAAATAAGAATAAAGTGTTTGGAGATTATAAGAAGAAATATCAACATTTTCAGAATGATCTATTAAATTGTGCTGGTAAATTTGAGAAAGATATAAAAAAGAAATTAGATAATGGGAACAGATATAATTACCATGGATTAGAAGATTTGGAAATAAAAATCAATCAAAGCTTAGATTTGTTAAGAGATAATATTAGTAATTATAAAGAAAATATTGGTACTGAATTTTCCATGACGCAGGAAAAAAATCCAAAAATAATTCAAGAAATAGAAAATTTAGTACAGAAAATAGTAGAAAAACAACAAATTGGTAAGAAAATGAAAATTCAGGAGGAAATTAATCTAATTAAAGAAGGAGAGATTAGATATAAATATAAAATACCCCCTGGATATAAAGATAATGAAAAATCTGATATAAGTGAATTTGGAGATTTATTTATATGGAAAGAAATAATAGAATTCTCTAAAAGTCAACAACATAAAACTATTATTTTTATAACGAACGATCTAAAAGAAGACTGGTGGCAGTTAGATAAAAATAATAAAACATTAGAAATAAATCCATTATTGAAACGAGAATTTGATGAAAATTGTGGAGATGCATCTATAGAGTTTTTTAGTCTAGATGGATTTTATAAGCTTGCAAGTCAATTATATAATTTAAACAATTATCAAGTATATATAAATTTAAATAGAGATGATGATAATTACATTGAAAGAATTGTAGATAAAGTTACTGAAACTATAGGAGATTACTTATTCAAGAGCCCGGATATATATTTGCAGCACAAAGACGAGTTAAAAATCAGAGGCAATATAGTAGTAAAAAGAAATTCTTATGAAGTTCTAGATGTTTATTCAAATTTCTTAGAAAATGCAATGGAATATAAATACAATCTTAAATTAAATGTAAATATTGATATATATTCTGATAAGCTAATCAATAGTAATGATAGTGAATCAATAGTAAAAACTTTTAAGATATCACAAAAATATGTTGGAGATATAGAGATATTAATCCAAAGAACAATAAATAAGGATAATATAAATTCAGATCAAAACTTCTTAAGTAAAGACATTGATTTTACGAATTTTAAAATACTACAATTAAATTTAAAACAGAATGATAAGATTAATGTGTTTTTTTATGATATATCTAAACTAGATGTTAAATATATATAAGATAATAGCAGTATTAATCATAAGTTAATGGTCTGTAAATAATTTTGTGTATCAACCCAAATCCTGATAAAGGGCAAGGGTTGATACATTTTTTTTGAATCTATATTTTTTACATTCCTAAAGAAACATATTGTCATGGTTTTACACATTTCTAATTTTATTTTTTCTAAATTTCCCACACAAAGAGGATCTCATTGGGAGATCCTCTTCTTTTATTGTTCACTTAAGTGAGTTGAGCAAACGAAAGAGAGCGAAACAAAAAACCACCTGCTATGCAGGTGGAGGGATTTAGCTTTAGCTTTAAGCACCAAGAAAACCTCCTTAAAGTATAATTGTGATAATCACATGCACAATTAAACAAGGAGGTAATCTTGGATAAAAATACTTTATCACATACAAGCTGGAGATGCAAATATCATATAGTTTTTGCGCCAAAATATAGAAGACAAGTAATATATAGACAACTAAGGAAAGATATAGGAAGCATACTTCGAGAATTATGTTCAAGAAAAGGAATAAACATAATAGAAGCAGAACTATGTCCAGATCATGTCCATATGTTGGTAGAAATACCACCAAAATATTCAATATCACAAATAATGGGATATTTAAAAGGAAAAAGTTCTCTGATAATATTCGATAGACATGCTAACTTAAAATATAAATACGGAAATAGACACTTTTGGTGTAGAGGATACTATGTGGATACAGTAGGCAGAAATGAAAAGAAAATAAAAGAATATATACAAAATCAATTAAAAGAAGATTATTATGCTGACCAAATAAGTATAAAGGAATACAATGACCCGTTTACGGGAGAGTCAGTAAATAAAAACAAATAAAAAAACTGCTTTAGCAGTAGTTGGGATAGTGGTGCATGTGACGGAATATTCGGAGCCCCAGTAGGGGCGTGCCGGTATTCGCGCCTTATAGGCGCTGTGCAAACTACCAGCTAAGCTGGTAGTTTTGATTATTCCACAACAGTCACCACGATGAGTCTGGAGTTTTGTTTTTCGTAGGTGCAGGTTATTAGGTTTATGATTTTATCGGTTTCTTTTAGGTCGTAGTCTGTTTTGTAGACTGCGTTTTTTTCTACAAAGTCGTAGAATTTTTCTTTTTCTTTGTAGTCTTTGTAGGCTCTTGGGTCTATTTCTGTATCGCCTGATATGATGGCTGCTGCTATGGCCCTTGTCCTAAATTCGTTTTTTTCTGTGTAGAAGCTAAAACCAGTTTTTTCTGGGTCTTTTTTAAATTCGTTTAGGCTGCCAAACATTGTGCCATTGTTTGTTGTGTGGGCGTAGATTAGGATAAAATCATCGTCTAGGGACTTATTTCTATAGTCCATAAAGACTGCTCCCATGAGGTTTTTTTCTCCATTTGCTAGGGTATGTAGGTATTTTTCATTATCGGCTGTGACTAGTAGGGGATAATCGATCCTTCCCTCATCTGATTTTATCCAGGCAAAGATTTCTGGGTTTATTTTTCTAAGATTTTCAAAGTCGATTGGACTTTGGTAGTCTTTTTGGCCCGTCTCTTTGTCCCTTATCTCAGATGAGGTTTTTATTTCTTTATAGACTTGGATCGATTCTTTTTCTTTTTGTTGGGTTTTTATATATGAAAAAACTTGGTAGGCAAAAAATATGCCTAGGATTATTATTATGATGTTTAATAATGTTTTAAGTTTTTTCATACAAACCTCTTTAGTCTCTTATTTTCCTTCTGATATAGGCTGCTATAGCTAGGAGTGATCCGCTGACATATACCATTGATAGGTCGTTTATAGCTCCGGTTTGTGGTAGCTTTGGACTGTGAGGACTTTCTGGTTTATAAGGCTGGTCTGGTGAGTTTGGCTCATCAGGTGTTTTTGTTTTATCCTCTGGTTTGTCATCAGGATTTTCTGGATTATCTTTTGGATCTTCCTTTGGATTTTCCTTAGGATTTTTTGGATTATCTTTTGGATCGCCCTTTGGATTTTCCTTAGGATTATCTTTTGGATCTTCCTTTGGTTCTTCTCCCTCGTCTTTTGGCTTATCATCAGGATTTTCTGGTTCTTCTGGTTTTTCTGGCTCATTAGGTTTTTGTGTATTTTTGACTTCAAATACAAAACCTAGTTGATCACCATTGGCTTTTTTGATCTCTACTATATAGCCATCTGCCTTTGCTTCCTTGATTTGATAGTCGTATCTTACAATTTTCTCTATTATTTCGCCATTTTCACCTATCTCTACTGTTTTTTTGTAGAGTGGTAGGTTTTCTATAATAGTTTCAAAATTGTTGGCTTCATTGGCTATTAGTTTGATAGGATTGCCGTCTTTGTCTACTAGTAGAACTTTCTTTTTTTGGCCATTTTCGTCTGTTTCTACTTGATAGATCTCAAATTCTACCTCTGGTCTATCTTTTGTGATTTTTTCGCCCTCATGGTCAAAGAATTCTTTGAAAACTTTGAGGAAGCGGTTTTTGTCAAGATAGACTCCAACTGTGTTAGAATCTTCGACGGTGTTTTCTGCCAATAGATCTTTTTTAGGATCTTTAAGACCCTCTAGGTCAAAGAAGTCATCAGCATTTCCGATAATTTCTTTGCCATCTTTGCCGACATAGACGATCTTGCCGTCTTCTATCTTGGCGTCCATAGTTGGGATTTGCATTGGTAGGTAGAAATTGACTGTAGACCCATCTACATAGCCCTTGTCTCCAGATTTTAGGATTAGACTTGTGACATCAGATAGTTTGGCCTTGCCATTTTCTATATCCTCTTTGGTGTACTCTTTTTCTCCTACCTTGTAGATAACCTCAAAACCATCTAGGTCGCTAGTAACAAAGTCTCTAAGGATTGGTCTTAGACCGCCATCTTTGACACCTGCTAGGATATCTTTTATAGTTAGTTCTGTAGTATAGGTTGGGTCTCCACCGATTTGGACGACACCAGAATTTCTCCTATATTTGATCCTATAGTTGAATTTATCACCAAATTTGAGTTTGGCATTGCCCTTGAACCATCCATCAGCTATATCTTTATCGACTACATTTCCTTTTTCATCAAGGATTTGTAGGTACTTGTTGACTTTGCCATCAGGTCCCTTGTTGATATTGACCTTGGCATCACCATAGTAGAATTTGGATTTGTCTCCAAAACCTGCCTTGTTGGTGTAGTCTGTACCAATGACGTCATCGTCATAATCTTTGTAGGCTTTTTTGTCTATATAGATATCTTTTAGCCTAAAGATAAATTGGCTAGTAGATCCGTGTGGGGCCTCAAAGTCTGGTAGGTAGGCAATTATTGCCTGGATTTTTTCACCTTTTTTGAAGGTCTTGCCAGAATCTTTTTTGGCTTTTCTTAGGATCTCAGCTTTTTTCTTATCATTTTCATTGCCAGCTGCGAGTTTTTCGATTTCAGCATCAAGGTCATCTGTGTAGAAATATTTGATACCATCTTTGAATTTTTTGAAATTTGCTTCATTATCAAAGTTTGCATTGGCACCATTGGCCATTAGCTTGGTTTTGTCTATTTCTAGCTCAAGCTTGCTTCCTTTTCTAAGCTCAAATATTTTTGGCAAGATGTCGATTATGACTGAGTTTTTGTAGACATAGTGGCCGTTTGGACCATAAGAATCATCATCAGATGGTTCTTTAGATTCTTCTTGAGTTTTTTCATCAGCCTTATCGGTGTTTTCTTTCATTGCCTTGGCCAAATCTTTTTGGTCCTTTGTCATTTTGTCTACTGTCACATCTATAGTGAAGTCTACTTTTTTATCCTCATCACCTGCTATATTGATAGACTGTTCGCTAACAGATTTTTCTACCTTTGGATTTTCGCTGTTAGAATTTGTTAAGTCAGGTTCATAGCTTAACTCAAAGTTTGAGTCATTTTTGCCTTCTGAGCCAAATTTGTCAGCGTCCTTGTCATCGGCGTTTTCCTTTAGGCCAGCAGCTTCGCTAGTCCTATCTATGATAATACCAATGGTTGGGTAGTAGGATTTCTTTTTAGAAGAATCTTCTTTGCCAAAAATGCCATCTGCCTGGTCAACCTTGTCTAGTTTGTAGTTAGCCTTGTTGGCATAGGTCCTCCTATCATAACCATTTTTGGCCATGTAGTAGGCAGGAAGGTCGATTTTTTTATTCTCTAGGTCTTTATAGGCCTGAGTCTTTTTAAGTTCAGCATTAAACTTGTCGCTAGCTGGAACATTTCCTATATACCAAGGGTTGATGGCATTGCCATTTTTATCCCTGATAGGAGCTAGGTCCTCGTAGTCAAGCTCGCTACCTTTTTTGACGGTATATTTTTCTCTGCCGACTTTTTCCTTATTTTCATCTTCGATTTCTACTAGGTCTTTGATTTTTCCTTCTTCAATGTTTTTATTAACATTTTCGTAGGCTGTTTCTATGACCTTTCTGTAGGTCTCTTCAGATTTATCCCAATTATTACGGTCGATACCTTTTATGGTTTTATTATTAAGGATATTTTCTATCTCTTTTCTGACATACATATACTTGTTTGTCATGACCTTGCCGTACTCATCTGTATATGGGATGTCCACATCAGGGATGACTACAGAAGTGATACCAAGTTTTTTGTCGGTCTCTGGACTGAGTGGTCCGCCGAGTCTGATACTATCTTTAAGGGCAATCCTTATAGAGTTGAAGCGGAAATCATCGTTTTTGTACTTGCCTTTGGACTTATCAAGATAAGAAAGTGGAAGTTTATCAAGTTCTGCCTTTAAAGTTTCTTTGATTTTGTCAAAAGCTTCTTCTTTATCTTTTGCTTCGTCAAATTCTTTATTATCAAAATCATCCATAAGCTTGTCAAATTTAGCTTTAAGCTTGTCTTTTTGATCTTGATCAGATACAAAATCTTCGATCATTTGGCCAAAAGTAGTTTTTAGCTCATCAACAGTTGAGATTTTTTCAATATCTGCGTTAAGCTTTTTGATTTTTTCTCCATAAGCTTCTTGGACTGGGCTTAAGAATTTATTCTCACTATCTGGATCTGCCTTCTTGTAGAAAGCATTGATCACGCTGATCCTTACTTGTCCTTTTTTCTCATCACGGGTGATTTTGTAAGTTAAGCCACCTTTTGTGATAGAATCTTTATTAGCCTTTAAAGCATCGATAATTTCTTGACCTGTGATAGTAAAGTCGTCACCGACTGGGGCAAAGCGTCCCTCTGTGTAGGTTGGGTTGACTCCAAAGTTGATCTCGCCGATTTGATCTAGGTAGAAATAATTTTTGCTGCCTTCAAATTCATTTTCTTCGAATTTCTTTTTGGCTGCTTCTAATTTTTCTTCGTCCTTATCAGTTTCATAAGCCTTTTTGGCTTCTTCATAGGCTTTTTTTGCCTTTTCAGATTTTTCTTTTAGGTCTTTCCAATTTTCTTCTGTATCGTTTACTATAATCTCATCATAAACTAGACGGTTGTCTAGGTGGTGATCTTCGATTATTATTTTTGTGTCTTTGTTTTCTGGGAATATAGAGTCTTTGCTATTGTTAAAACCAATTTCCCATAAAAGTGCACGGTCGATATCAGTTTCCTTGCCGTCCTTATCTAGGATAACAAGCTTTGGATTACCTTCATCATCAAGGATCAATTTACCATTCTCATCCTTGGCTAGGGCAAATTGTGCTCCGTCATAAAGTCTAGCAAGTTCTTTTTGGACCTTGTCAAGGAGGGCCATCTTGGCTGTTTTTTCCTTGATTTTGGCTTTTTCTTCATCAGATAATTTTTTATCTTGGCTAGGTTTTTCTTCAGATTTTCCTGAGTCAACCTTTTCTATTAGAAGATCTCTTATAAGCTCATCTCTTTTTCTATCGTCAGAATTTCTATAGAAGATATTGAAGAAATTGTAATCAGGTACTTTTTCAAGTTCTTTTGGATTGTTTTTGAAAAATAGGGTCTCTGTGGACTGGCTATTTTTGAGTGTAAAGTACTTGTCAGCCTTTTTGATATTTCCTTCTTCAGAAGGGAATATCGATACATCTTCGCCTTTTTCATTCTTGTAGGTCGCCTTGATATCAGCATGGACATTATATACTATATTTTTGCCTGCCAAAAATCTTGGGAACCTTAGGCCAAACTTGGCATTTGCTACTGCATCAAAGATAGATGTTTCGTCTGTGACTACTTCTACGTCTTGGCCATCTTTTTTGATGGTTTGGACGATTTTTGCAATCTTGCCTTCTGATAAAACTTCTGCATTTTTGCTTGGATCAGCACTTACATAGTAGTCCTTTGATCCTTGGGTCTTTTTGACATAAAGATCTTCTCCAGCCTTGTAATAATCATCTGGATTTGTAGATCCTTGGTAGATTTTTTTACCATCTGGAAGATCTTTGCCACCATCATAAGTTTCCTTGGATTGTGGATTTAACTTTTCTGTCGCAGGCTCAAACTTTTCAAATTTTTTGCCATTGTAGAAATATTTATCTCTGATGATTTCGTTGTCGCCTGATGGTTCTACAATTTTATTTGTAGAATCAACTATGACTTCATTTTTATCAGATATAGCAATACCATTTTCGCCTGTCTTTTTGGTCTCCTCAGTTTTCTCGCCATTTTTGATGACTTCTCTGGTAAAGGTGTAATTATCTCCGTCTTTTGTTACTTTGATATTCATCCTTTTGCCATACTTGTCAACAAGGGATGGACCTTCAGCATAGGATAGACCGTCGATTATATAGCCATTCTTATTAAAGACTGGGTTGGTTACGACTCGGTAGATCTTATCACCAACTTTGACAGTTTTGACACCATCTTTTTCTTTGATATTTTTTTCATCAAATGTGATACCATCTACTGCTTTTCCATCATCACCAATGATGATATTGCCGGATTTCCCGTCATACTTTCCATCATTTTTGACTTTTTTGCCTTCATTATTATAGATAGCATTATTTACTATGGTGCCGCCGTAGGATTTTACCTTGTCGGCTCCTTCTCCACTTTTTATGACAACTTGTTGGCCATCAGGTGTTGGTGTTAGGTTTGGATTGGCCTTGCCATCTGTGTTTACGACCTTGCCTTCATAGACATTTACCTTGTCATAGTAGGTAAGGGTTCCTTCTTTTAGTTCGTAAACCTTATCACCCTTTTCAATCCTGCCGTTTTCGTCAAACTTGCCGATTTCTTTGTAGTTTTGGCCATCTTTTTCATAAAGTCGACCATCTCGGACTTTGAATTTTTCGCCTTTAAGATAGTCTTCTTTTGTGATTTCGTGGGCCTTGCCTTTTTCATCAACATAGATTCTCTTGCCGGCTTCTTCTAGGATGACATCTTTTAGGTCAGATTTTTCAATCTTTTTGTCATTGTAGAAAAGATTGCCTTCCTTATCTTTTGTGAGATTTCCTTCAAAGATCTTGGTGTCAAGTTTTAGCCTGTACTGTCCATTACCAATATCATCGTATTTTAGTCCAGCTTTATGAATCATTTCAGCAAATTCTTCATTTTGATTTTTTGGAACTGTGATAGTGATATCAACAGATGAAAGTGGGAGAGACTCGCCACTTGATGAGTTTATGAAAACATCATCTATATAGGTGTTTGATTTTTTTAGGTAAGTAAAGAAATCGTGGACCTTGTCGGTATTTTCTACAACCTTTGAGTCCTGGGTCTTGCCTGCATCTATCTCTGGGATATTTTTTGGAGCATCATTCTTTTCTGATCCTGGACCCTCGATTTTGGCCTCGTCTTCATAACCTTTTTTTGTTATCCTAAATTTCTTGGTAATTTTTTCATCATTGGATTCGATTACTAGGTCAAAACCCTTGTGGAAGGCTGCCCTAAATGCTGGGATGTTGAAACGAAGTTGGGCTATACCAAAGGTTTCTGGATCATTTATTGTGAAATAATATGATCCGTCCTCATCTTTTTCTAGTTTGAGGCCCTTGTCATTTAGGCTTAGAAGATTTTCAGCACTTGCATTTAGCTTTTCTATATCCACCTCATCTGCCCTGATCTTGAATTTGAAATCTTGAGGATTATCGTCCTTTTTGATATCAACTAAAAGATTAAGCGATGTATTGTCTGGTATATAGTAGACCTCGTCTTCTTTTTTATTAAGCTCTTCGCCTATAGAACCTCCATTTAGTCTAAAGATCCTAACCTTTGGATCTCCAGTGGTGTAGGATGGTTTGATTTTTCCATCTTTTATACCATTTTTAAGAGCGTCACGAGCCTTTGTATAGGCATCAACCAATTCCTTTAATTCTTTAGGACTAGTTGTACGAGGATTTTCTGGATCTAGGGCTTTTTCTAGGTCCTCTTTCGCTTTTGTGTAATCCTTCAAGGCCTTTTCAGCCTCAGGTGTCTTCTCTTTTAAGCCTGGAACATCGACAGAATCAGCCAAATCTTTTTTGGCGTTCTTTTCATCATCCTCTAGCAAACGTGGGATTTTGTATCCTGCTAGCTCTTGATTTAGCTTATCAAGTTCTTCCCTTAGCTTTTTATTTTCTTCGCTATTAGGATCTTCTTTTTTAAGCTTTTCTTTGATGGCATCGTATTCTGCCTTTAGTTCATAGTACCTATCGGTCCTTTCCTTATCTTTGATACGGTCTAGGACTGAGTCATCAAGCTTGCCAGATCCCTCCAAAAGCTCAGCGTATTTCTCGTTGTATTTTTTCTCAAGCTCTGCCTTCTTTTTTGGATCTTTTTCATTTTTGCTCTGCTCATCAAGATTTTTTAGGTCCTCATTAGTAGAAACATCGATCTCTTTTTTAGGATCTTTTCCTTGGTCAGGATTTTCTCCTGGAGTATCAGCTGGATCGCTTTCGTCACCATCAGCTGCTGGATCTGTATCCTCATCACCTGCTGGATCAGGATTTGCAGCAGGATCATCCTCATTAGATTTTCCTTGTGGCTGAGGATTTGAAACAGGACTTGGAGTTTCCTCTTTGCTTGTTTCTAAGCCTTGACCATGATCTTTGTCCGCATCTTCTTGACTATTAGCCTCATTTTCTTTTTGCTCTTTATTATTTTCTGTACCTGGGGTCTGTATAGAAACATTTTCCACAATTTCAGCCTTGTTAGGATCAGTTTCCTCCATAGCATAGACTCCACTATGTAGAGAAAATATTAGAGCAAAAACCAAAGTAAAAATATTTAGTTTCCTTTTCATATTTTCACCTCCTTTCTTCGATTATTAAGGTAAATAATACCTCAATCTTATTATATCATAAATATAAAATAAAAGTATATATATTAACAAATTATTTTTTACAATATTTTGTTTTAAAAAAATATATCAGATTTTTTGTAAATATTATATGTGCTTATTTAAAAAATAGAATATTTTGGTATTATGTGGATATATTGATAAAAAAATGACTATTTTATTTAATTAACAATTGTATTGACAGTATTTTTATACTTTGCTATAATTTTATTAAGTGATTTGATATAATATTTTATATAAATTTTTATAATTTTTTAATTTCTATTTCAAGGAGGGCTTATGGATAATGACGGTTGTGGCTGTATTTTTGTGGCTATTTTGATAATTGCCTTGATTTATGTTTTCTCCGAGATTTTTGCTTTTCTATTTTTAGGTTTTTTTGGCCTAGCTTTTGGAGGTGGTCTTGTTTGGGGCGGTTTTACATCTCTAAAAAACTATTACCAATCTTTTAAAGAAAATATAATCGATGCAAATAGGAAGGGGGACCCTGATGGAAACTAATAGTCAACCGGCCATAAAATCTTATTTTTTTGGCAAGGGTTATATAGATGTTATAAATACTATCAAGGGTGCCTTTTTACGAAATTGGGACTCTATAAAAGGCTACCAAGAAAAGCTTTCTGATTTGAGTGGAGAAGGATTTTTTTATAAATTATTTTTTGGAATTATATATATCCTATCTATCTTGGTTGTTGGTATTTTCGGAACAATGGTTACAGGATTTATTTCTCTTTTAAATATTGGAGTCCTAGTTATAATAATGGTAGGTATATATATTTCTTTTTCTATATTATGGCTGGCCGATAGGATCTACCTATATAAAAATCAAATTTTTACAGCCTGCCATGAGTGCAAGGAAAAAAGCCTGATCCCTACTTATATTTGCCCATCTTGTGGTAGAAAACATACCAAGCTTACCCCAGGTGTTTATGGGATTTTGAAAAGAAGGTGTCTTTGCGGAGAGCTTTTGCCGACATCTTTTCTAAATGGTAGAAAAGATTTGGAGGCAGAGTGTCCTCATTGCCATACCAGGCTTACAAATAGGGAGGCAAGACCAATTTGTATCCCAATTGTAGGGGGTAGGTCTGTAGGGAAAACTGCCTTTATAACAGCCTTTTCCAAGGAGTTTTTTGACAGGGTGGCAAAAAATCCTGATCTAGAAATTGATTTTTATAATTCTGAGAAAGAGCAGATTTATGGGGAGATTTTGACTGACTATGAGATTGGATCTACCAGGATGACAAAGAGGTCTACAGATATCAGCCAGTCATCAGCAGTCTCTTTTAGCTTTTTTCTAAAATCAAAGACTATACAACCTGATAGGCTCTTCCATATTTACGACATAGCCGGCGAGGTTTTCACCCAAAATAGCGAAAATGAAATCCAAAAGCAGTATGAGTATTGCCACGGGATTGTCTTTATAATTGATCCTTTTTCTATACCTATGGTTTCCTATAAGCACAAAGAGCTTTTAGAAAAAGAGGATATAGCAGGCATAGGGACGGCCGACCTAAATGAGATAATAAATTCATTTTTAAACAAGCTCAGGGAGGTCACAGGCCTAAGTGATAACAAGATGGCAGAAGTACCTATAGCTGTTGTTATATCAAAGATTGATTCTGCGGGTCTGTATAAGCAATTAGGAAAACAAGCGGTAGATATATGTATGAAAAACAATCCAGGTAAGTTTGATAATTTTATGGATTGCCAAGATTATCTATGCCGCAAGTTTTTAAAAGAAAACGAGATGAGCGGATTTTTGAAAAATGTCGAAATCCAATTTAAAAACAACAAGTTTTTTGCAGCCTCAGCCATAGGCCATACTAGAGACAAGGGGACCTACACTCCTGTCGGAGTTATTGAGCCTATGATGTGGTTAATAGAAAATGCCGATCCAAAGATCAGCGAGCGTATAAAAGAAGAAAATCTTCCACAAACTATCAGCTAAAGGAGGCAAGGATGGATGAGATCAGAGATTTTGATGAAATAATAAAGGGCAAGGAAGACCTGGAGGAGGAGAAAAAAGAAGAAATAGAAAAAACTGAGCCAGAGGATAAGGATCTAGAAGAAATGTCAGAAGACATAGAACTAGAAGAAAAATCAGGAACAGATGATCAGAAAGAAGAAGTAGAGGATGAAAATAATCCAAAAAAAGAAGATGAAAAATCTTGTGATTGCGGATGTGGGTCAGAAAATGATCCTGATAGTGACTGGCAAATAGACCCAGATGAGCCTAGCAAAATAGATGAAAAGACTTTTGAACTAGTAGAAAATATGCTTGCCAACCAAGCAAATGCCATGGCCAAGCTAGATGATTTGACCAAGCTTTTTGAAAGAAAGATATCGGTATCAGCTAGTCAGGATAAGATCATAGCATCTATGCACAAAGAGCTAGAAGAGTACAAAAATGACCTCTACTTTAATATGATCAAACCAATTTTAGATGATATAATAAATACTAGGGATAGTATTCTAAGGATTTCTAGGACTAATATAGATAAGGGTCTGACAGAGATACCTATAAAAACTCTTTCAGACTACTCTTTCGACCTAGAAGAGATTTTGATGAAAAATGGTGTGGAAGTTTTTGCAAGAAGCGAGGGCGATGAGTTTTCGCCACAAGAGGCCCAGCTTGTAGAAAAAGTCTACACAAATGATGAAAATCTCAACCACAAAATAGCCAAGGTCTTATCAGATGGCTACAAATACAATGATAGGATTTTGTCCCGTCAGAGAGTAAATGTCTATTTTTATAAAGAAGATTTAGAAAACGAAGAAGAAAATTTAGAAAATAAAGAAGAAATTTTAGGAGGAAAAGATGAGTAAGTATATTTTTGGTATAGATTTGGGAACAACATATTCTTGTATAGCCTATGTAGATGAAAATGGTGTGCCTACAGTTGTAAAAAACATGGAAGGCGATAACACAACCCCATCAGTAGTCAACTTTGAAAGCCCAGAATCTGTTATAGCAGGAAAGATTGCTAAGGAAAACGCAGTTATAGACCCAGACCACACAGTCAGCCTTGTAAAAACCCTCATGGGTAGGACAAAAACTGTTATAAACTACAATGGCAATGATGTATCTCCTCAGGAAGTATCATCCTATATCCTAAAAAAGATGACACAAGATGCCTCTCAGATTTTAAATGCTGAGGTCAAAGACGTAGTTATAACCTGCCCTGCTTATTTTGGATCAGAAGAAAGAGAAGCTACCAGAGATGCAGGCGAGCTTGCAGGACTAAATGTTATAGAAATTTTATCAGAGCCAACAGCAGCAGCTCTTTATTATGGTCTAGCCAAAGAGTCTGGCCAAAAAACTGTTTTAGTTTATGACCTTGGTGGGGGTACCTTTGATGTTACAGTCCTAGCCATAGATGATGGCAATGTCAAGGTAGTTTGTTCTGACGGTCTCCATGCTATAGGAGGAAAAAATTGGGATGATGCTCTAATAGATTATCTAGAAAGTGAATTTAGGGCAGAGACCGACTTTGATGATGACTTTGATGCAGAAACTCTCCAATCCCTAAGGTTAAAAGCAGAAGAGACAAAAATGCAGCTAACAATGAGGGACTCTGTACCTGTAATGGTAGATGCTGCTGGTATCCGTGGTAGGGTGACAGTAGATAGACAGACTTTTGATTCTATAACATCAAATCTTATTAGCCAAACCATAGAAAAAACCAATGATTGTATCAAGGTTGCAGAAGACAAGGGCTACAAAATTGATGAGATACTTTTGGTAGGTGGTTCTACAAGGATGCCACAAGTCAAAGAAAAATTGGTAGAAACCTATGGCATGGAACCAAAAATCCTAGAACCAGATGAGGCTGTAGCCAAGGGAGCGGCTATTTATGCCCTTTTGGCCTATGATCAAAAACACAAAATAGCAACTGGTCAATCTGGTGAAATAGATGATGTAGTTCCTGGAGAGCCAATAAGTGAAGAAGAAATAGAAAATTACTCTATAGCTCCAGTAGCACCAGTTGATGTTATCACAGGGGGTAGGGAAAATGATATAAAACAGATAGTCACAGTTGCTACTACAAAATCCTATGCTCTAAAGGCTTACGATAATAATAACGTGCCAAAATGTGTCAACCTAATTATAAAAAACCAAGAGATGCCAGGCGGGCTAGTAAGCAAATCTCAGACATTTGCCACTCAAACAGACAACCAAGAAACAGTCCTTTTAGAAGTTTATGAGAGTGACTTTATGGAAGATAAATATGAGGTAGAAGAAGATTTCAAACTTGGAGATTGTACTCTTGCCATACCAGAAGGTATGCCAAAAGGATCTCCAATCGAGGTTACCTTTACCCTAAATAGAGAAGGTATTTTAGAAATAATAGGTAGAGAGCCAACAAGTGGAAATGAAATCAAAGCTGAGATGCAGGCAAGTGCAGGTGCAAGCCTAACTGATGAAGAAATAGAAGAAATAAAAGAAAAAGTTCAAGGCATAAAGATGATGTAAAATCAGGGTGGTGAAAACAAAGCTTTTGGTCAGATTTGGCCAAAAACTTTGTTTTCATGCATCCTTTTTTTGTAATATATAGGAGATAATCATGGCAATAAGAGTAGGGATAGATCTGGGTACAACATTTTCGTCTGTAGCCTGGATAAATCCACAAAACACAAGGGCAGAGATAATAAAAAACATTTATGGCAAAACCATCACACCTTCGGTTTTATGCTTTGAAGAAAATGGCAATATCCTCTACGGAGAGGATGCCAAGGCCATGCAGGCAAGTGGGGATACAAACTCCATTGCCTTTTTCAAAAGGTCTATGGGGGATGAAAATTTTAGGGTAAATATCCTTGGCAAATCCTACAATGCTACAGACCTATCGGCTATCTTATTAGAAAAAATCGTAAAAGAAGCCGAAAAAAACCTGGGAAAGAAAATAGGTAGTGCAGTTATCACAGTCCCTGCATATTTTTCCCACAAGGAAAGACAGGCGACAATGGATGCTGGTAAAAAAGCAGGCCTTGATATTATAGCCATAATAAATGAGCCGACTGCGGCAGCCTTCGCCTACGGCCTAAATGAAAAGGGGTCTGACCAGACAGTTTTGATCTATGATCTGGGCGGTGGGACCTTTGATGCTACCATAGCAAGGATCAGAAAAGAGAGCATAGAAATTTTGGCAAGTGGTGGCGACCACCAGCTTGGAGGCAAGGACTGGGATATGGCCTTGGTTTCATATTTTAAAGATGAGTTTTACGAGGAGTATGACCAGGAAATAGAAAGCAATTTCGAGGAAGACTCCATACTTATGGTAGAGGCAGAAAAAGCCAAAATCCAACTATCCCAAAGGGAAAATGTCCAGGTATCTTTTTACCATGATAGAAAACGCCTATCCCTTGACCTAAGTAGAAAAGATTTTGAGGATATCACAAGCCAGCTTTTGATAAAAACTGAAGATGTTATAGAAAAACTCCTCAAGGAAATAAAAATGACTTGGGCGGATATAGATGGGACAATCCTAGTCGGCGGGTCCACAAGGATGGTCATGGTTAGTGACTACATAGAAAAGATGACAGGCAAAAAGCCCCTAGCAGGTGTCAATGTAGATGAGGCTGTAGCCCTAGGTGCTGCCATAAGGGCAAATATAAAGTCTGATGGGACTTCGCTTTTAGCAAGCTCGATCGAATCAAGACCGGGCAAGATGTTTTTGGGTGCGAAAAAAATCACAGACGTGACTGCCCATTCACTTGGGATGATTTCTATAAGTCCAGATGGGAAAAAATATATAAATAAAAAAATAATTCCAAAAAACTCAAAAATCCCAGCCAAGAATTCAGATCAGTTCAAGCTAAGAACAGGCGCTTACGACAACGAGATAGAAGTTTATGTAAGCCAAGGAGAATATGAAAGACCCCTTGATAATACCATAGTCAGCAAATATGTAATAAGTGGCATAGAAGATACGAGGACCCACCAAGCTCTTGTAGATGTGACCTACTCCTATGATGAAAATGGGATCATAGGTGTATCGGCAATACAAAATGACAATGGAAAAAATTTAGGAGTCAGAAGCGAAGACCTAGAGGAGGATATGTCCTGGACAGATAAAAACCCACAAGATGTAATGCCAAAGATCCAGGCCAATGTGGATATAGTACTTGCTATAGACCTATCGGGATCTATGTATGGCAATCCGCTAAATACAGCTATGGAGGCTATGAAAAAATTCGCCTATAATTTCAATCTTGAATTTACTAGTATTGGCATAGTTGGTTTTGCAGAAAGATCTGAACTGATTCAAAAACCAAGCCATGATTATAATCAGATAGTTGATTCTATTAATAGCCTTTATCATATAGACCTAGGGGCAGGTACGACAAGTCAGCCATTTACAAAGGCTCGTGAGTCTCTGATAAAGAAGGGTAATAGGACAAATAAAAAATATATAGTAGTCCTTACAGATGGCGATTGGTATGGGGACATAGATCCGATTGGAGAATCCAGAAAGTGTATACAAGCAGGTATAGATATAGCAGCCCTAGGTTTTGGTGCTGCAAATTATAAATTCTTAAGGAAAATATCTAACTTGGATGACCTATCAGGCATGACAAAGCTAGACCAACTTTCAGGGTCTCTATCAAAGATTGCCCAGGCCATAGACAAGGGTGCTACAGGACTAAGTATGGGAAGATAAGATGGGAGAAAAAAGAATTTATAACTGGTATGAGGAGCTAGAGTTAAGCTTTGACCCGCCAGTAGAAGATGAAGCGGTCATAGAAAAAAGAATTAACGAAAAAAGTGTAGAATGGTCCAAACTTTCAACGACTTCTAGTGACAAAAAATATGGTATCTTGGGTGATATGATAGATGATATCAAAAAAGATATGCTGGGAGAAGCCAACATCAGAAAAGATTTGGCCAAAGAAGCCAAGGATAAGAGAAACGAATCCATAGATGTCTACCTAGATGCCATAAGCGGCAAGCAATATATAAAGCAAAGCGAGATAAACTCTATTGTAAGCCGACTAAAAATGGACAAGGATGTGATCATAAATAGGATCAAAGAGAGAAATATCCCTATAGAAGAGGGAGAAGATAATAGCGACTACCAGGATATTTATGATAAGTATTATAAAAAAAGATCAGCTAGCGATAGAAAATTTAGAGGCATAAGCAAGACCCTCCAGTCCCTAAACAAAGAGACCTTATACGAATTTTTATATGATGATCCGATAGCTGCCAAGGATTTGCCAGCCCAAACTCTTTTGGCGAGGGCCAAGGAGAGAAAGGAAAAGGAGTTTTTCAAAACTGACAGGATATCGGCCATAGGGTCTGATCTTTGCTCATCCTGCCAGGAGGTTTTTGAAAATGAAAATACCAAGGCAGAATATGATGACTACCTAGATACTGACAGGCTAAAAAATATCCTAAAGGATTTTAAAAAGCAGGCAGAGGTCATCGAAGGTCCTGTGCCAAATTCTACTATAGATAGTGTAGTCAATAGCCTGGGCGGGCTTTTAAAAGATCCAATCCTAGCCAAGGATATAGTAGAAGCCTTTTATAAGGTGGAAAAAATATCTGTAATAGGTGGTGATGATAAGGAAAAAAATCCAAATCTCAAATACTGCCGCTGCGGCCACCTAAATGATACATCAGATGGGAGAAAATTTTGCTCATCTTGTGGGCTAGAGTTAGATTTAAAATGTCCAAAATGTGGCAAGCTAAACCCAAATACGGTCAATACTTGCTCTTGTGGTTTTGATTTATCAAAAATAGATAGGGTCAAGTCCCTAACTAAGTTTGCAGAAGAAGACCTAAATAAACTTGATTTTATATCAGCAGAAGCCAAGCTCAGCCAGGCAGAGTCATATTGGAAAAACAATGACAAGGTCCAAAAACTAAAGGCTAGGCTAAGTACAGAAAAATCAAAGGTTGATAGTCAGCTTGACAAGCTAAATGTTTTTATAAAGGATAAATATTTTTACCAGGCTAGGGACATGTACAGACTCCTAAAAAAATCTTATCCAAACTTTGACCAGCCTTTGATAAAAGATCAGATAGAAAAGGCGATAAAAGCAGCCGAATCCAAGATAAACTTGGCAAAAAGTGCAAAAGATAAGGATTTGTCTATAAAATACGGGCTTGAGGCCAACGATATCTGTAGGGACATACCAAGCCTTTCTGATATCCTGCCAGCTCCAGACATGGTCACAGGTCTAAAGGTAAAGACAGATCCAATACAAAAACAAAATATAATAAGCTGGGATAGGTCAAATGATAGGTCTATAGTTTTTAGGCTCTATAGGTCTGACTCGATTTGGATAAGAAATCCAGAAGACGGAGAGCTCATCTATGAGGGATCAAGTTTTTCTTTTACAGATAAAAAAATAAAACCGGGCGAGCTTTATTATTACAATGTTTTTGCAAGTAGGGCCTCACTATTATCAAAACCAGGGCCAGGTATTAGCATCAGAAATTTATTTGATGTTACAAACCTAAAAGCTCAGGCGCAAGACGGGACGGTAAAACTATCTTGGGATGGCAATTTCCCAAATACCAAGGCTGTGATTTCAGAATATCTAGAAAATGGGAGCGAGAAAGTCTTAGGTGAGACTGATAGAACGTCTTTCCTTGCTAGGTCTTTACAAAATAACAAGACATATTCTTTTGTAGTCCGCCTAGCCTATAATATCGATGGGAAAATAGAAAAAAGCCAGGGCCTAAGGATCAGCGCCATACCAACAGTGCCGATAGATCCTATTAACTCTCTAACCATAAGGCCATATAAGGATGGGACCTACCAGGCTCTTTTCTACCATGATAGCATGGACCCTATAAGATTATATGGATCCACCAAAAGGATGGATTACAATATAGGCGATACTATTTCTCTAGATACTATAGAAAATGAAATGGACCCTATCGAGACCAGAGCCTTACCAGGGGAGTTGAAACTAAATTTATATAGTGGACAAAAAGGTTTTGTTTTTGATTATAAGGATGATGTGCCTATTTATGTGGTAGCCCTTGCTATTAGAAATCAAAATGCAAGTTTTGGTAATATCTGCAAGATCAGAAAGGGCGAGGATGTCAAGATAAAAGATGTCAGAATTGTAAATGATAGGGTCACAATCTTTATAGATCCTGTCAAAAATGCCTCTGGTTATTTGCTTCTTTACAATTTTGACCATCCTGTTTTTGATATAGAAGATAGGTCTTGCCAGAGGACAACTATTAGCCTAGGCCAGTTTGAAAGAGACAAGGCGATTTTTATAGAAAACCCTCAGGATAGAAAATATTATATTGGCCTTTTTGCCCAGTTTAAGGAGGATAGCCAAATAGATTATTCTGCAGTATCAGATTATGAGTTTGATAACCAGGCCAAGGTAAATATTTCCTATGAGATAAAGCTAGAAAAATCCCTCTTTGGCAAGGTCAAGGCTGCAAAAATAATTTTTAAGGCTGATCAAAAAGATTTTTCCCTACCAGCTATAGAAATCAGGTCGCAAATCGGAGTGGCCCCTATTTTTAAAGAATCAGCAGAGCTTTTAGATACTGTTGAGCCAAGAGAGATAAGCGGGACCTATGAGCACAGGATACCAGCGACTATGTTTGGAAAAAATACCTATATCAAGCCTTTTTTGAAAAATGATAGGGACAATAGCAAATACCAACTACAAATAGACCTGGGGTCTAGTTTAAAAATAAGTTAGGAGAAAAAATGGCGAAAACAAAATTTATATGCCCATATTGCTTTGAGGAGCATATGGTAGATGAGATAGAATTTAGGTGTTTTAATTCTAGGTGTGGGGATTTTCCTGATGAGAAGATGACCCTATACGAGATGGGTGATCCAAACAACCCTATAAAACTAAAAAGGACTTTTAACAAGGCCGAGGCCAAGGAAAGCCAAGGCACAGATTGGGCCAAGTGTCCAGAGTGTGGGGAAAAAACCCACAAGGTTATTTGCCCATCCTGCCACAATCTTTTGCCAGAATCTACAATCTCTGGCACAGATATGATCATATCAGTTGTAGGAGCCCGTGCTTCGGGCAAGAGCCACTTTGTTGGTGTCCTTATAAATGAGCTTAGAAATAGGATTGCCCCATCTTTTGGTGGAGCATTGGAGGGTTTTGATGACTCCTACGCTAGGTGGGAAAGATACTTTGCCAAGTCCCTTTATGATAACAATGTCAAGCTAGAGCTAACTAGGTCTAGCTTACAAAACGTGGATAATGGTGCCTATAGGCCACTGATTTTCAAACTAAAACTACCAAAGAAAAAGAAATTCTTCTTTGGCAAGGACGGTATAGAGACTTTCACCTTTGTATTTTTCGATACAGCTGGAGAGGATTTAAACGACGAAGACGTGATGTCAACAGTCAATAAGTATATCTACAAGTCAGCAGGAATTATATTTTTGCTAGATCCTTGTCAGCTAGGCCAGGTTGCCAACAAGCTTGACGAAAAAGAGATCAAAAACGCAAGCCCTGTCGACTATTCCAATGCGACAAGGTCAGATGAGATCATAACCCGTGTATCAAACCTTATTAGAAATGATAGGAACATAAGCCAGGATAAAAAAATAGATATACCAGTAGCAGCAGTTTTTTCTAAATTTGATATCTTAGAGTCAATCCTTCCTCAGGGGCTTACAGTCCTAAACCCAAGCCCTCACTGTAGGCATGGGGCCTTTGATATGGCTGACTGGCACAATGTAGACTCTGAGATCAGATCCCTCCTAACAAGCTGGGATGAGCAGTCCTTTATAGCAAACCTTGACTCAAACTACGAAAAATATTCCTTCTTTGGTGTATCAGCCCTTGGTTTTAATAACAACCCAGATGATAGGGGCCATATCAATAGACCTCAGCCACACAGGATAGAAGATCCGATCTTGTGGTTACTAGAAGAAAACAAGGTTATCAAGGCCAATAAATAAACACGATCTTAGAAAAATAATATTTGTAAAGTCTAACAAGGAGAGACTATGACAAGACACCAAGTGATATATACCTCCTGCAAGAGGGGGATAGATGGAGTAAATGACGGACAGCAGATCTACTCCTACGATAGAGATTTCAAAAAAATTGACGGAGATGAAGTCAGGAGACTTTTTTCCTACAATATACCAGACCTAGCCCTAGGCCAGGCAATGGATGAAGATTTGGCCAAGGACCAGCCCCAGTCCTTTACCTATAGGCTTTTAGAAAATGGATTGGCAGCCCTCGCCCTAAACACATACCTAGGCAGGGACTACATGGGAGAAGCAGGCCGTTTTGGCAATTTTTTAAGCCATGTAGTAGTTTTTGACAAGGATGATTTCAATACCTATCCTATAGAATTTTTGGGGTCTCATATCCTAAGAGAGTCTATGGATTTTGATGAGGTCAACCTTGATCAGACACCAGATTTCTTGCCGGCTCCAGAATTAGAAAAGGGTTTTGGTATTTATATAGACAAAGTCAGGGACTTTTTGGCCATAGATAATAATATGGATATCCTAAAAGAGATGGTCTATGCGACCCTAACATACAATGATGATAAAAAAAGACTGGTGATTTTAGATCAAAGGGGCAATATCCCTCTATGGATCGGAGCTATAGAATACACCTTGCCTTTGGCCCTTGCCCTAAATATCAATTTTACAACCTACGAGTACAACCCAGCCCTATCCAGGTCTCAAATCTGTGGAGTGGTTGCGGAAGGGACTCGTTTTGACAGGATGGATAAGGCCAACTACCATGTTTTTGATATTTTAGAAAATTCTTATCCGACTTTTGAAAAAGATAAGGCCTTTTTTGACTTTTTGTCTATAGCCATGGACTTTTCTTTTGACTCCCTAAAAAGTTTCCATGACTTTTTGACAGAGGGTTTTGCCTATGACAGGGCAGACCTAGATATGATAAAGGCCTATAAATTTTATAGTTTGCTAACAGGTAAACTTGAAAGATTAGACGAAAGAGACATAGAAGACGGTCTATATTTTGCAGAAAAATATGGAACGCTGGATAAAAAGAAGGCCGCAGCCAAGATCATAGCAAATGATTCTGCAAATCTGGCAAAGACTACTAGACCTATTTTTAATAGCCTGATGGATTTTGCTGGCAAATATATGGACGCAGATGATGCAGAGGGCCTATCAGCCATCATGCTTTCTAGGGTTTTGGGAGATTTTGCTAGGGAGGATGAAAATACCTTCTACAAGTCTTTTGAAATTGGCGATCGATTTTTCCAAAAACAAGGGAAAAATCTTAGAAACCAGGTCTTGGCAAATAAAGATATTTACAAACTCATAGATGAAAATATAGAAAATTGGCAGTTAGAATTTATCATCTCTAAGGTCATAGAGATTTTTAAAGAAAAAGACCTAGGAGCCTATGACTTATCATTTGAGACAGATGCGGGCAGTATTTTCTATCAGATCCTAGATCCAATCTATAAAAAGGATGAGACAAAGGGATTTTTTGCCATAGAAAAGACCCTAGATGGTTTTGCTGATAGGCAAGAATATCTTTTGAATATGGCCCTAAATATAGAGGGTATCATAAGGGATGGAGAAAACCCAGATAGGGATCTAGAAAAACTTTGGGCCTATACTGATAGGATTTTAACATCAAAGTTTTTATCAGAAATTGACCAGTCTTTTGACATACTTTTAGAAAATAACTACTATGACAGGTCCTACGAATTGTATTTTAAGGTCCTAGATGCCCTAGAAACACAAGCCAGGATAGAAAATTTCTTTTACCACCATGTAAAAACTGCTGTTTTAGAAAACAAACCATATGAAGATGCTTATTTGGATGAATTTATCAGGGATTATTATAGGAGGATAGTCTCTTTTAGGGATAATTTTGACCCTGAACTTACATTTTTCTATTTCCTTTGGCAAAAAGATTTTTATGAAGACCTCCAGACTAGGCTTATAAAAGACCTTGTGGGCCAGCTTGACTATGACAAGCTAAATGAAAAAGAGTCAAATCTGATAAAAAATTTGTTTAATAAGTATGATAATAAAAAAATAGATGAGGTGTCTTATAAAAAGGTCTTACTCCTTGTTTTGGCCCTAGAAATTGAAAAGCAAGAAGATAAGGCAAGTCTTTTGGATGCCTTGGACCTACTTTTAGAAAAAGGCCACAAAGCCAGGTACAAGATTGATGATATGGACCAGGGAGATATAGAATCCTATTTTGCATGGAATTTTGCAAATATAAATAGCTTTGACCTAGATTTGGATTATCTAAAAAAATATTATTCTCTCTTTGTCCTAGATGAAGAAAAGATGTCGGCTGTCATCTATATCCATCTTGGAACCTTGATGGAGTATGCGGATAAGGCCAGAGATATATTTTTCTTTGTAGAGCCTTTGGGTCTTGTCATGGAAAGTGAAGATAAGGACTTGCTAGATGAGATAGTCGATTTATTTGAACCAATCAAGAAGGCAAAACTAAAGGGCCTAGATGAGATGATGCAGAAAAAATATAGGGAAAATATAGAAAATTGGGACTATATTTATGAAAATGCAAGCCAGTCCGCTTTTTCCAAAAAAATCAAGGGATTTGGCAGTTTATTTGGAGGTAGAAAATGAGAAAAGCTGTGGCCCAACCAGCCTACAAATCCTACTTTTTTGACCAGGGGTTTAAGGATATAATAATTGCCATAAAAAACTCATGGCTAGAAAATACTTCTACAGCTCTCAGATACTACACAAACTACAGGGCTAGGGGCATACTCAGCTTTACAGGATTTATAAATTTATTTTCTGTTTTTGCAGTCCTTAGCTTTGGGACCCTCTTCTTTTTGATAATAAGTGCCATAATTCTTGCTATAGTTTGCACCATCTACGTCATAGGCTATATAGGGTTTTCTATAATTTGGCTAGTGGATAGGGCATATCTTCACATTAGAAAAATATCTACAGCCTGCTACGAGTGCAAGACTAAATCCCTCATACCAACCTACATTTGCCCAGACTGTGGCAGAGAGCATACAGATCTGACACCAGGTGTCTATGGGGTTTTCAAAAGAAAATGCCTGTGTGGGAGAAAACTACCTTCGACATTTTTTATGGGCAGGAAAAAACTCCCAGCCAAATGTCCTCACTGTGGTGTTAGTCTTTCAGATAGGGAGTCAAGACCATTTTGTATCCCTATTGTCGGCGGTAGGTCAAGCGGAAAGACAGCCTATATAACAGCTTTTTCCAAGGTTTTTATAGATGATATAGCAAAAAGAAAAAACCTAGATATAGAAATCTATAACTCAGAAAAAGAAAAGATCTTTAATGAAATTCAAAATGACTATAAATTTGGATCTACAAGGATGACAGCCAGGGCCCATGACCTAGGAGCCACAAGTGCGGTATCCTTTAGCTTTTTTGTCAAAAACAAAAAATTGAAACCAGAAAGGCTAGTCCATATCTACGATATAGCTGGCGAGGTTTTCACCCAAAATAGCGAAAATGAAATCCAAAAGCAATATGATTATTGCCAGGGCATAGTTTTTGTTGTCGATCCCTTTGCCATACCTTTGGTTAGGTACAAATATGAAAACAAGCTCAACCAAGTTGACTTAGCAGGTATAGGTAGGGCTGATCTCAACGGTATTATAGATAATTTCCTAAACAAGCTCAGACTTGTAACAGGCTTGGCAGATAGTCAGATGTCAAAAGTCCCACTTGCAGTAGTCATTGGAAAGATCGATTCGGCAGGTCTGGATGAAAACTTCTCTGAAGAAAAAATCCAAAAATTAATAAAGGCCAATCCTGGCCTAAATTATTATGATGCCATGGACTATCTAGCTAGGAAGTTTTTATCTGATATGGAGATGACCTCCTTCCTAAAAACAATAGATTTATCCTTCAAGACCAATAGGTACTTTGTGGCATCTGCCATAGGACACTCCAGAGATGACGGGACCTATGACCCATATGGAGTTGTAGAGCCAATAGAGTGGATAGCTTCTATTGCTGATAGGGACTTGGCAGAGACCTTTGCCGAAAAAAACATCCCACAAAAAAGATCTACTTCTATAAGAGAAAGTGAGGTTAATTTATGATTGTTGGATTAATTATATTCATAGTCATGCTTTTGATTGCTGGCCTTATTTTGATGCCAATAGTAAATGTAATAGTAGATGCAATGATGGTTATCATGCCCCTTGTGTATTTTATCCTCCTTTTAGTAGCTATTGTATTTGGTCTAGTTATTGCTATAATAAACACCATAAAGGCTTACAAAAAAACATATTCTAAAGGAGGCAAGTAATGATACAATATTTAGAAAATTTTTGGTATAATTTTCTCATATACTTTGACAGCATACCATATAAACTTGCTTTTTTATCAGATGGACAGTATTACTCAAAGATTTTTTCAAAGTTTATGGGTGAGAAAATGATTTTGGCAGTTGCCCTGGTAGTTTTTATATATTTTGCAAAACCCGTAGAAAAGAGTAAAAGTTTTTATATAAAAATCTTGGCAGTAGTTGGCCTTATAAACTCCTTTGGCTTTCTAAATTCAGCCTTTTATGAGAAGTTTTATAGTGCCTTTGACAACCTAGACAATATACTGCCAGGCTTTATACTTAGCTTGATGCTTTATTCCATATATGGGACTTGTAGGAGAAAGGGAATGTGTTTTGCCACAGCCTGCCTGCTTTTGATACCCACTGTCAAGCCAGACTATATACAAAGCCTGATGAATGAGGCTTCTTTTGTTATTGTTCTAATAAACCTTATTCTAATGCTGATCGTATCCTTTCTCATATCAGGTAGAAAATATTTCTACAACGGGTGGATCATATATTTTATCTACCATCTTATAGGTAGAGCCTTGGTTTTTCTCAATCTTTTGATAGAATCAGGGACCTATAACATCAAAATGGATTTTGGTCAGGTACAAAAAAGAATGCTGATGATATATCTAAATGATATGAGGATAGATTTCTTTCTCTTTGCAATAATATTGATTGTAGCTATAATATTTGAAAGAAAAATCCTAAATCAAAGAAGCTTTGCACCAAATCCAGGATATAGGCCAAGACAAAAAATGGCCAATCCTTGATAAAAAAGGAAAATAAATGAAAAAAATATACTTAACAATCCTAATTTTGGTGGCTGGTCTTATTGGCTGCCAAAAAAATGAAAAAATAGAAGAAAAAAGACCAGAAAAAATCACCCAAACAAGCTTATCAAATATGGCAAATGATGAGAGCCTAGACTTTGTAAAAGATAGGCTAATGGATGCGATAGGAGAAAATGACCAAGCCAAGGCGGATGTAGAAAAATTCATAGACCTAGTCAAAGACTACAACAAATCAGTAGGAGAGGAAAATCTCATTGGTGACTTTGATCCAAATATAAATCAAATCTATGAGGTTGGTAAATTTATCGCAAATAGGGAAAGGGCTGATAAAAAATATCCGGATACAAATTGCAGGATAAATAGCTTTTTGCTAGCCAAGGATATTATGAAAGTGCAAAAGTCATCTAATGATGTGGATGACTCCATGCTTTTTATGGACGAGGAAAAAATCCAAGAGGGAAATATCTTTGATGGAGAAACCCTGGAGAGATTCAAGACCTTTTTTGCAAGGGTACCTACGGTAGAGTCCAAAGATCCTGCCGACCATGGCAAGGTCATGGAGGAGTATTTCGCCTCCTGGTCTTTTCCAGAAAATGCCCATCTTTTATCTATAGTCATAAATGATGTACTAGATGGGAACTTCTTATTTATAGGCCATATTGGACTTCTCATAGAAATCGACGGGGGATATCTTTTTGTAGAAAAAATCTCTTTCGAAGAACCCTACCAGGCCATAAAATTCCCGGATAAAATTTCTTGTTATGACTATCTGAGAGAAAAATTTGAAAACTACACCGATCCTGAAACAGCTGATCCATTTTTGATGGACAATGGAAAGTTTGTAGAATAAGATATGGCTATAGAAATAAAAACGGGGATCATACCTGACAAAAAAGAATTACTAGACCTCTACAATGACGCATCATGGACAGCATATACAGAAGATATAGACCTATTGGAAAAGGCTATAAAAAACTCCCTAAAAGTTTGGACCCTATGGGATAGAGAAAAACTTATAGGCCTTGCAAGGATAGTAGGAGATGGGCACACGATCACATATCTACAGGATATACTCATATTAAAAGCCTACCAAGGCCAGGGACTGGGCAGTAGACTCCTATCTCAAATCGTAGAAGAAAATAAAAATATCCGCCAATTTGTACTTTTGACCGACAATAGCGAGATGACAAAAAACTTTTACAAAAAATTAGGCCTAGTACCTGTGGGAGAGTTTGATTGCCTAGCCTTTATGAAGTGATACCTTTGGCAGGGTTTATAAAATTATAAATGGGCATAAAAAAGAGGGTTTTCATTTTGAAACTCTCTTTTTTGTTTTATCAAAAATTTTGCAATGGCAGAGATAAGGTGCTAAATTTAAATCAACCACTTTTTAATAAATTTATTGAAATAAAAAATTAATTATGTTAAAATATTATCATTGGTATAAAATAATTTTATGCACAAAATATTTTTAGAAAAGAAGGGGATAAGTTATGAGTAAAGTTTTATGTTCACCAGGAACTTATGTACAAGAAAATGGTGCTATCAAAAAATTGGCTGAGTATTGCAAAAAAATAGGGGCTAAAAATGCCTACATAATTGCGGGCAATTCTGCAAATCGCAAATATAAAGATGATATAGAAAAATCATTTAAGGAAAATGATATGGGCTGCAAGCTAGTTGTCTTTGGTGGTGAGTGCTCAGATGTAGAAATCGAAAAGCACAAGGCAAACCTTGGAGATGCTGATGTTATCTTTGGTATAGGCGGAGGCAAGACCCTAGATACTTCTAAGGCAGTAGCTTTTTATTGCAACCTACCTATGGTCATAGTACCAACAGCAGCATCATCAGATGCACCTTGCTCTAGACTATCTGTAGTTTATACCGAAGACCATGAGTTCGACTATTATTTGCCTCTAAATAGAAATCCAGAAATGGTAATAATGGATACAGATATTATAGCAAATGCTCCTGTTAAACTTTTAGTAGCTGGTATAGGCGATGCTCTTGCAACATTTTATGAAGCTAGGGCTTGTGAAAGATCTAATGCAGTAACCATGGCTGGCGGTACAGCAACAAAAGCATCACTTGCCCTTGCAAGATTGTGTCTAGACACACTCTTAGAAGATGGTCTAAAGGCCAAGGCTGCAGTAGAAAATAAAGTTATAACAAAAGCTTTGGAAAACGTCATAGAAGCAAACACCTACCTATCAGGTATAGGTTTTGAATCAAGCGGACTTGCAGCAGCTCACGCTATCCACAATGGTCTAACACTTATTGAGGAAACCCACGACCTACTTCATGGCGAAAAGGTAGCCTTTGGTGTGATTTGTCAAATGGTTCTAGAAAATGATAGCTATGAAGAAATCAAAAAAATAAGAGATTTCTGCAAGGCTTTGGGCTTGCCAACTACTTTCAAAGACCTTGGCATAGAAAATGTAAGCGATGAGAAGCTTCTAGAAGCAGCTAGCCTATCATGCGCAGAAGGCGATACAATGGTAAATATGCCATTTGAAGTAACAGGATACGATGTATTTTCTGCTATGAAGACAGCAGACCAATTGTGTAAAAACATGTAAAAAAAAGAAAACCACCTCTCAGTTGGTGGTTTTCTTTTTTTATCCCTGTAGGCCCTCAGCCTGTCTTTGCATATTTTCTACTACTATGTCGTGGATTTCTCCAAGGCTTGCAGCGTATTCTAGGACTTCCCATGGTTTGTTGGAGTGGAAGTGGATTTTTATAAGGTCTTCATCTCCTACAGCTAGGAGGCTGTCGCCTTCTAGGTTATCTGATATATAATCAAAAATCTCATCTTCGTCTAGGTCAGCATCTGTCCTTGCTATTAGCATTTGGCAATCAAACTTATATTCAAGTTTTTCACCTGGTTTAAATTCATTGTGCATTGTTTTTTCTCCTTTTTATCCAAGATAAAATATTTTTTTGTAATTTTGTATTGTAGAGATTTGTATTTATTGCGTTTATTACTTAATAAATTATTACAATAAACATTAATTCTTCGTTCAAGGGGGAGCCCAGGGGAACGTTCCGTATGTTCCCCAACTGGCTCCCCCTTAGACCCCCTTACGCTACCCCCTCCAGACGGCTCCTTGGCGGAGGGCAAATAAGGGTAGCTTGCAATTGGCAAGCTTTTTATTTTTATACGTCCTCAGTTTAAGTGAGTATTAGAAACGTAAATATCATTTGTTAATAGAAATTAATGTTAATCTTATTATGTTATAAAAATTCTCACTTATACTATACCCTAGTTTCTCCTGGTTAGGTTTCTTTTTAGTTCTTCTTCTAGGCTTGCTATTTCTGCCTTGGCTTTTTCTCTGTTTTTCTTGCCTTCGATTTGGATGTTTCTGACTTCTTCTATGGTTTCTATCAAGGCTTGGTTTGTGTGTTTTATTGTATCTAGGTCTACTATGCCACGCTCTGTTGCCTTTGCTGTTTCTATTGTATTTTGTTTTAGGGTGTCGGCGTTTTTCCTCAAAAGCTCATTGGTTAGGTCTGTGACCCTTTGTTGGGTTTTTATGGCCTGGTCTGTGTGGTTCATACCAAGGGCTAGGACCATTTGGTTTTTCCAAAGAGGGATGGTGTTTACTATGGTTGTTTGGATTTTTTCTGCCATGATAGAATTTGATGATTGGACCATCCTGATCTGTGGAGCCATCTGGATTGATACCATCCTTGTTAGGTCTAGGTCGTGGAGTTTTTTCTCAAACCTATTTGCCTGGGCCTTGATGTCGTTGACTTTTTGGGCATCAAGTGGGAGATTTGATTCTCTGGCCTTATTTTCTAGGGCTGGCAGGTCGTTTTTATATAGGTCAGTAAGCTTTCTGTTGCCGGCTTCTATATACATAGAGATCTCTTTGTAGTATTCCTCGTTGAGCTCATACATCTGATCTAGCATGGAGATATCTTTCATCAGGGTTATCTGGTGGTTTTCTAGGACCTTGGCTACATCATTGATATTTTTTTCTGCTGATTGGTAGCGGGTTTTGAGATTTTCTATTTTGTTTGTAGCTTTTTTGAAAAATCCAAAAGGCCCAGAGCCTTCCTCATCGTCCATACTTTTTATATCGACTACCACCTTGTCCAAGAGACCGCCGATTTCTCCTAGGTCCTTGTTTTTGACAGTATCTAGGGTCTTTTCAGAAAAGTTTGAAATCTTTTTTTGAGCCCCTGAACCGTATTGGAGGATTATGTTTGTGTCTTCTAGGTCAATTTTTTTGGCAAAGTCATCTATCATTTTTTCTTCTGACTCAGAAAAAGTGATCTTGTTTTCTATCAATTGTGGTGATTCGTTAAAAATTTCTTCTAACTTGTTATCTTTTTCATCTGCCCCGTCTAGGCTTAATTTTATATCACTCATGGTCTTTAAAATCTCCTTCCAAGAGTCCTTCCTGGTTTAAAATCAATCTTATAGTATCGATATCTGTCTTGACATCCATGGTCCTATCTGCCAAGAGGTCTACTTTTATATTGGCAAAGGCTTCTCCTATGGTTTTTATAGATTCTTCTATATCATCCATGGATTTTTTTATCCTTGGATCATCTGTATTCATTATCTCAAAATCTTCGAAAGCTTTTATAAGTTTGAGAGAAGTTGGCATATAATAATCATTAAATTTATTGAGTCCAACAGCTTTTTCTGGATATTTTTTTATGATATTTAGGATATCAGAAATATTTGCAAAGAGGATTTTTAGGTTTGCTCTAAAGGATAGGGATCTGATCCTTGACTCTATATCTTTCATCTGACTTAGGATAAGATCAGACTCATCTATTATATCTTGGGTCTGTATTTTGTTTATATCTCCGATTTGTCCTTCTTGATTGTCCTCAATCTCATCTTTTTTGTAGAAAGGCGCCCTATCCAGATTGTCCTTGTAGAGCTTGAAGGTTGGGATGTCGAGTATGAAAATCGAATCATTTTCTACAATCCTTGCTTGTTTGAAATAATTTTGCTTCATAAAGTAAAGCAGGTCTTTTATAGTTTGTTCTTCCGTTTGACTAACAGCACTTGCCAGGTCTCTGATGGATATGATTGTATTGTTGCCCAGTTCTTTTTTGTACCTTGAGTAGTTTATGGATAGCCTTTTGTAATGATTTGCAAGCTTCCACATGAGGATGGGAGCAGCCACAGTACCGGCAAAGGATGCTATAGTAAAAACGAAGTTGGCAAAACCCATAATTGGCAAGCTATCCATGGCTATTGCGAAAAGGGTCATGGGCACGAAGACAGCTCCTATTTTTAGTAGGATGGACTTATTTTTCTCCACCTGCTTTTGCTCGCAGATTTCTGGGTTGCGGATGGCGGGCAGTTTTTTCTTGCTCTCATTTGTAAATGTCCTTATAGCTCCATTGACTGAGCTTTTTATAGCTTGGCCAATGGATGCGAAGTCTATATCATCAAAATCAAAGTCTAAAGAAAATTTATTTTTATCATTATTCATATATTTATCCTATCATTATTTTTCTTGATATTTTTTAGTCTCTTTTTTTCATTATACCATAAGGAGAGATTAATTAAATATCTTTTAAATATTATCAATTAAGATTTTAAAATATTATAATTAATCATTCAAATCTATAATCTTATCAAATAGATCTTTAACTTTATTGATTTGGTCTCTATTGCCAAAGACGACTAGGTTGTCTATAGCCATAGATTTTTCAAAAATATCGGCCATTGCCTTTATATCAGAGACTTTTGCCTCTTTGATCTCTTTTAGGATGTCATCTTCTTTTTTTGCCTTTGGCACCCTAAAATATGAGTAATCAGAATCGCCCATTTGCTTTGGCGAACGAGGTTTGAGTATACTACCCATGGATGAGATTTTCTGGTTTTCAAAATCTCTATCAGTCATTTCAATATTTTTGGCGATCTGTCCTATTTGGTCATAGGCTTTTAGAGTTTTTTCTATATTTGGGTCCCTGTAGGAATAGGTCGCAAGAACCATGGCCCTAGAGATAAACATACCTGCCCCGTAGGCTCCGCCTTGGGCTCTGATAAGTTTGTACAAATATGGGTTTGACATGATAGATCCTGCTAGGAGGTATTTGCCATCATAGGATAAGTTAAAGTCTCTAAGGCTGGCTGATTTTGAAACATAGTTGACATTTGCATCTGTCATTATGGCTTCTTTTATTGGTTTTGGAGTAAAATCTATCTCTACGTCACTTTCTCTCTCTCTAAGATCAGCAAAGGCCATATTTATAGATTTTTTGATTTTTTCATAGCCTTCCTTTTCGCACGTGATATTTATAGAAAGGTCATCAGAAAATATTTTTTTGTAGACTGCCTCTAGCTTCTCTCTTAGAGAGTTAAAATCACTTTCTCCAAGATCTATAGATTTTTTTATAAAATCATAGTAGGCGAGACCATTGATATTTTCTTGAATATAGGCATTTTTGTCTATATGGGCATTGGCCCTGTTTATGGCTATCATGTGGCCCCTGCTATACATTTCAGACTCAAAGATAGATTTGCGGATTTTCAGGAGGTTGATGATCCTGGTCTTATCTTCAAAAATCGAATTGAAAATAAAATCCTTCATGATCTCTGTAGCATCGTCTGCATAGGGTGGCAGGGTTTTAAAACTTGCCCTAAAGGTCCTATCTATTTCGTCAGTTCCTTTTCTAAAATTCATCAAAGAAAAATTTAGTGATCCTAGTTTTTGCCAGATCAGGTCATCGATTTGCGTGTATTTTATATTTTTTGTATCCACAGATCCCATCAGCTCTCCTAAAAGTTGAGCATATTTTATCTCCTCTAGGTCCAAATGGTTGATAGAAAAGTACATATCCACATAGATAAGGCCTGCTGTAGACAGATCGTTGTAGACATATTCAAAATTATCTTTTTCGACAAGCCTTGGCACTGGCCTGGTTTTAACTGGGACATCTTCTATATTTAGCTTTGGTATGGTGGCCTTTTCTTCCTCGGTATTTTCCTTTTCTTGGTAGGCTTTTAGTTTCTCTAGGTCAGCTTTTATCTTTTCTAATTTGTCAGCTGTCATTTCCTGGTTTGTTTTTTCTATAAAAGTCTGTAGACTTTTTTCTTTTTCCTTGTTGTAGGCGACAGATGGCCTAGAAATGTGGACTAGTTTTGTAGGATTATCCAGGAAATATTTTTTTATAAAGTTTTCATAATAATCTGTATCAATCAATTCTTTTAGGTCTTTTAGGTAGGAAACAAGCCTAAAAGGCTCGAAAGGATCCGCATCAAAATTCATAGCTAGGTAATAATTAAGCCCGGCTGATACAGAATTTAGACTTTCCCTCTGGCCAAAATCAAAGAGGGAGAAGGCAGACTTTAGGGACTCCTTGTTGATGCCAGCTGCCGCATCCCTTAGGCCTTTTTCTATTATCTCTACAAAGTCAGAAATTTTTGCCCCATCAGTTTTTTGGGCCTGGATTATGAGGGCAGACCTTTTGCCATAGGCATTTCTCCCGTAGAAATATTCTGGGTCAAGCTTTTCTTGGATTTCTTGCCTGATTTTTGAAGAATCCATATTAAAAAGTGTATTTACAAGGATAGATGCGGTTAGGACTTCCTTTGTATCTAGGGCAGAGTGGGTCAAAAGTCCGTAGGTCAGATAATCTTCATTAGGATTTTCTTCACTTGCTGGATAGGTAGACTCTATTATATCCTCGTAGGTGTTTTTTTTGACCTCTATTTCTAGATCTAGGTCCTTGTTGTCGTATTTGGACAAGTATTGGTCATCTAATTTTGTCAAAAAGTCATCTATATTTTTTATATCTCCATAAAAATATATATAGGCATTTGATGGGTGGTAGTGGTTTTTATAAAAGTCTACAAATTCATCAAAAGTTAAGTCCTTGATGTCTTCTGGATTGCCCCCAGACTCATACTGGTAGGGACTATCTTTATAGAGGTAAGAATTTATATCATTAGCTATAAGGGTATCAGGATCAGATAGAGCTCCCTGCATCTCGTTGTAGACAACCCCAGAGACGCCCACAACTTTGTCATTTTCATCAAGGTCAAAGTGCCAGCCCTCTTGGTCTAGGATTTCTTTTTTCTCCAAAACTAGGGGAGCAAAGACAGCGTCTGTATAAACATCAACTAGGTTTGAAAAGTCTTGGTCGTTTTCACTAGAGACAGGAAAGACTGTCTTGTCAGGATAGGTCATGGCATTTAGAAATGTCTGTAGGCTTGATGCATCTAGCTCCATAAAAGGGTCCTTGGTTGGGTATTTTTTTGATCCATTTAGGACAGAGTGCTCCATAATGTGGGCCATGCCCTTGGAGTTTGTTGGTGGAGTTTTAAAGCCAATACCAAAGGTCTTGTTAGGATCATCCGATTTGGCAAAAACTATACTTGCCCTTGTTTTTTTGTGTATATAGTGAAAAGCTTCTATACCTATAGGAGGAAAGCTTTCTTTTTTTATAAGTTCATAATTTGTATTTGTCATTATTCTTCCTTTTCGATTGATATTTTCTATTCTTAATAGTGACTATACCATTATCAAAGCCTAATATTAAAAACTTAGACCAAATGCCAAATTTTGGGTATAAATTTACTATAGGAGGATCTATGAAATTAGGAATTATAGGAGCTGGCAAGATTGTAAAAGAAGTCTTGGGTTTTATAAATGAAATAGAAAATATAAAACCTGTAGCTATTTGCTCTAGGCCAGAAAGTATAGAAAAACTAGAAAGTTTATCAAAATCCTATGGGATAGAAAAAGTCTATACAGACTACAAAGACCTCTTGGCAGATGAGGATATCGATGCAGTTTATATTGCCTATCCAAATGATATGCACTTTGAGATCATGGATGCTGCCCTTGATTTTGGCAAAAATATAATCTGCGAAAAGCCATTTGCAGCCAATATCGGCCAGGCTATGAAAATTTTTGCCAAGGCTGATAGGAAAAATCTATATGTAATGGAGGCAGTCAGCCACCGATTTTTGCCAAATGCTCTAGAAATTAAAAATAAAGTCAAGGACTTGGGCAAGGTCAAAATCATTTCCCTAAATTATTCCCAGTATTCATCTAGGTATGAGGATTTTTTAGAAGAAAAATTCGCTCCGGTCTTTAGGCTAGAAAATGCAGGTGGGGCTCTGATGGATATCAATTTTTATAACATAGACTTTGCGGTCATGGTCTTTGGCAGACCTAGCGATGTCAGGTATTTTCCAAATATAGAAAAATCTATAGACACTTCTGGCGTTTTTATCATGGATTATGATGATTTTAAAGTTGTCTGTGTAGGAGCTAAGGATAGCGATGCAGAAAATATCTCCACCATCCAAGGAGATGCCGCTACTATAGAAATAGCTGGGCCAGTCAATTTTTGCCCATCCTTTACCATAAAAAAGATTGGCGGGGAAATTGAAAAGATAGATAAAAACCAAGATGTATCCAGACTTTTTTATGAATTTGTGGCCTTTGAAAAGATGGTCAGAGAAAATGATAAGGCAAGGATAAAAGAACTTGAAAAAATAAGCCTGATCACAGCAGAGGTCATAAACCAAGCTAGGATTGAATCTGGGATATTTTTCCCATCAGATGAAAATGTTTAATCAATTTAGCACTTTATTTTTTAAATAGATTTGGTATAATAAGATGGCAAATTATTTGGTTAAAATAATGTTTATTCTTTGCTAAAAATTGACTTATTAGTATTTATTTTAGGATATTTATTATATTAGCCGATAATTAATAAAAATAAAAAAAGGAGAAAATATGGTAGGAATTATCCTTGCAAGCCACGGGGCTTTTGCAGAGGGAATCAAAGAATCTGCTCAGATGATTTTTGGTAATCAAGAAAAATTTGAAGCTGTTGTTTTGAAACCATCCATGGGACCAGAAGAATTTAGGGCCAACCTAGAAAGCGCTATAGCAAAACTAGATTGTGAACAAATCCTCTTCTTGTGCGATCTTTGGGGAGGGACTCCCTTCAACCAATCATCAGCTGCCCTAGATGGCCACGAAGACAAGTGGGCAATAGTTGCAGGTCTTAACCTTCCTATGGTTATAGAGGCCCTATCAGAGAGATTTACAAGCGAATCTTCTCATGATATAGCATCTACAATCATAAAATCAGCCAAGGAAGGCATCAAGGCTAAGCCAGAAGAGCTCAACCCAGTTGAGGAAGAAAAAAAGAGTCCAGTAGACAAACAAGTAGTGGGAGGGGCTATCCCAGAGGGCACAGTCCTAGGAGATGGCAAGATCAAAATAGGTCTAGCCAGGGTCGATACAAGACTCTTGCATGGCCAGGTAGCTACAACTTGGACAAAAACCATTGGCCCAGATAGGATCATAGTTGTATCTGACAAGGTGGCAGCTGATGAGCTTAGAAAACAGATGATAATGGAGGCTGCTCCATCAGGGGTCAAAGTCCACGTTATCCCAATTAGAAAAATGAAAGAGATCAATGATGACCCAAGATTTGGACTAACCAAGGCTATGCTTTTGTTTGAAACCCCACAAGAAGTCTTAGAATATATAAACATGGGCGGAGAACTTAGCGAGATAAACCTAGGATCTATGGCCCACTCCAAGGGCAAGGTCGTTGTCACAAACGCCATAGCCATGGGAGAAGACGATGTGAAAACTTTAGAAGAACTAAAAAATAAGGGAATCAAATTCCTTGTCAAAAAAGTTCCAGCAGACAAGGCAGAAAATTTTGATGCCTTGATAAAGAAAGCAAAATCTGAATTAAATATCAATTAGGAGAAATTATGAGTGCAATTAATATTATTTTAATAGCTATAGTTGCCTTTTTAGCAGGTTGTGAAGGTATCTTGGACCAATTCCAATTTCACCAACCAGTTGTAGCATGTACCCTTATAGGTCTTGTAACTGGCCACCTCAAAGAAGGTATTATACTTGGCGGATCTTTACAGATGATCGCCCTTGGTTGGGCAAACATTGGTGCAGCAGTAGCTCCAGATGCGGCTTTGGCATCAGTAGCTTCAGCTATCATTATGGTTTTGGCCCTAGAAGGTGGTAGTCAAAATGCAACTACAGCCATAAATACATCTATAACCTTAGCAATCCCACTATCAGTGGCAGGTCTTTTCCTTACTATGCTTGCTAGAACCTTGGCTATTCCATTGGTTCATGGTATGGATGCAGCAGCAGAAGATGCAAACTTTGGTAGGATAGAAACCCTATCTTGGATTGCAGTTTGTATGCAAGGTGTCCGTATCCTAGTACCAGCCCTAGCTCTTTGCTTTATCCCACCAGAAGCAGTCACAGCTGCCCTAAATAGGATGCCAGAATGGCTCACAGGCGGTATGGCAGTAGGCGGTGGCATGGTAGCAGCAGTTGGTTATGCCATGGTAATAAATATGATGAGTACAAAAGAAACCTGGCCATTTTTTGCCCTAGGTTTTGTAATAGCAGCTATACCAAGCCTAACTTTGATAGGTCTTGGTGTCATAGGTGTTGTACTTGCCATAATCTATATGACCCTAAAACAACTAGCTACTAGCAACCAAGGCGGGGCAAACGCTGGAAGCGGCGACCCACTTGGTGATATCATCAATGATTATTAAGGAGAGCATATGACAGAAGTAGTAAATAATGAAAAAAGAATAAATCTTTCTGAGAATGCTCGTAAGAAAGTTTGGTGGCGTCACCAATTCTTGCAAGGTTCTTGGAACTATGAAAGAATGCAAAATGGTGGTTGGGCCTTTTCTATAATCCCAGCTATCAAAGAACTTTATACAAAAAAAGAAGACCAAGTAGAGGCACTAAAAAGACACCTAGAGTTTTATAACACCCACCCTTATGTATCAAGCCCAGTTATGGGTGTGACATTGGCTATGGAGGAGGAAAGAGCAAACGGCACTCCAATCGATGATGCAGCTATAAATGGTGTAAAAGTTGGTATGATGGGACCCCTAGCAGGTGTAGGTGACCCGGTGTTTTGGTTTACAGTTAGGCCAATCCTTGGTGCCCTTGGTGCATCCCTTGCCCTTTCAGGTAACCCTGTAGGTCCACTTTTATTTTTCGTTTTGTGGAATCTAATCAGAATGGTATTTGAATGGAAAACCCAAGAGATGGGATACAAGGCAGGTAGCCAAATCACAAAGGACCTATCAGGTGGTCTTTTAGGTAGGATAACCCTAATGGCATCTATCCTAGGTATGTTTATCATTGGTGCTCTTGTCCAAAGATGGGTATCAGTCAAATTTGCAATTGATGTTTCAGCCATAAAACAGCAACCAGGTTCCTACATTGACTGGGCAAGCCTACCAGCAGGAGCTGAAGGCATCCAATCTGCCCTAAAACAATTTTCTGCTATAGGACCAACAGCCCTAGATCCAATCAAGGTAACAAGTCTCCAACAAAACTTAGATTCCTTGATCCCAGGACTTGTCCCACTCCTACTCACACTTGGCATCTGCAAACTACTAAAGAAAAATATATCACCAATAGCTATAATCCTAGCCCTCTTTGTCATAGGTATAATAGCTAAGTTTTTCCACATAATGTAGATGATAAAAAGTCAGAATAAAAACATAGACCTAAGTATCAAAGGATCCTTCCTCAAGGGTATGGGCTCCTATGGGGATATCCTCATAGGGGATAGGGCCTTTGAGTACTATAACGAAAAAAATGTCAGAGATTATATACAAATCCCCTATGACCAGATAAGGCTGGTGACAGCATCTGTTTATTTCAAGAAAAAAATAACAAGATTTGCTATCCATACAAAAAATAATGGTGATTTTGTATTTTCATCCAAGGATAATAAAAAGGTCCTAAGGGCCCTAAACAAATACCTGCCGGATGAAAAACTAAGACAGTCTCTAAAGGTCAAAGATTATATAAAAAACATATTCAAGAAGCCACCAAGATAAAAATTGGTGGTTTTTTATATAAAAAATTTTATAAAGATAAAATCAAAAGCAAAATATCCATAAAAGTATATTATAAATAAGTCATTATCAAATATGGACAAATCCCTAAATATAATTATTGAAAACGATTGTTGAAAAACTATAGTTAAGTGTGCTATAATAATAGTATAAAAATAAAAATGGACATTTTATTCACAAATAGAAATTTAGGTCCAAAAGGAGTAATATATGAAAAATTATAAGACATCTAATATCAGGAATTTGGCCCTAGTTGGGCATTCGGGAGCAGGTAAGACTTCTCTTACAGAATCCCTTTTATTTAAAACTGGTGTGATAGATAAAGTAGGTAAAACAGAAAAAGGAAATACAGTTTCTGACTACGAAAAACAAGAGAAAAAGAGAAATATTTCCCTACAAACATCTATAATACCAATTGAGTACAACGATTTTAAACTAAATTTCATAGACGCTCCAGGATTTTTTGACTTTGAAGGTGAGGTTCTCCAAGCTCTAAGGGCAGCAGAGAGTGCACTTTTTGTTATAGATGGTGAGAAGGGCATAGAAGTAGGTACAGAAAAATATTGGAAATATACACAAAAGATCAACCTACCTTCTATCATATTTGTAAACAAGCTTGATAAAGAAAATGCTAATTTCAACAAGGTTGTATCTGACCTCCATATAGAATTTGGCAAAAAAATCATCCCACTAACTTTGATGCTTGGTCAAGGAGAAAACTTTGAGGGCATCATAGATGTTATGGATAAAAAAGCTTATACTTACGTAAATAACGAGAAAAAAGAAGTAGAGATACCAGAGATCAGAGTCGCAGAGATGGAAGAAGTTTATAACAAGGTTATAGAAGCCGTTGCAGAGTCTGATGATGAGCTTATGGAAAAATTCTTTGAAGGCGAAGAATTTTCTGAGGCAGAAATCAGAGAGGGCTTATCCAAAGCTATCCTTGAGGGCAAGGTTGTACCTCTAATAGCAGGATCAACAGAAAAAATGATTGGTCTAACATCCCTACTTGATTGCATTATAAAATATATGCCATCTATAGATGATGAGGCTGCAAATATAGGATTTAGGGTCAAAGAAGGCTACCAAGGATTCGAGCCAAAAGAAGATGCTCCATTTTCTGCAGTGGTTTTCAAAACTTTGGCAGATCCATTCTTGGGCAAGATCTCTATATTCAAGGTAGTATCAGGATCTATCTCAAAAGATGACAAACTTTACAATGCTACAAAAGACAAAGACGAAAAAATCGCATCATTATTCTATCTCAGAGGCAATGAACAAATAAAAACTGACAAAGTTGTTGCTGGTGATATAGGTGCCTTTGCTAAATTAGAATACACAACAACAGGTGATACACTTTGCTCTAAAGAAAACAAGATCGAATACAAGGGTGTCAAATATCCAAAACCAGTTTTATTCTATGCTATCAAGGCAGTATCAAGAGCTGATGAGGACAAGATTTCTGAGGCCCTACAAAAACTAAACGAAGAAGATCCAAGCTTTGCTACAGATAGAAACCAAGAAACCAGCCAATCAATCCTATCTGGTCTTGGCAATGTCCAACTAGAAGTTTTGATGGATAAATTAAAAGATAACTACTCAGTAAATACAGAAATCATAGAATACAAAATTCCATACAGAGAAACAATCAAGGGCAAATCTGATGTCCAAGGTAAACACAAAAAACAATCCGGTGGTGCCGGCCAATATGGTGACGTATTTATCAGATTTGAACCAAGCGAAGAAGACTTTATATTTGACGAAGAGGTATTCGGCGGAGCAGTTCCAAAGAATTATTTCCCAGCTGTAGAAAAAGGACTAGAAGAATCCTTGGCAGAAGGACCACTAGCAGGCTACAAGGTTACAGGTATCAAGGCAACCCTATATGATGGATCCTATCACCCAGTAGATTCCAACGAACAAGCATTTAAGACAGCTGCAAGAATTGCCTTCAAAAAAGGTATAGAAGAGGCAGATCCTATCCTACTAGAACCTGTTATGAGCCTAGAAATCAATGTACCAGATGCCAACATGGGTGATGTAATGGGAGATATGAACAAGAGACGTGGTAGGATTTTGGGCATGGAACCACAAGCTGATGGTAGCCAGATCATAAAGGCAGAAGCTCCGCTTTCAGAAGTTTTGACCTATGCAATTGATCTTAGAAGTCAAACTTCAGCTAGGGGATCATTCTCTATGGACTTTGTCAGATACGAAGAAGTACCAAAAGAAATCACCGCAAAGGTTATACAAGCACACAAAGAAGAAAAATAGGAGGCGGCTATGGCAAAATGGGAAATACTCGATATCGACCCTTATTTAAAAGACTTTGAAGGCGATATCAATCTGAGAATGGATCGATTAGCAGAAAAAAAAGAAAGATTCTTGACAGGGGGTAAATCACTTAAAGATTTTGCCAACGCTCATAATTATTACGGTTTTCATAAAACAAAAACAGGTTGGGTCTACAGAGAATGGGCACCAAATGCCGAAGGTCTTTATCTGATTGGGGATTTTAATAATTGGGACAAGCACTCCCACCCTCTGACAAAGATAAATGACCAGGATTGGGAGATCAATATAGATAAGATCAGGACCATCCCTCACAAGTCCCGCCTAAAGGTCTTGGTAGATGCCAATGGTAGGATTATGGAGAGGATCCCTCTTTTTGCTAGGCGAGTAGAAAGAGATGAAAACTTAGACTATGCTGCTATATTAGAAAATCCAAGAAAGAAATTTACCTGGACTGACCAGGATTTCAAAATCCAAAACGAGGACTTACTCATCTATGAAGCCCACGTCGGGATGGCTGGCGAGGAGGGCAAGGTATCATCCTACAAAGAGTTTGAAAGACATATCTTGCCAAGGATCAAGGCAGCAGGCTACAACACAATCCAGCTTATGGCCATAGCCGAACACCCATACTATGGGTCCTTTGGCTACCAAGTATCAAACTTTTTTGCACCATCCTCTTGGTTTGGAGAAAATGATGAGCTAAAAAGTTTGATCAATACAGCCCATGGGATGGGAATAAATGTCATAATGGATTTGGTCCACTCTCACGCAGTCAAAAACACAGCCGAAGGCATAAACGAATTTGATGGTACAGATTACCAATTTTTCCATGCTGGAGAAGAGGGCAACCACCCTGACTGGGATTCAAAACTTTTTGACTATGCCAAGCCAGGGGTCAATCATTTTCTACTTTCAAATGTCAAATATTGGCTAGAAGAATACCACTTCGATGGTTTTAGATTTGATGGAGTCACATCCATGATCTACAAAGACCACGGCAGGGGAGAGACTTTTGACTCTTATAAAAAATATTTTTCTATGAATACAAACATAGATGCCCTAAATTATTTGCAGTTAGCAAATGAGCTTATCAGAGAGATAAAACCAGATGCCATAACTATAGCAGAGGATATGTCTGGCATGCCAGGTATGTGTTTGCCAGTTGACCAAGGCGGCATAGGTTTTGACTATAGGCTAGCAATGGGTATGCCAGATTTTTGGGAAAGGTGCCTAAAAAAGATTGACGAGACCTGGGACCTATCCAATATGTGGTATGAGCTTACGACCCATAGGACAAACGAAAAACGCATAGCCTATGCAGAAAGCCATGACCAGGCCCTAGTTGGATCAAAAACCATTATCTTCCAGCTGGCAGATGCAGCCATGTATGATAATATGCAAAAAGATGACCACAACTATGTTATCGACAGGGCCACAGCCCTACACAAAATGATCAGGTGGATAAGCTTATCCATGGGAGCAGATGGCTATCTAAACTTTATGGGCAATGAATTTGGCCATCCAGAATGGATAGATTTTCCAAGAGAGGGCAATAATTATTCCTATCATTATGCTAGACGTCAGTGGTCTTTGGCAGATAATCCAAAGCTTAAATACCAGTTTTTGGATGCCTTTGACAAGGCTATGATAGGTTTTGCCAAAAAACATGACCAGCTGTCTAGCGTCAGCTTTAGACTATGGTTGGATAATGATAGAAAAATCCTTGCCTTTAGAAACAGGGAGATAATTTATATCTTCAACTTCCACCCAACAAACTCCTATGAGTCCTTCTCCTTGCCAATCCATGATATAGGAGAATTTAGGGTCGTAATGGATACTGATGAAGAGAGATTTGGTGGTTTTGGCAGGATAAGCCATGACTATATTTATAAAACAGAAAGGCTAGCAGGCACAGACTACGATGGTATAAAAATATATATCCCATCAAGGACAGCCCTAGCCCTAGAAAAGGTAGATAAATGAAAATAATATGCTTAGGAGACTCCTTCACAGAGGGATTCCTAGTAGGTCAAAATAACTACACCCGCTTTTTAGAAAAGGCGGGTTTTGATCTTATAAACCTAGGAATAAATGGGTCAGAAACGATAGACATGCTAGAAAGATACAAGGCCTACCTAAAAAAAGATGAAAGCGCAGATGTCCTCATAGTTTTTGGTGGGTCAAATGATCTTATTTATGGCAGGTCAGCTGACTTTGTATTAGCCAATCTAAAAAGTATAGTATCCATATCAAACGCAAGCTACAATCTGATAATTGCCCCACCCTACCTAGAAGAAGATGATTTTTATCCAGTCTATGGCCAGATAAATAAAAAGATCACAAAATTAAAAGAGGGGATCAAAAATTGGGGCATAGCTTATATAGATGCAGATCAAATCCCTGGCCACTATTTGGACGGAGTCCATTTGGCAAGTGATTTTCACAAAAATCTTGCAGAAAAAATTATAGAAAAAATAGGAGGTTAATTTGGGAAATTTCGAAGACCAAGTCATAGAGACCCTAGACCAGAACGCCATGCTCAGAGAGCTGACCAAAAATGCTATCATAGCCAAACTTATAACAGCAGCCATAGCAATTTTGATTGGCTACATCCTAATTAGAGCCAGCGGCAAGGTTCTAGATAAGTTCTTAAAAAAAGGCAGAGATCCTAAAATAGGCAATGGAGCCAAGGTAGAAACCATCAGCAAACTACTCTACTCCATAATAAAATTTGCTATATTATTTATAGTTATAAACATAATACTAGACACAATAGGCATCAACACCAGCTCGCTCATAGCAACAGCAGGTATTGGTGGTATAGCTATAGCCTTTGGATCGCAGACAATAATACAAGACTTTATCATGGGCATATTTATAGTGGTAGATGATAGGATCAGAGTAGGAGATTGGGTAATAGCTGCAGGTTGTGAGGGAGAAGTCGAACAGCTCAACCTCAGGACAACACTAATAAGAGACTTCAACGGATCACTTCATATAATACCAAACTCACAAATCAAAAACGTTCAAAACTTCAACAGGGGCGATAATTTAGCCCAAGTAGTCTTTAGCCTACCCTACGATATAAACTTAAAGGAAGCCAAAGACATAATACAAGTTGTATCAAATAAGCTAGAAAAAGACCCGGACTTCAAAGGCAAAGTAATAGAAAACTACAAATTTTTTGAAATAACTAGCTTTGATCCTAGGGCATATATAGTAAAAATGATGGCAACAACCAAAGAAGGCTACCAATGGGCCTACCAAAGAGCAGCAAGAAGTCTTATAAAAGAAGAAATGGAAAAAAGAAATATATCCATGCCCATAAGCAAGGAGGGCCAATAGATGAAAAAATACAAATTAAATGATATAATCACCCTCAAAAAAGGACATCCATGTGGAGAAAACCTATGGCAAATAGAAAGAGTCGGCGCAGATATAAAACTCAGATGCTTAGGTTGTGAGAAAATCATATGGATGAAAAGAATAGAATTTGACAAAAGAATCAGAAAAATAAAAGACAAAGACGGAAAAATGGTATCCATAGTAAACTATGAGCCAGATAAAGAATAAGACTTGTATCTTCAAGTCTTATTTTTTTATCTTTTACATGGCTATATTTTTTAATCTTACACATGACTATATATAGAAGGAAAATAAATTTTGTGAAAAGCAAATGAAAAAAATAGAAAAATCTACAAAAATAATTTGACAAAAAGAAAAACAGGTGTTATAGTTATAAATGTCGGTACGAGAGATTGACCTTTGAAAAGTAAAGAAATCATAAAAAAATGATAAAAATACTTGACAAAGAAAAACATCTGTGGTACTATATAATAGTCAGCACGTTAAAAGTGCACGACAGTGAACCAATAAAAATAAATATCAATGAATTTTACATTTCTATTAAATAGAAATAAAAAAATCATTAAGAATAACAACTATAACCTAGTTAAATTTCTTTGATGACCTATCCCAATTTTGCAAGCAAAATTGATGGAAGGTCAGACATCGTGCTGTTTCAAATCTGAAGATTTGTCAAAGCACCGATGAATGATCAATGATTCTTGAACAAAGAATTTTAAATCACGCATTTGGAAACAGATGTAAATGTAGAGTCGGAATTAAAGATTCTCATACAAATTTTTTATGAGAGTTTGATCCTGGCTCAGGATTAACGCTGGCGGCGTGCATAACACATGCAAGTCGAACGATGAAACTTACATGATCTCTTCGGAGTGAATTTAAGTGGATTAGTGGCGGACGGGTGAGTAACGCGTGAGTAACCTGCCTTAGAGAAGGGGATAGCCTTTGGAAACGAAGAATAATACCCTATGAAACCAACACCTCGCATGAAGTGCTGGTCAAAGATTTATCGCTCTAAGATGGACTTGCGTCTGATTAGCTAGTTGGTGAGATAATAGCTCACCAAGGCAACGATCAGTAGCCGGCTTGAGAGAGTGTACGGCCACATTGGGACTGAGACACGGCCCAGACTCCTACGGGAGGCAGCAGTGGGGAATTTTGCACAATGGGGGAAACCCTGATGCAGCGACGCCGCGTGATTTAGAAGGCCTTCGGGTTGTAAAAATCTTTTCTATGGGAAGAAAATGACAGTACCATAGGAATAAGGACCGGCTAATTACGTGCCAGCAGCCGCGGTAATACGTAAGGTCCGAGCGTTGTCCGGAATCATTGGGCGTAAAGGGTACGTAGGCGGGTAAGCAAGTTAGAAGTGAAATCCTATAGCTCAACTATAGTAAGCTTTTAAAACTGCTCATCTTGAGGTATGGAAGGGAAAGTGGAATTCCTAGTGTAGCGGTGAAATGCGCAGATATTAGGAGGAATACCGGTGGCGAAGGCGACTTTCTGGCCATAACCTGACGCTGAGGTACGAAAGCGTGGGTAGCAAACAGGATTAGATACCCTGGTAGTCCACGCCGTAAACGATGAGTGTTAGGTGTCTGGAGTAAATCTGGGTGCCGCAGCTAACGCATTAAACACTCCGCCTGGGGAGTACGCGCGCAAGCGTGAAACTCAAAGGAATTGACGGGGACCCGCACAAGCAGCGGAGCATGTGGTTTAATTCGAAGCAACGCGAAGAACCTTACCAAGTCTTGACATATTACGGCGGGATCTAGAGATAGATCCTTACTTCTTCGGAAGACTGTAATACAGGTGGTGCATGGTTGTCGTCAGCTCGTGTCGTGAGATGTTGGGTTAAGTCCCATAACGAGCGCAACCCCTATTGTTAGTTACCATCATTAAGTTGGGGACTCTAACGATACTGCCGGTGATAAACCGGAGGAAGGTGGGGATGACGTCAAATCATCATGCCCTTTATGATTTGGGCTACACACGTGCTACAATGGCAGGTACACAGAGCAGCTAGACAGCGATGTCATGCGAATCTCAAAAAGCCTGTCCCAGTTCGGATTGCACTCTGCAACTCGAGTGCATGAAGTTGGAGTTGCTAGTAATCGTGGATCAGAATGCCGCGGTGAATGCGTTCCCGGGTCTTGTACACACCGCCCGTCACACCATGGAAGTTGGCAATACCCGAAGCCTGTGAGCTAACCTTTTAGGGAGCAGCAGTCGAAGGTAGGGTCAGTAACTGGGGTGAAGTCGTAACAAGGTAGCCGTATCGGAAGGTGCGGCTGGATCACCTCCTTTCTAAGGAAGCCCCGCTCGTGGGTAGCTGCTACGGTAGCAACCAATGAGCAGGGCGAGAGAAAAACTTAAAATTCATTGATATTTATGTGGTTCAAACTTTAAAAATATATATACCATGGGGATATAGCTCAGCTGGGAGAGCACCTGCCTTGCACGCAGGGGGTCAAGAGTTCGAATCTCTTTATCTCCACCATGATGACCTATCCCAATTTTGCAAAGCAAAATTGATGGAAGGTCAGACGTCGCGGCGTTTCAAATCTTCGATTTGTCAGCAAGCCGACGGGTCTGGCAAAAGATAGAGTCATTACAAAGTGAACCATAAAAACTAAATAGCAAACAATATTTCCAGTCAAGAAAGAAAGGGCGCAAGGTGGATGCCTTGGCACATGAAGACGAAGAAGGACGTAAGTGAACGAAAACTAGGGTTAGCTCACAAAAAGCATTGACCCCTAGGTCTCCGAATGGGGAAACCCGGCTAGTGAAGAACTAGTCATCACTAAGTGAATACATAGCTTAGTGAAGTAAGACCCTGTGAACTGAAACATCTAAGTAACAGGAGGAAAAGAAAGAAAACTCGATTTTCCTAGTAGCGGCGAGCGAACAGAAAAGAGCCTAATCCATTGTTGGGAAATTTAAGTAGTCAAATCATTTGGGAAAATGAACCAAAGAAAGTGAAAGTCTTGTAGACGAAACTTAAATATCCCTAGGAGGAAAGTAGCACCGGACACGAGGAATCCGTTGTGAAGACAGGGGGCCCATCCCCTAAGGCTAAATACTAACATGTGACCGATAGCGAACAAGTACCGTGAGGGAAAGGTGAAAAGAACCCCGAAAGGGGAGTGAAATAGAACCTGAAACCTAGTGCCTACAAACAGAGAGAGCGCAACAGCGTGATCTCGTACCTTTTGTAGAATGGGCCAGCGAGTTATTCTAAACTGCAAGATTAAATATTTAAGATATGAAGTCGAAGCGAAAGCGAGTCTGAATAGGGCTAAAAGTAGGTTAGAATAGACCCGAAACCGGGTGATCTATCCATGACCAGAGTGAAGGTGAAGTAAAATTCACTGGAGGCTCGAACCGGGTACGGTTTAAAACGTATCGGATGAGTTGTGGTTAGGGGTGAAAAGCCAAACGAACTCGGATATAGCTGGTTCTCCTCGAAATAGCTTTAGGGCTAGCCTTTGACCTAAGATTTTAGGAGGTAGAGCACTGAATGGTCTAGGGCGGTTAACCGTACCGAAACCTATCAAACTCCGAATGCCAAAAAATCAAGTCAAGGAGTCAGACTTAGAGGGATAAGCTTCTAAGTCGAAAGGGAAACAGCCCAGACCGACAGCTAAGGTCCCAAAATCTGGATTAAGTGGAAAAGGATGTGAACCTACTAAGACAACCAGGACGTTGGCTTAGAAGCAGCCATACATTTAAAGAATGCGTAATAGCTCACTGGTCAAGTGGGTTTGCGCCGAAAATGAACGGGGCTAAAATCCAGTACCGAAGCTTCGGATTGATAGAGAAATTAAATCTATCCCATAAAGAAAGGTAAATACAAACTTAACTAGGAAATATTGTACAAAACAATATCAAGATAAAACGAGTTATCAACTAAAAATTACGCAAAATCACAAGTAAAAGGTAAGTTGTAACTACGATATCACCGAAACAGACATACGAAAGTATGACCTGGTTAAAAAGTATTCACCGCGAGCCGGCACTTTGACAAATCAATAGATTTGAAACAGTGCGGCATCTGACCTACTAACAAATCAAAGATTTGAGTTAGGTCATGATTTATGACTAGATTTAACTTCTCTATCAGTGGTAGAGGAGCGTTGTATTAGGGACGAAGCCAAAGCGAAAGCAACCGTGGACTTAATACAAGTGAGAATGCTGGCATGAGTAGCGAGAAGGAGAGTGAGAATCTCTCCCGTCGAAACCCTAAGGATTCCTGAGCAAGGCTCGTCCACTCAGGGTAAGTCGGGACCTAAGCCAAGGCCGAAAGGCGTAGGCGATGGACAACAGGTTTAGATTCCTGTACCGCTTAAAGTCGATATTAGAGAAGTGATGACGCAAGAGGATAAGCTAAGCTGCCCGATGGATGGCAGTCTAAGAGTCAAGGCTAGTGTGTAGGCAAATCCGTACACTATTAAAGCTAAGGCTTGATAGGTATCGAAAACATGAGTAGAGAAGTAGCTGATTTCAAATTGCCAAGAAAAGTCACTATCGAGACCAAAGCGCCCGTACCCGAAACCGACACAGGTAGGGAGGTAGAGAATACCAAGACGCGCGGAAGAACCTTTGTTAAGGAACTCGGCAAAATGTCCCCGTAACTTCGGGAGAAGGGGAGCCATAGCGATATGGCCACAGAAACCAGGCCCAAGCGACTGTTTACCAAAAACACAAGTTTCTGCAAAATCGTAAGATGAAGTATAGGAGCTGACACCTGCCCGGTGCTGGAAGGTTAAGGAGAAGGCTTAGCGCAAGCGAAGGCTCGAACTTAAGCCCCAGTAAACGGCGGCCGTAACTATAACGGTCCTAAGGTAGCGAAATTCCTTGTCGGGTAAGTTCCGACCCGCACGAAAGGTGTAACGATTTGGGCACTGTCTCAACAAAGGATCCGGTGAAATTGTAGTAGTCGTGAAGATGCGACTTACCCACGCTAGGACGGAAAGACCCCGTGGAGCTTTACTGTAGGCTGATATTGGACTTTGAGATTAGACATACAGGATAGTTGGGAGACTATGAGCCATGCACGCCAGTGTGTGAGGAGTCACCCTTGGGATACCAACTTTCTAATATTAAAGTTCTAACGATGACCCTTGAATCAGGGCATCGGACATTGTCAGTTGGGCAGTTTGACTGGGGCGGTCGCCTCCTAAAAAGTAACGGAGGCGTTCAAAGGTTCGCTCAGAATGGACGGAAACCATTCGAAGAGTACAAAGGCAGAAGCGAGCTTAACTGCAAAACCTACAAGTTGCGCAGAGTAGAAATACGGACTTAGTGATCCGGTGGTACCGCATGGAAGGGCCATCGCTCAACGGATAAAAGCTACCCCGGGGATAACAGGCTTATCTCCCCCAAGAGTCCACATCGACGGGGAGGTTTGGCACCTCGATGTCGGCTCGTCTCATCCTGGGGCTGAAGTAGGTCCCAAGGGTTGGGCTGTTCGCCCATTAAAGAGGCACGCGAGCTGGGTTCAGAACGTCGTGAGACAGTTCGGTCCCTATCCAGCGTGGGCGTAAGAAATTTGAGAGGACTTGTCCCTAGTACGAGAGGACCGGGATGAACACACCACTGGTGTACCAGTTGTTCCGCCAGGAGCATAGCTGGGTAGCTACGTGTGGAAATGTTAAGTACTGAAAGCATCTAAGTACGAAACACCCCTCAAGATAAGATTTCTAAGAGTACGTAAAGAAAATACGTTTGATAGGTCCAAGGTGTAAGTGCAGTAATGTATTAAGCTAATGGATACTAAACTTTATATCTTGACTGGAAATATTGGTTGCTATTTAGAGGTTTATAGAACCTAGCAGAAATGTTTTAAGCCGTATGGTCGGCTCCGTTAGCCAAATCAAAGATTTGGGTGCTCACAAAGCCGCACGGGCTAGTCTGACATCTGACTACCAGCAAAACAAGTTTTTGGGTTAGGATCATGATATAGTGGCGATAGCGCTAGGGATACACCTGTTCCCATACCGAACACAGAAGTTAAGCCTAACAACGCCGATGGTACTCGGAGGGCAACCTCCCGGGAGACTAGGAAGCTGCTAAAAAATATATTTCTTCAAGCCAATAGGCTTGGAGAAAAATATATTGACAAACTAAATAAAAAAAAGAAATTCTAGCCTAGCCTAGAATATATTTATCTATGCTTAGGCTTAGGTAGCTCAATGGTGGAGCACCCGGCTGTTAACCGGTAGGTTGTGGGTTCGAGTCCCACCCTGAGCGCCAAAAGATATTGATTGCTTTAAAATAACGCGGGATAGAGCAGTCTGGTAGCTCGTCGGGCTCATAACCCGGAGGTCGTAGGTTCAAATCCTGCTCCCGCAACCAAAACATTATTAATTTTTATTGTGGCGAAGTAGCTCAGTTGGCTAGAGCATTCGGTTCATACCCGGAGTGTCAAGAGTTCAAGTCTCTTCTTCGCTACCATTTTTTTATTATGAAATCTTGTTTTGAAAAAATAAGATTTATATGGCTCTATGGTCAAGCGGTTAAGACACCGCCCTCTCACGGCGGTAACCCGGGTTCGAATCCCGGTAGAGTCACCATTTGCTTTTAAAAGAGCATGGAGCCATCTAATATACTCACAGATTTATAATAGAATAAAGAAATACAAGGCCCTATGGTCAATCGGTTCATGATCCTAACCCAATTTACAAAGTAAATTGATGGTAGGTCAGATGTCGCGAAATAGAAGTCTGTGACTTCGTTATGGAGCCGACTAAGACACTTGCAGCAAAGCTGCAACGATGATGAGAACAACATTAATTCTTAAATTATTTAATACAAGGCCCTATGGTCAAGCGGTTAAGACACCACCCTTTCACGGTGGTATCCCGGGTTCGAATCCCGGTAGGGTCACCATCATGACCTATCACCATTTGCGAAGCAAATGGAATGAAGGTCAGACGTCGCGGCGTTTCAAATCTACGATTTGTCAGCAAGCCGACGGTATCCTAGTGTATCTAGTCTATACACTATATGGAAGTATAGCTCAGTTGGGAGAGCATCTGCCTTACAAGCAGGGGGTCACAGGTTCGAGCCCTGTTACTTCCACCAAAAGTACAATAATTTGTACAATAATGAGGATGTTTTGATCCTTGATTTGCTACGCAAATCACCATTTCATGGAGACTGCTCAACGAGCCGCGGAGGCTTGATTTACTATCGTAAATCACCATTTTATGGAGACTCCTCTATGCGCCGGAGAGGCTTGTTTATGGCCTGGTAGTTCAGCTGGTTAGAATGCCGCCCTGTCACGGCGGAGGTCGTGGGTTCGAATCCCATCCAGGTCGCCACTATAATAATATAATATAGATGCGACTTCGTTATAGACTTGCCGTTACGTCGGAGAGTTCTTCGGATTCACTTCGTTTATCTCGAAGATTTCAAATCTTGCGATTTGAAACCCTGCAATGGACTGGGTTCGAATCCATCCAAGTCGACATTAAATTTTATATTTTATAAAATTTTGCTTGTTATTATATTGTGGATTTATAATAACAAATAGGATTGGAGTTATCCAATCCTACCCAACCCTTTTTATATTTTGCGGATGTGGCTCAGTGGTAGAGCATCGCCTTGCCAAGGCGAGGGTCGCGAGTTCGAATCTCGTCATCCGCTCCATTTTTAGCTTGCTTGGCAAGCTTTTTTTATTGGATGTTTTGAAGATAAAAAATAAAAATCCTAAGCTACTTTTGTTTTAAGTAAACTTAGGATTTTCGTTTTTAATGTTTTATCTTGTTTCTATTGATATTGGGTACAGCTCAAAAAGACCATTTTTTTCATTATATGATCCAACTTCTGCTTTAATTTTGACAGGATAACCACTAGAAGTAATGCTTGGTAATTCTCCCATGTAAATATTAGTAAATCTAAATGATGGTCCAAATGTTGATTCGAATCCATCACCTCCATAGATCAATACATCATAACGTGTTTTATATACTTTTCCATACATTGTAGAATGATTTTGTATATCCGCAACAATACCATCAAATTCTATTGTTTTTTTATAATATTTGTCAGAAAATTCTTTAATTCTAGGATCAAGATCGTCGATAGGTACCATTAAATTTCTAAAATCCTCATTATTGTCTACGGTTATGACTTCTTCTTCATCATCTTTTTGTTCTTCAGTATTTTCTAATGCTGGTGAGATTTCTGATAATTCAATATCTTCTCCTATATTTTCAGTGGTTTTATCTATATCATTTTCTGGACTTTGGGAAGGACTTTCTTCTTTTGCTTCTTCTATGACTTTTTCTTCGTAATCTTCACTTTGAATTTCTATATTATCACTGTGGCTTTGTGCTATGAACTGAAGTTTGTTATCATTGTTTACATTAAAATTTACTTCGCCAAATATACTCTCATCGCTAGCCTTACTAATTTTTAAGTTGTGCGAACCTTCTTCAAGTTTTAGGGTAAATTCAGTTTCTTCTCCATTTTTAATTACAGTTTGGTCTTCGCCATCTACACATATTTTAATATCATATGTTGAGAAAATTAAATTAACAGAACTTTTGACCTTAATCGTAGTATCATAAGATTTTACATCAATGGCTACTGGATTTTCATAGTCATAATCTTCATCTTGCTTGGATCCTAGTTTCGAAAATATAGGACCTAAGATAAGCATGGCTATTAATAAAATCCCAATTAGTTTATAAGAGATGGGGAATTTGGATGTCAGATTTGATAAAAAATTATTTTCCTTAGAGTTCTCTTTCTTTTCATCAAACTTATCTTTGTTATTAGCATAATCATGGTCATCAAGTTTCTTTGATGTTGATTTCTCATTTGAATCCTTGCTTATTTTCTTTTCTTGATTAATAAAGGTCTCAATTTTTTCTTCTAATTTGAGTTTTCTCTTTATTTTTTCTAAATCTTCTAGTCTTTTACTTATGTCAAAGAGTTTATCCTTTTTTAATTCTGACCCACAGTACTTACAATATTTAGCATCATTATCGTTTTTTTTGCCACAATTTTCACACTTCATTATAGACTCCTAAAATTAATATGAAATATTATACTTTACACAAATATTAATACAAACTTTATATTTTGACTTTTTTCATTTAAGAAGTATATTAAATGGGTAAGTTAAAATTAGAATTAAGCGTCATTAGCTCAGCTGGATAGAGCGTCTGGCTACGGACCAGAAGGCCTGGGGTTCGAATCCTCAATGACGCGCCATTTATTATGGAGGAACGTTGATTTTTCAATGTTCCTTTTTTGGTGTGTGGGCAATGTGTGGGTAAGTAGGAAATTATATTGATATTTTTTGAAGTTCTTGATAGATATAATCATCCAGATCTTGGATATATGAATTTGCAGTTATAGAAAAGTCTGTATGTCCCATTAATTTTTGTAAAGCTTTATCATCTACTCCAGATTGGTGGGCTATGGTGGCGAAGGTGTATCTACATGAGTATGGGATTTTCTTTTTTACACCTGCTTTTTCTAGTGATGGGTAGTAGATTTTTTTGTAGAAGGTTGTGTCGCTTGGCTGGTAGATTTCTCCGCTTTGCTTTTTTGCTTCTACTACATATCCGATTTTACTTTCACTTACCAGGTAGACCATGATGTCTTTTATTTTTGGATGAATGAACATTTTTCTTTGTCTGCCCGCTTCGGTTTTTTCTCCAAAGTCGATTATTTCATTCTTTTCTAGCCTTACCTTGGATGTTTGTAAGTTTAAATATTCGCTTGTCCTAAAGCCTGTAAAAATTAGGTTTAGGACGTGCATTGCGTTTGGATTGTTTGGGATTGATGAGTACAATCTTTCGATTTCTTCTTTTGTGAAGATTTCTTTTTTTCTTCTTATTCCTACACCGCCTACCTCCAGATATTTTGATAAATCTAGTTGAATTAGTTGGTTTTTTATTGCTATTGTGTAGATTTTTGATACCAGATGTTTTAGTCTATCGATGGATGACTTAGAATAGTCTTGATGTACGATTTCTCCATCTACTACTTTGTCATAACCTTCTAGTTCCATTTGGTCGAGGACGTCTTGGAGGTCTGAGTATGTTATTTCGTGTATATCTATGTCGTGGATTTCTTCGAATCTAGCATATGAGCTGTAGTATCTATTTTTTGTTGATTTGCCTAGTTTGATAAATTCATTTGTGGATGTAAACTTATCAAAGAGTTGAGCAAATGTGACTAAAGGCTCTGGTTCTTGGTAGTTTATGAGGGCATCTTGGGCTATGTTATAGGTTTTAAAGAAGCCTATGTCTTTTCTGCCTTTCTTTTTTGGGAGTCTGGCTCTATACTGTTTGACTCTCAATTTGCCTTGAGGTGTGTATTTTACACGCTCTATGCTTCCCATGCCATTGGGGAGCTTTCTTCTTTTTGCCATTTTTTGCTCCTTTCTTATGGTTTGGGTATAGTGGATGTGGATGGATGAGTCCTGCCCGTATGGGTAGGGCTTTTTCTATACCCTTTTAGTGTATGATTCTTTTGTATATAGACGCTTAGTGTCTACTGGATGGGGTTTTTATAGCCCTATGGATTAACATAGGGCTTTAATAATTATTTAAAATGTTTTTGATTCTTTCTTCGTAATCATGTGGTATACCTGTAATGTTAAAGTAATCTATAATAATTTTAGGATTAATAAGTCTATACCTATCTATCAATTGAAGAATAGAAAGGTTCATTTCAAACTTAAGAGATGGATCTTTAACTATTGAGTTTAGACAAATTATCATAGAATATGCATTATTGTAGCTTGTTTTCGATTCTAGGAATAATTGTTCATGCGTGTCATTTTCTAGATTGGATTTAGTGATCTTATAAGTATTGTCTTTATAAGTTATAAACTTGAGATTATGAGCGATTATATTTCTAAATCGTCTAATAATGTTCAGGGAGTTATTAAGGAATTCTTTTTGTTTTTCTGTTGATATTGTAAGGTCTAACATAATATTGCAAACATCTTCTTTGTCTTTAGATTTCAGATGGCTGTAGAGTTTTGTTGATAAATCAAATGATATATTTTTAAATAATATCCATGCAGGAACATGGTTTTTTGTTTTTACATAATGCCAAGTTGGTTCATTAATCCAATTGTTATGTGAGGGAGTATATGCTTTTCTAATATCATTTAATGTTGATTTTAGTTGATCTAATTCCTTTTTATTGAATTGGTTAAAGTTTTTTATATTTAAGTAATCTTCTTGGAATTCTCCATATTTTTCTGATAAGACGTATGCTAAAGCTGTTTTAAATGAAGTTTCTACGATGACGCTATATTGAAAAAGAATGTTTTGAAGACTTCTGTCAAATTTAGCAAACAGATATAAATCTTCAATGGTTGTGTTTGGCCTAAACTCATCATCAATCATAAATACTTCTTTATAACCGTTTATAAGGTCATAGTAAGAATATGTGAATAAAGCTGCTTGGGCGAAAGCTTGATTATCAATAATTAATTTACGACTATCGAGGATTTCTATTTGTTCTTCTATTGTTTTAAAAGGTTTGTCGGGTTGCTTTCTATTAATCATTAATTCTCCTATAAATACAAAAAACCCTGTCACAATAATAGTGACAGGGTTTTTCGCAGTCCGCTTTCGCTGACCAGTTAACTTTACACTATCATTGTATGATTATTTTTGGAAAATGTCAATTAAATTTAATTATTTCAACTGCGTCTCCAAGAGAAATAGGTGATAAATCAGGCTTTTCTAAGTTTGATATTTGCTCTTTGTTTACATTTAAATCTTCATAGATTCTGATTTTAGGTGAAAATGAACCTATTATTGATCTAGTCATATCATTTTCGATACTTCTATTAGTACAAATTGAAAATTTATCGTAAATAGTATCTATTGACAAATTCGCTTTTATCGTATCCATAGTACCGTAGTTTTCGCCTTCATATGATATTTCAGGGCCTACTTCAATTACTCTGACTACATCTCTTTTTGAGGCTTTATTATTGCGGCCATAATTTATAGCAATTCTTTTATTATCTAATATCGCTATTACCTTATATTTACTTTCTGCCATACTTTTCTCCTTATCTCTCATAGTGTTACTGAGTATTGGACTACTTTTCCTATTATTTTTATATTGTCTTTTATGTCAAAGATTGTGTCATAGTAGTTTGGGTTTGTTGATGCTGGTCTAAATATTAGATTATTACCATCTCTATAAAAGTATTTGACAGCATATTCGTTATCCTGGGTTGAGTAGACTACAATATCACCATTTTTTAGGTCGTAAACTGAGTCGTACTCAATTATTCCTATAACTGAGTCGTTGGGGATAACTTTGTTCATGGACTCGCCATTGACTTTTAGAAAAAATAGTTTGTTGCTACCTGCGTATGATCCTACCAATTCATCTGGTACTTGGATTTTTGGTAGGTTTTCCATACCGCTTATAGTGGTCGGACTGCCTGCTGATACATAGTTATCTATGTAGGGGTAGGTGTGGACCGAAACGGATTGGGCTATGAATTCTAAGGTATCCTGTGGTTCACCTGTAAGCTGGGAGATGGATATGTTATATATTTCTGCCAGCATTCTAAGCTTTGCGAGTGGTGGGGTTGTCTTTCCTTGCTCATAATATCCGTATGCACTAGTAGACATATCTAATCTGTGAGCAACGTCTTCTTGTGTGAATCCCTTTTCTTTTCTAAGGGATCTAATTTTATCATTTAGATTTTTCATAAACTGTTACTCCTTTTATTTGTATTTTACAATTATAACAAGTTTTATACAACAAGTATTGCGTGTATTTAAAAAATAATACACGTAAAAATTGAAAATATATTTGACAAAAACAATTAATACGTGTATTATATGATTAACAGTTAAGAAAAGGAGGTTGTATGAAGGCGGAAGATATTAAAAAATTCCTTGAATTTAGAAAGAAATTTACAAAAAGAGAATGGTTTGAGATTAATAAGGCTGTTTCTGATCAAGAGAATAAAAGAGCCGACCAAATAATATTGGACGACTCTGATGTTACTGAGATTTTTAATAGAATTAATCGAAGAACAGATAATTCTATTAAAATTAATATCAAAGAAGAAAAACTTTCTTCGGAAGATAAAAATCTCATTTCAAAAACAATGGAAAAATTAATCACACAAAGATAAGCCTATAATTTGATCATAAAAAATACTTATTATTGGCAGATTAATATTGTTGCTAGATGTGATTATTTTTGCATTTTCAAGTGTTAAAAATATGCCGATTTCACTATCAGGTTTTTCTTCGTCAAAACTTTTTTTGATTGATTCATCCATTGATATAAAAATGGACTGTAAAGTAGTAGGTTCTTCGGTAGAGTTATTAATTAAGTCACCTATTACTAAACCAAAAGATGTTAGAACAGCAATTCTATTATCTTTGAATATATCAATATCAGTTTTAAACATATTAACAAAAGCTTGGACTGTAAGAGATTTATCATCATTAACCATATCTGCACCTCCTTTCTTGCTATTATAATAATATTATACCACATATAGGGGGTAAATAAGTATGGATACAATATGTAGTGGTTTAAAAGAATTAAGGATTAAGAACAAGAAGACTCAAAAGGAGATGGGAGAGATTTTAGGAACTAGTGCTAATATGTATCAAAAGTATGAGTATAGGCAGGTTGAACTTCCTGTAAGGCATGCTAAGAAGTTAGGAGAGCATTTTAAATTTGATTGGTGGGAACTTTATGAAGATTAGAGGAGGTGGTTGTTATACCAGAGAATAATATAAGAGTCCTTAGGGCTATGGAGAATGTGAGTCAGAAAGAATTAGCTGAGGCGGTAGGGGTTACCCAGCAGACTATAAGCACTGCGGAAAATACATCTAGGATGAGCTTAACCACAGCTAAGAAGATTGCTGATTATTTCGGTGTAGGAATTGATGATATTTTTTTAAGCAAAAATACACGTAATAATTGTAAAAATATATGAAATTGATATTGAAAAACGATTTTAATTGTAAATGGAGCGTAAAATGAAAGAATTAAAAATATTTGATAATGAAGAATTTGGGCAAGTTAGAACATCGATTATTGATGATGAACCATATTTCAGTTTGAATGATGTTTGTAGGATTTTAGAGATAAATAATCCAAGGATGGCGAAAACTAGACTTAATGGAGATGGCGTCAGTAGTACTGACGGTGTCGATTCTCTAGGAAGAAGAACAGACGTAACAATGATTAACGAGTCAAACTTATACAAGCTAGTTTTCCAGAGTAGAAAACCAGAGGCTGAAAGATTTGCTGATTGGGTAACATCAGAGGTCCTACCAGCAATCAGAAAGCACGGAGCTTATATGACTGACGGGGTTATAGAAAGAACTCTTACTGATCCTGATTATTTGATTATGCTTGCGACTAATCTCAAAGAGGAGAAAGCTAAAAGGGCTTTGGCTGAGGCACAAAACGAGCGTAACAAGCCAAAAGTTATATTTGCGGATGCGGTTTCTGCTTCTAATAAGTCATGTTTGATTGGCGAACTAGCTAAGATGATTAGCCAGGAGGCTATTAGGACTGGCAAGGCACAAAAGAAGATTGGACAGAATAATCTTTTTGCATGGTTGAGGAATAACGGCTATTTGTGCAAGGGTGGCGAAAGAAAGAACCAGCCTAAGCAAGTCTACATCGAGCAAGGGCTATTTGAGATGAAGAAAGGTTCTTATGTAGATAGTAGCGGGGCAAATGTTGTGACTACTACAACTAAGGTTACAGGCAAGGGGCAGATATATTTTGTTAACAAGTTTTTAGGTTAGGAGGTGCTTATTTTTGGAGGCTAAGATCACTGATATGCATGAGGCTATAGAAGAAAGCCTTAAAGATGTGAATATTGTTGATATTGATTATGCTCATAAGAGGCTTTCGGGTATTAGCCTTGATTGCCTTAAGAGGGCATGCAAAGAAAATAGGCTGACTTTTGCTATAGGTTTACCGCCTAGGGGCGAGGAGTTTCAGACCTGGAGGTATTTGGTTGATAAGAGGGCACTTGATGAGTGCTTGGAAGGTAAGAGAGATTTGTTTAAATAGGAGGATATATGCAAGTTTTTAAGATACCAAGAAAAGAAAGAATTGAACTGATGAGTAGTAGAAAAAAAGACCTTGATTTTGTAGATAAGATCAAGAGGAGGGAGCTGGAGGGAGCTATAAGGTACAGGCTTACTGAAAAGATTTTGATTAGTATTTTAGGGCTTGTATGGCTTTTGATAGGGCTTTATGGTCAGACTCCTTTATGTGGAGTGCTTGGCATACCTTTTGCGATCCTAACCTTATTTGGTGGGCTTTGGATTGTATAAAGAAAAAAGGCCTAGCCGAAGCTAAGCCAATTTCATAAAACCTGTAGGAATATTATACCTGCAATTAAAAGAAAAGGGAAGAGATGAAGGCAAAAGATCAGATTAGTTTTTATGAAGCTATTAGGTGTTTGGATTTGGAGAATCTTAAAAGGATAAGGGAGATCCTCCTTGATAAGAAGGCGACCGATGATAGTAGGGCAAAGCTAGCCCAGGTTGAGGTTGCTATAGAGGAAAAAGAGAAAAGAAAGGCATATATAGAAAAGTTATGAAAAAGAAGATAAGGACAAGGGATTTGGTGGGAGATCTAGAAAATAGATCAGATGAAAATTTAAAAAAGATTTTAATTTTTATAGGTCAGGATATCTGGCATGACTACAGCGAGGTAGACCGAGATATAAGAGAGGAGCTTCAAAGGAGGGGGCAAAGATGAGGTATGTATTTAAAGTTACTAAAGAGTATGAGGTTTTTATAGATTTGGAGGATGTAGACAAAAAGTATTATGGATCGGCGGTGGATGCCATCTATGGAAATCTTGCTGAAGCGGAGGAGATAGATTCTTATGATTTTGAGATCATAGAAAAAGAGAGACACTTTGATGATTTGATGTATCAAGCAAGTCAGGAAGCAGCGTATCAAGCAGATAGAGACCTCCAAGAAAGCCTTTACTTGAGGGATTTGATATGAAAAAGCTTGTAAATGTTTCTAAGTTAAGCCGTGAAGAGTGGCTGGAGATGAGGACTAAGGGCCTTGGCGGTTCGGATGCAGCGGCTGCCTGTGGTCTTAATCCTTGGAAATCTAAGGCTAGTCTATACCTAGAAAAGACTGGTCAGCTTGTAAAAGACTTTGATAACGAAGTTATGAGGCAGGGCCGAGATCTAGAAGACTATGTTGCTAGAAGATTTACAGAGGCTACTGGTAAGAAGGTTAGAAGAAATAATTTTATGATGGCCAGCAAGGAACATCCTTTCCTACTTGCTGACATAGATAGGGAAATAGTCGGGGAGAATGCCATCCTTGAGTGTAAGACTACTAGCCCATATGCCAAAGATAAGTGGGCGGATGGGGCTATTCCTATAAATTATGAGCTCCAGTGCCACCACTATATGATGGTGACAGGGGCTGAAAAGTGCTACATCGCTTGTCTGATTTTCTCTACTGATTTTATTATCAGGGAGATTGAGAGGGACGAAGAGGTTATTGAGATGCTCAAAGCCCAAGAGATTGATTTTTGGGAGAATTATGTCCTAGCTGATCAGATGCCTGCTCCAGATGGATCGGCTGAGTATGACCAAGCTCTTAAAGAAAGGTTTAAGGGCGGTTTAGATGATCAGATTGAGCTTGAAGTGGACGAGATGGACTATAGGTCCTATTTAGAGACTAAAGATCTTATAAAGGATTTAGAGGCCTCTACCAAGGAATTTGAGCAGAAGATTAAGCTACAGCTAGGAGACCACGACTATGGAGGAAACAAGTTTTTACAGGTTAGCTATAGGCCTTTTACTACTACTAGGATTGACACGAAGAGAATAAAAAAAGAAAGACCAGAGATTTATGAGGAGTTTTCAAAGACTAGCGAGTCTAGGAGATTGAATTTAAAGGAGATTGTAAATGATTAAAATAGATTGTAGGAATGGAAACGAGTTATTGCGAGAGCTAATAAAGTGTTCAATGCACGAAATGATAGATGTTATGTGGGATGGCAGCGAAGAGGAATTGACTAAGAGTTTTGAGATAGCACTGGCTACTCCAGATGATGAAAATCGTCCTACACTTTTTAGTTTAATGCAAGTAGCAGGATTAGCTGGAAATATTTTAGTTTTGAAGCATGGAAAAGATGAAAAAGAGTTGATGAAGATGTTGAAAGATAGCGACGCTTTATTTGTAAAGGAGATTGTAAGTGAGTAAGAAAAATAAAAATTACCCTGATGTTTTAAGTGATGTAACAAAAGATTATATTGAAACTTTAAAAAATGAAATCACTAGGATAAGAGTTGAAAAAGCTCAACTTATAAATAAACAACATGAGATTCTAGGACAGTTAGATTCAGCAAGAAGCCAAAGAGATAAATATTATCAAATGACAGAAAAACTTGAGAAGAAAATATCAGAATTAGAAGAACAAAACGAGGGATTTTAGGAGGATTACATGACTAACGCAAAACAAGCACTACAAAAGAAAAACAATAATTTGACACCAGCACAAAGAAAGCAAGACACGGTTAGGGGACTTCTTAAGTCCATGCAAGGTGAGATTCAGAACGCTTTACCTTCTTACCTACCTGTTGAAAAGTTTATCAGGACTGCACTAACTGCTATAAATTCTAATACTAAACTTGCTAATTGTACACAAGAAAGCTTACTTGCTGCAATTATGAATTCGGCACAATTGGGGCTTGAGTTTAATACCCCGCTTGGGGAGGCTTATCTGATCCCTTATGAAAATAAGAAAAAGGGGATTACTACAGTTAATTTTCAAATTGGATATAGAGGTTTACTAAAATTAGCCTATAATACAGGTCAGTTTAAGAGGATTACAGCCCGTGAGGTTAGGGAAAATGAAATTTTTGATTTCGATTATGGTACTGGAGAGATTACTCATAAGCCTTGTTTGACTGGAGATAGTGGGGATGTTATCGGCTACTATGCAATTTACCAGACCAAGGACGGTGGGCAGGATGTCTTTTATATGTCAAGGGACGATGCGAGAAATTATGGGATAAAGTTTTCAAAATCTTTTAATTATAGTGATAGCCCTTGGCAGACTAATTTTGATGCCATGGCGAAGAAGTCGGCTCTGATCCAAGTCCTTAAGTATGCACCTAAGGCTATTGAGAGTCAGGCTTTAGTCCAGGCTACTAATTTTGATAATGCTAACTTTGAAAGATCTAGCAAGGCTGAAAGTGGAGAAAGAGTTTACAAGGTTGATTATGAGATTGAGCCTGAGCTTGTTGAGGATGAGAAAGAAGCTCCAGCTAATGTTGATAAGGAGACAGGCGAGATTATCGAGGTAGATAAGCAATCGGGATTCTTTGATGATGATTTCAAGCCTGTTGAGGAGGTCTAATTGGGTGATAATAAGAGGTATTATTGGCTAAAATTGCCAGAGGACTTTTATGATGATGACACTATCCAGTGGATAGAAGACCAGGAAAACGGAGCGGCTTATGTAAATTTCTATCTTAAACTGCTCCTTAAGAGCCTATCGGATGATGGTAGGCTTATAAGATATGTCGGCCAGAGGCTTATGCCTTATGATGTTAAGTCTTTGGCTAGGCTTACTAATACTGATACTGATACAGTTAGGGTTGCCCTTGAACTCTTTGTGAATATAGGACTTGTAGAAAGACTTGAGACTGGAGAGCTTTATATGAATCAGATTAATGAGATGATAGGCAGAGAAACTGAATCAGCTCGTAGAAAGCGTAGATATAGGGCAAGGAAAGCTCTTGAGGGAGATAGAAAAGAATTGCCAAGCGGGACAATGTCCCAAGAATGTGAGACAAAGTCCCAGCAATGTCCCACAGATAATAGAGATAAGATAATAGATAAAGAGATAGAGAAAGAGATAAGAGACGATAATAATATAGGGAATTTATCAGATGAAGAAAAAAGGACTATAGATTATTATTATCGATTTTTAAAAAATAATACCAGCAGGAATGATAAGGATATGGTTGTACAAGCGATAAAAGATTATGGTTGGAAAAGAATTTTATATACTCTTTGGTATCTCAAGTATGAGCAGAGGGCTAATGTAACTAGCTTTAAGTATGTAGATAAGGTTTTAGCTAATCAAAAGGATTTAGATCCAGCGACTATCGAATTTATATCTAGGAGAGAAATAAAAGAGGGCAAAGATGCAGAAATTTTATGAGATTCCTAGACCCAGATTGAAAAATATGACAAGCATGCCTATAGGATATTACTTTAGTGATTATGAGGAGACCTACCATGGCAGGCTTGTCTTGATTACTGGTAGGCTTAGGAGCTTGCACTTAGACCTATCAGATGAAGACCTTTGGCTGGTATGCTTTGGAGGTATGAGGCTTGATCTTTTCGAGGTGAAGAGGCAGGGGCTGAGGGTCGAGATAGTTGGTAAGGTTAGAGATTTAGAAGTGATCAGAAAAGAGATCAAAGAAGATAAGGAGAAAGGGATTTTTAGATGAATAAGGTTTTTTTGATAGGCAGGATCACCAATGATTTGGAGTTAAGTCACACAAAAGCGGGCAAGGCTAATGTGAGTTTTAGCTTGGCGGTTGATAAAAATTTAAGTAGGGATAAGAGAAAAGAGCTTGAGGATGCGGGCAGACCTACTGCTGATTTCCCGAGGATTGTTGCCTGGGGGTATCAGGCGGAGAACCTGGTGAGATATTGTGGCAGGGGTAGTCAGGTTGCTATCGATGGGAGGATTCAGACTGGATCTTATGAGGATAAGGAGTCTGGAAAGATGATCTATACTACTGACATCATTGCTGATTATGTAGAATTTCTTTCTAAATCGACCCAGGAGGGGAGCAAAGGTGGTCAAGATGTGAATACCTATCAAAACAATAATAATTCGGATGAGGACTTTTTTGAGGATGATTTTAGCGAGATAGAAGACGACCAAAGGATACCTTTTTAGGATTTTAGATTATAAATTGGAGTTTATAGAATGAAAATTAAAGAGGTAGAAAAATTGCTTTCAGCTTGCGAAGTTGATTTTGAAGAATTAAAAAACAATATGTTTAGAAATCCATCAGATGCTAAAGAAGATGATAATGCAGATATCAATGCTATGTTAATAAACAGAATTAGAAAAAATATAAACTCAAGATTATATGAGATTGAAAATGGGAGATATAGATGACCTTTGAACAATTACAAGAAAAAGTGTTAAGATGGGCAGATGATAAGGATTTGCTCCATAGTGAAAATGCTGATAAGCAGTTTATGAAGTTTATTGAGGAAGTTTTCGAGTTTAAGAGTGAGTTTGATTATTTAGATAGAATTAGCCTATTTAAAGATGAGGTTGAAGAGAAAATAGCAACTCAAGAATATATGCAGCTTGAAATGGGGGACATCTTCGTGACTTTGATTATCCTTTGTGAGCAGCTTGGGATTGATCCAGAGGAATGTTTATCTATGGCTTATGAGAAGATTAAGGGCAGGTCTGGAAAGACTATCAATGGGACTTTTATCAAGGAGGAGGATCTATGAGTTTTAAGTTCAAGGGATTGAGTCCTGCAACAAAGATGAGAGCCAGAAGAATATATGATGAGGAGGTTGAGAGGGCGGCGGTTTCGACTGGAACTATGAATTTGGTTGAGTCGCTTTTCGCTGTAGCTTGCGAGACTCTTGTTGATGAATTCGGTTGGGGTGATGTAAGATTGAACCGATTTAGCAAAAGATTAGCGTTTAAGATTGGATGTATAGCTTCTGATCATGTTGACTATGAGAGTATAAAAGAAAATTTAAATGTTCAGACTATTGTGGTTAAAGATAAAAAAATCTATAGGATCGATGATGAGATAAGAGAGATTAAGAAAAAGGAAATTGAAGAAATGAAAGCTAGGAGAAATTGTGATTAAGGAGTTTTGATGGATTTTGACAGGATTAGAGAGCAGGAGAGAGATCGAACTAGAATAGATACTATAAAGTCTAGACTTGGGAAGTATGGAAAGGATATGCGAAGGTATGAGGCTGAAAAGGTGAAGATTGATATAGCTAGGGATAGGTTATCGATTGGAGCGTCTTGGTCTTCTACTGATGCGGTTAAGGGTGGAGGTTCTAGTCAAGAAGATTTGCAGGTTAAGATGATTGACAAGATTGATGAGTCTAGTCGTAGGATGAAGATTATCGAGCTTGAGAATAGGGCGATGAAGATGGCTATAGATGATCTTGACGAGGATAAAAGGTTTATTGTTGATCATATGTGGATTGCCCCTGAAGGTGAGAGGTTGAGCTTTAGAAAGGCGGGCGAGAGGATGAATTTATCTAAGTCTACCGTGCAAAGACTGAGCGATGATGCTTTGTTATATATTTTTGAGAGGTTGTATTTGATAGAAGGGGGTGAGGTCGATGTGAGGTAAATTACATTTTGGGACAAAAATGGGACAATTATGGGACACATAAGCCTATTTTATGTGCTATAATAGTAGTGTAGGAATGTTGCAAGAAATGAATTCAAATTCTGTTTATACTCTAGGGATAGGCAATGGTGCCTGTCCTTTTCTTTTGTCGATTTTAGGTCTATGAGTCAGGTCATCCAACCATTAACCTCCTTTTAAAATATAAGTATTCGGGAAGTGGTTTTTCTTGTTCTTTCGCCACTATAAAAAAAGCGTTGCATTTTCGATAATTGTTGATTGTGGATGGCCTGACTGATGGACTTAGATATGGGAAATATTAAAATTAAGAAAGTAAAAAAAGGCTATATTTTATATGATGATCGTGGGGGTGGGAGACACTCTCATTTTTTTAATCGTAGGGCTGCTAGGAGATGCTTGACTTATATAAATAAGGGCATCCTACCTGACCAGCCTTATTTTGTTGAGTCTTGTAGAAGGTTGTTACCTAAAAAGGAGTTTGAGAGGTTGAGACCTCAGAGGAAGAAGGAGAAGTATTTTAATTCTCAGAAGGGTGTAAGAAGATAGGAAGGGGTGATGCTCATTGGCGAGGGATGAATATGGTCTTACGTCTAATCAGAGAGCCTTTGCTGATGAGTATATCAGGAACAAGGGCAATGCGACGCAGGCTTATTTGTTTGCTTATCCTAATGTTAAAAAAGAGACTACGGCATCTTCTAATGGGTCAAAATTGCTTAGAAATACCAAGGTTTCTAAATATATAGCTGATAGGACTAAAGAGATACTAGACAAGCAAAAGATGGGGCAGGATGAGATAATTACTACCCTTACTTCGATTGCTAGAAGAGAGGTGCAGGAGTCTTATTCTAAAACTTACAACCACTTAACAGGTGAAGTTGAAAAAGAAGTAACTTACACTTTTCAACCGTCTTTAGAAGATGTAACAAATGCCCTAAATATTTTGGTTAAGTTTCTTGGTAGTCCTATGGAAAATGAAAAGGCTAAAATCCAGATTAAGAAGATGGAGGTTGAGATTGAGTCTATGTCTGCAAGTGATGACAGAGAACTTAAGATTGATAAGTTTTTGGATCTAGTAGAGGGCGAACTCAATGACTAAGCTTGATGAGATTTATACTAAAAAGCAAATAGAAATATTAAGAAAAACATGGTCTCAAGATTGGTTTATGTTAATTAATCACGGGGCTAAGCGAAGTGGTAAGACTGTTTTAAATAATGATTTGTTTTTAATGGAATTAAGACGTGTAAGGGATATAGCAAAAGCTGAAGGTGTTGACGAGCCTATGTATATTTTGGCTGGTGTATCTTCTAAAACTATCCAGAACAATATTTTAACTGAACTAACTAATAAGTATGATGTTGATTTTAAATTTGATAAGCACGGGTCTTTTAAGATGTTTGGTGTAAAGATTATACAAGCTTTTACAGGGACTATTGGAGGTCTTGGAGGTATCAGAGGTATGACAGCCTATGGGGCGTATATCAACGAGGCCTCACTTGCAAGACGTGAAGTTTTTGATGAGATTGTTTCGAGATGTTCTGGAAAGGGAGCTAGGATACTTTGTGATACTAACCCAGATAATCCAGAACATTGGCTGAAAAAAGAGTACATCGATAATCCAACGGATAGGATTTTATCTTATAAATTTACTATTTTTGATAATACTTTTTTGGATAAAAGGTATTTACAATCAACCATCGAGACCACCCCAGCTGGGATGTTTACGGAGCGTAACATTTATGGAAATTGGGTGTCTGGCGATGGCATGGTTTATAAGGATTTTGATGGAGATAAACATTTCATTGATGATATAAAAGATTACAATTTCAAAAGATACATAGCTGGAGTTGACTGGGGTTATGGTCACTATGGAGCTATTGTGGTTTTTGGTGTCACTGATGATGATAAATATATAATGATTGAGGAACACGCCAAGACAGGTGAAGAAATTGATTATTGGGTGGATATTGCTAAAGGTATCAAGAAAAGATACGGCAATATCCCTTTTTATTGCGATTCTGCAAGAGTGGAGCATATAGACAGGTTTATTCGTGAAGGATTAAAGGCTTATCTTGGCAATAAAGCGGTGATACCTGGCATTGAGTATGTGGCTACTCTTTATAAGACTAACAAGCTTTTTATTTATAAGTCTGTATCTAAAAGATTTAGTGAAGAGATATATTCTTATGTCTGGGCAGATACTGCTGGAGCTGATAAGGTTAAAGAAGAATTTGATGATGTGCAAGATGCTATTAGATATGCCCTTTATACTGATAAGGCTGATGGTGGTATCAAGACCATGAGTAGAAAAGTACTAGGAATTTAATGGAGTTAAAATATGAAGGTTTATTTGGTATTAGAGATTAATTTTGGGACGGAAGGGGACTATGGTTTTTCTACTGGTCTTATTTGGGCATCTTTGGATAAGAAAAAAGCTTTGGAATTCATCGGTGAAAAGAAATCTAACTTAAACGAAGATGGAACTAAAAAAGATGACTTGCCTGACGAAGAAGATTGCTATTATCCATCTAGGTACGATTATCAATTATTAGAGTACGAGTTGGAAAAAGAAGATTATCAATACATAGCTGGAGAAATTGAGTAGGAGATGGGATTTGAAAGTTGAAAGTTATATAACAGCAAAGATGGAGTTGCCTATGAGGATTTGCTTGCCAGCAGATACGGAGGTGACTCCTTCTTTGATTAAAACATTAATCGAAATTAAAAATCAGGATAATAAGAGGTATTTAACTCTACAAGGATATTATGAGGGTAGGGCAAAGATTGATGAGAGAAAGAAAGATTCTCATAAATCTAATAATAAGATGGGACTTGATTATGCATCTTATATTGTCGATATACTTCAAGGTATGGCGGTTGGTAGACCTGTTATATATGGAGTTAGTATTGAAGATAGGGAAAAATTTGCTATTATCCAAGATATATTAGATTCAAACCGTGAGCAGGACGAAAATACAGCCCTTGCTAAGATGAGCGGTATCAACGGCTTAGGTTATGAGATAAATTACGTTGATGAAGAAGGAAATTATAAATTTAATGAGATAGACCCTCAAAACATAATTTATATTTACGATGATAAGATTAATCCTAAACCATGGTTAGCCCTTTATGTGAGGGATGAAATTAGCCTTGAAAACCTAACTGCCGATGAAAAGAGTCAGGCTGTTACGGCTTATATGGTGGATGTAATTCAGGAGTATAAGACGGGCAATGATGGTTATGTTTTAGTAGATGAGTATGAGAATATCCTCCATAAATTCCCTGTTATTGAGTGGGCAAATAACGATGAGTATATAGGTGATTTTGAAAGGGTTTTATCCTTAATCGATGCTATAAATTTAATTTACTCCGATAATGTTAATAATTTTGAGGAGCAGGTCAACGCCTTACTTATCCTATGGGGAATGGTTAATACTGATTCAGAAGATTTTAAAAAGCTAAAAGAAGATGGGGTTTTACTTGCTACTAGCCAAGCTTCAGGCAAACAGGATGCTAAGTTTATTACAAGAGATATAAACGATGAGTCTATACAAAACCTTATAAAGAATTTAGATGAGGCAATCCATAAATTCTCAAAAGCTCCTAATGTTTCTGATGAAAAGTTTTCTGGGACTGCATCTGGAGAGAGTCAGAAATACAAGGTCTTTGCTACTGATCAAGTGATTGAATTAAAACAAAGAAAATACCATACAGCCCTAACTCAAAGATTAGACCTTATATGTGAGTATATAAGGCTTAAACATGGTGTAGAACTTGATTATAGGGATATAGCAATTAATTTCCAAGATAATAAGCCTTATGATGAACTTAAGAATGCTCAGACCGTGAAACAATTACTAGATGCAGGAACTTCTAAGCAGTTTGCCTTTTCTAAACTTAAGGGTATCGATGATGTCGGCGAGGAACTAGAAAGACAAAGGCAGGAAAAAGAGGAAGCCTATCAAACCTATGCTGATTCTTTTATGACTGATGAAAAAGAAGATGAAGATGTAGAAGATGAAGGATAAATTCGAGCGTATTTCACGTGCTATTGAGAAGTTAATCAAGAAAAGGTGTAAAGGTATTAATCAAAACTACAATCGCTCCTACAAGCGAATAAGGGGCGAATTAAGGAGGCTCTATGATGAGTACGAAGTTGAGGGGCAGATCTCAATTGACGATTTAAGAAGATTCAAGGAGTTAGAGAGATTAGATGCCTTGACTACTAGGGTTGTCGTGTCTATGTATAAGGATAATGAGAAATTGATTGATAAGATTTTATATGATATAGCTGACAAGACTAGGGTTGAGTCAATAAAGGCTATGGACGCTGGTATTCCTGCTATAGACAAAACTTTTAATGCTAAGGACATAGTACATAAGAGGGTAGGAGGTCGTGTTTGGGTTGAGAGAGTCGAGCATAGGGCATCCAACACTAATTATGATATTAATTCCTTGATTCGTGCAGGTATGGAGCGTGGAGACTCTTATACTCAAATTGCTAGAGATTTGAAAAAGAAATTTGGGATGGATAATGCGAGTGTCAACCGTCTTGTTAGGACTGAGGGGTCTAGGGTGGTTGAAGATAGTAAATTCTCTACCTTTGAAGAGATAGCGAAAAATCCTAAGATCGAGGTTTATAAGATTTGGCATACTATGAGCGATGAGAGGGTGAGGTCGAGTCACCAAGCTATGGAGGGGGTCAAGGTCAAGATGGATGAAGAATTTACCCTGCCTAGTGGGGCGACTTGCTTGTATCCTAAAACTACTGGTTATCCAGAGGAGGATATAAACTGTCGTTGCTATGTGGAGTATGTGACGGAGATTAAGGATAAAGAAGAAATTTAATAGAAATTAAGACGGTATAAAAGCCGTCTTTTTAGTACGAATTTATCTATTATTTAATTATTTTCTTGACTGATTGAATGATTGAATGTATAATTCAAACCAGGAGGTCAAGATGAAAACAATTACGATAAGGCTTGATGATGAATTGCACAAAAAATTCAAACTATATGCGTTAGAAAATAATAAAAGTATGCAAGAAATCATTGAAGAATATATAAAAAAAATAATTAAAGAAAAAAATAAGTAAAAAAAGAACGATGGTTATAAGTTTAGCCACTCAACCATCGTTGCAGAGAAACGTTGTTTATAAATATAAATACAATGTTTCCTTATCAACATTGTACTATAAATAGCGGTTTCTTTCAATATGGAAGGACTTAAAATGAACAGTTTAGTGCAAGTAAAAAATGACAAGAATTATGGACTCATAACAACCAGTAGAATAGTTGCTGATGGTTTAGGTAAAAGACACAGCAATATTATCAGAGATTTAGATAAGATTTCAGAAAACTCAAATGTGAGTTCTCTGATTATTCCAACAACTTACAAGGTAAAAGGTCAAAAAAGAGAATACAAGGAATATCTACTAACAAAAGACGGTTTCACCTTATATATGTTTAACATTCAAGGATATAATGATTTTAAGATGGCATATATAAATGAGTTTAATCGCATGGAACGACTTCTTAACGGTGAGCAACTAGAACTAGAAGCTTACAAGCTAGAAAAGAAAACTTACAAGGGTAAACCTGTTATGACTGTTAGGGATATATCTTATATTACTGGACAAAATAAAGACTCTTTAAATTGGATTATAAAAAGAGATAGCCTTGGTTTGTTGCTACAAGGTAGATCACTTGAAGATTTTAGAGAAGAAAATGGTTTTGTTTTAGGAGCAACAAGAAGATTAAATATTCTTTTCAATGAAGATGTATATGAGCTTACAAAAAATCAAAACATACCTGGAGAAAAGAGAAATAGAATTAATGAGTATTTCAATAATTCATCTATTCCTAGAGAGGAAAAGAGTATCAAAGTAAAGGATGTTGAAATATTACAGAAAGTAGAAAAGTTAAATACTTTATATTTTCTAATACAAAGATTTGGCATTGATAAAAAAATGAAAGGTGATATAACTGAAATAATTTCAGAAAGATATGTTGAACTAGGATTTTTAGACCATAAATGCAGAGATTTGAGTGTGCATACTCTTGAAGGTTGGAACTTGGGTTGTAAATTTCAAAATTACAAAATGATGATTATAAACAATTAAATAGTATTAAATTAGGGAGCTTTTGGGCTTCCTTTTTTATTGTCTTTGACTGGTTAGACGTTAAAGAAGCTAGGGATTATATGGCTGACGAGCCTTAAACGGGAGGATTAGATGAAAGATTTATTGATTAAGGATATCAACCTACAAAGATTTGCCGATGAGGGGCAGGCGGTAGGTGAAGAACAAGGCCAAGATACAAATCAAGGTCAAGATGAAGGACAGGAAGAGGCAAAGACTTATAGCCAAGAAGAATTGGATAAGGCTGTAAGCGAGGCGACTAAGGGCTATGTAAGTCAGGAAAAGGTTGAGGAAATCATAGCTAAGACCATAGCCAAGGAGAGAAAGAAGGCGGAGGATGCTGAAAGGTTATCCAAGCTTTCTGAAAAAGAAAGAGCTGAGGAACAGGCCAAGCTAGATAAACAAGAGATTGAAGAATTAAGGGCTAAGTTAAAAATGAAAGACCTTGAGGAAGATACGGTCAAGGAACTAAAAGACCAAGACCTTGAGTCTGAATTTCTTGAATTTGTTATAGCGGATGATGCGGAAAAAACTTTTGCAAAGATAAAAAGATTTAAACCGTTATTTGATAGGGCTGTTAATCGAGCTTTAGACGAGAGAGTAAGAGGAAAAAGTCCACAAGGGACTAATAATCTAAGAACTAAGAAAGATGTGCTAGGAGCTGAAAATATCGGTGAATATGCACAAAAACAAAGAATTATTTAAGGAGAATTTAAATTATGGCAAAATTACAAACTAAAGCAACTTTTAATCCAGAAACTATACTATTATCGGATGCAATGACAGGTGAAGTGCCTAAAGAACAAGGCGAGTTAGTTATAAAGCAAGTTGTAGATGATTCGTTAGTTACTAAGCTAGCTAAGTATGAGCCTATGACTGCACTAAGAAAAGAATTTACTTATCTTGCAGAAGGACCTGGTGCTTACTGGGTTAATGAAGGTGAAGTGATTCAAACTTCTAAGGCTAAGTGGCTACCAATCACAATGGAAGCTCATAAATTAGCGGTAATCTTACCAGTATCTAATGAGTTTTTAAAATACACTGTTAGCGACTTTTTCAATCAAATGAAGCCTAAAATTGCGGAAGCTTTCCAAGCTAAATTTGATAAGTCTGTTCTATTTGGTGGAGATGATTCGCCATTTCCTAAAGGTATATCTGTTTTTGAAAGGGCGACTACTGAAGGTAATATCGTTACCCAAACTGATAATCCATATAAGGATATAAATCACTTAATGGCACTAATCGAGGATGCCGATCTAGAACCACAAGCAATAGCAACTACTAGAAGCTATAACAAAGACTTAAGGGGTGCACTTGATGGTAGAAACCTACCTATCTTTAATGATGCAAGACAAGGCGTGACTGCGGATGTTTTAGGTCTTCCTATTGCGTATGGAAAAAGAAAAGCATGGGATAAGGATAAGGCAATTGCTCTAACTGGTGACTTTGATAATCTTTTCTATGGTATTCCACAAGGTATAGAATATAAAATCCTAGAGGAAGCAACTTTAACATCCATAGTTGGAGAAAATAACAAGCCTATAAACCTTGCTGAAAGGGATATGGTTGGTTTAAGAGCGACTATGTATGTTGCTTTCTTGACTGTGAAAGCAGATGCCTTTGCTGCACTTAAACCTAAGGCTAAAGCAGGAGCTGAATCTTAATGTTTTATAAGGCTAAGGGTCCTAGTGGGGACATAATCGAGGTTACCTCAAAGACTTACAGAGTTCTCTATGAGTCTAGGGGGTATGCCCTTGTAGATGAGGAAGAACCAGTTATTAAGGAAAACTTAAAAACTGATGAGGAAAAAGCTTATAAGGATATGTCGGTAAAAGAGCTTAAAAGCCTTTTAGACGAGAGAGAAATTCCTTATAAGGGAAATGATAAGAAAGAGAAATTAATCGAGCTAATCGAAGGATAGGAGGTGTCTATGGATAGTTTGACGCCTGATATGAGATACGAACGAGACCTTGACAACGAACTTGTCGATGAAGCTATAGCAAATGAAAATATCGAGGAAGAATTTGACAGACTTCGACCAATCTATAAAGAGTGGATAGAAGATTACTGCAATGTGACTTTTGAAGACGGGAAAATCCCTGCTATTATCGATATGGCTTTAGATGAGTTGGTGAAGACTGACCCTAAAAGTTTTAATATATCATCTGAAAAGCTTTCTGATATGTCTATAACTTACGGAGGAGGCTCTTCTGGAGGAGGAAACGGAAGCGGTATACCTAGTTATATCCTTGCCTGGTTAGAGCCTTATAGGAGGCCCTTTTTAGTGTCTGACAAGAGGAAGAAGCCTTATGTTAGAGATTGATCTTATAGATAATTCGGGACTTGATGAGGTTATAAAAAATCTAGAAGAGTTGGAAAGATACTATGTTGTAATCGGTATAACTGCTAAAAATGATAGCAAATTAATAATGATTGCAAATGTGCATGAATATGGATGCGATATTCCTGTGACTGACAAGATGAGGGGGTTTTTTGCTCATAACTTTGATGTCCATCTTAAGAAAGATACCAAGGTTATAAAGATACCTGAGAGGTCTTTTATAAGGTCGGGATTTGATAAGTATAATCAAGAGTTTGCGGACTATCAAGCTTTACTTATGGCGGTGATCGATGGTGATATATCGGCAAAAGAATTCTATACAAGTATTGGCCATAAAGGGGCAGCAACAATTCAGAATTTTCTTGTTGATGAAGTGAAGTCTCCTGGAAATTCGGGATTAACAATCAAATTAAAAGATTCATCTAATCCTTTAGTGCATGAGGGCAGGCTTGTAGATGCCATCGATTTTGAAGTAAGGAGTATCTGATGTTTAATTTTAAAAATTTGATAGAAAAGTACTCCAAGGGTCAGGTGGTGGCAATTGTAGAAATAGAAGGTTACTATGATCAAGACCAGGCTGGTAAATATATAGAGGGTGAGAAAAAGGCGGTCGTCTTGAAACCTGGTGCGATTGTGCCTATGTCAAAGGATGATTTGAGGCTTGATAAGGGGGGCTTTTACTCATCGGATAATAGAAAGCTTTATTGCTATGAAAGATTAGAAAAAGGGGTCTATATCTATAACGTGCAAGAAGATAAGACCAAGACCAGGTATAGGATAATGGCGGAGTCTGATTATTCTGATTATGACAAAGGCTTATTTATCTATGTACTAGAAAGGGCGGATAAAGATGATTGGGAAACTTAAAAAAGAAATTGTTAAGGGTCTAAATTCTTATACTGGCCTTGAGGTGGTAGATACTGATAACAATTATAGGAGACCTGAAAGGCCTTTTTATAGTTATAAAATCATGTCCATAAAGACAAACGTTAGTGGGGAGGGGAATTATTCGGAGGATTTCCCAAAGTCGCTTGACGAGCGTTTTAAGCACGATTATAAGGAGATGGTGGAACTCCAGCCCCAAGTGGTGATATCTTTTAACTGCTATTCTGATGATATTGCTGAGTGTATGGATAAGATCTACCTAGCGTGGGATTATTTCAAGCATGGGGGCAGGGGTGAGCTTGCCCTTGAAAATATTGTCGTGGTTAGGGTCGAAGATATCACTGACAGGACGATTGTTTTTGGTGATAGGTACGAATATAGGTATGGATTTGATGTAGAATTAAGGTTCTTGCATGAGATCGAGAGGATAAGACCAACGATAGAAACATATAAATTTAAGAAAGGAAATAATAAATGATATTAGATTTTCCAGTTAATATAACTAGAAAAACTGTGGCGGTATCTGAAAGAGGGTTTGGGACAATCCTAATCCTTGATACTGAAACAGAGAGAGAATTTGAATATCTAGATAGTAAAAATCTAGATAAGTTAGGAGCTGGCAAGGCTAAGAAGATAGCTGATAGGCTTTTTATGCAGAAGCCTCAACCTCAGGAGGTGGCTATCGTGGGTCAGGTTGGCAAAGCGAGTGAAGTCTTTAAAAAGGCCTTGGATGCTAATAAGGATTTCTTTTTTGTTGTGTGTACTGATAATTCGGCGGAGGCTATAAAGGCTTTATCTGATCAATGCCAGGTAAATAATAAAATTTATGCGGTTACTGTGAATGATATTGCTGAGGCTAAGGCTCTAAAAGGTGTTGGAGATAACACTTTTGTGGGCTTTCATGATGATGTTGATTCTTACCTTGCTGAGGGTTTGGCGGTGATTATGTCTTATAAAATAGGGGGTAAGACTGCTAAATTTAAGCAGATACAAGGTGTTGATGAGGCTAATATAAATCTTACTGACATGAAAGAGCTTGATGGTAAGAATATCTTTACTTATGAAAAGAAGTTGGGAGTGTTACAGACTACTGAAGGCAAGATGTTATCGGGTGAATATATAGATATTGTTCTTGGTGAGTACTGGATTAGGTTTAGGATGGAAGAGAGGATGCAGAGACTTGCTATAACTCAAGATAAGATACCATATACTAACCGAGGTATTGCTATGCTTGTATCAGTGGCTGAGCAAGTCCTTAATCAGGCGGTCGATATGGGAATTATCGAGGCTGGTCAATATAGGGTTGACTATAGAAAAAGAGAGGATGTCCCAAGTAACGATGTAGCTTTGAGGAAATATGACTACATTGTTTGGACTGCTATGCTCCAAGGGGCTATCCATAGCGGACAGATCTCTGGTATTTTGACTTATGAATTGGTTAATAAGGAGGGTGAACAATAATGGTTAGAACTTACGATCAAGATTTAGTATCAATAGCACTTGGGAATATGTTTCTTACTGGTTATGCTGAGGATACCAAGGTAGAAACTGAAAAAAATGAGGATGATGTTTATACTACTGTTGGTATAGATGGGACTACTACCTACTCTGAAAATGCTGATAGGACTGCAAAGGCTAAAATATCTTTGATGACTTCTAGCCCTTGCTTGCCTAGGATATATGAAATAGCTAAAAATAGGGAGTCTTTCCCTTTGTCAATTATCGATATGAACGATGATAGCGAAAATATTGTTTGTGATGATTGTAGGATTATAAAAAGACCTAACCAGGTAACTAAAAAACAGGCTGAGGCTGTTGAGTTTGAGGTCTTTATACCTGAATGGAAATAAGGAGGATAAATGACTGAGTCTAAATTTAAAAATAAAAAAATAGAAAAAAATGGAGTGGAATATATCATCCAGAAATACCCTTTGCTAGAGGCTTTGAAGCTTAAAAAATCCTGGTTAAATAAGGATCTACCAGAGGGTATAGATGATATAAAGATGTATCAAGTTTGTCTGGATAGTTTTGTGGTATCTCCTAAAAAGACTATAAATGATTTTGATAGTTTAGAGGAATTGGCGGATTTATGCGTGGAGTGTATAGAGTATAACTTTATGGGAAAGTCCAAATAAAAGACCTTGAAGATGAGGTGGCTGGTCTATATGAGTCATATTATAGGCCTGCTATGATTCTTTTGAGGGATGGAGTACTCACCTATAAAGAATTTAAGGATCTCACGGATGAGGAGTTTCGAGAGGTCTATTATGCTTATTACTTACTTCGAGAGGAAGAAGACGAAGAGTATAAGAGATTAGAAGAAGAAGCGAAAAGGAAGGCTAAGAATGGCTAATTCTAGGGAATTAATAATTGGAATAAGGACGAAAGATGCCAGTAAGGCCTCCAAGGATCTAAAGGATATTGATAAGTCTATAAAGGGGGCGGAAAAGTCTACTAGGGGCTTTAAGAAAGAAACTGACGGGGCTAGGAAGTCCCTTTTTTCTTTGACTGGAGCTGGGAAAGGCTTACAGGCTTTAGGGGGCAAGATTAGTGCTTTAGGGGGTAAGATCAATAGGTTTGGTAAGTCGGTTACAAAAGCGATGTTGCCTTTGACGGGTGCTATAGCTGGCGGTACTAAGATGTTTTTAGACCTAGACAATTCAATTAGGAAAGTATCTACCCTAAGTGGAGATGTATTACCTGTTGAAAAAATCAGGGAAGAAACTAGAAGAATATCTGATATGACTGGGGTTGCTTCTAAAGAAGTTGCTGAGTCAATGTATAGTGCTTTATCAGCGAGTGTTGATCCTAGCAAGGTTGTAGGTTTTACAGAGTCGGCAGTTATGTTTGCTAAAGCTGGTTTTACTGAATTACCTACTGCCATTGATGTTACTACTACAGCTTTAAATGCTTATGGAGATAAGGCTGAGTCGGCAAGTAAAATTCATGATATATTGATAAAAACTCAAAACCTAGGTAAAACAACTGTTGATGAATTGGCAAACTCCATAGGTAACGTGATACCAATTGCGGCTGCAAATGAGGTAGGTATAGATCAGTTAGGTGCGGCTTATTCTTTGCTAACTTATAAAGGTATTGATACTAATAAATCCACTACAGGCTTAAACTCAATGCTGGCTGAATTAGCTACTACAGGTACAAAGGTAGACAAGGTTTTAAGACAAAAAACTGGTAAAAGTTTTAAAGGGTTGATGGGAGATGGTAGAAGCCTAGGAGATGTTTTGGGCATCCTTGAAGAACAAGCAAAAGCTAGCGGTTTGAGTATGCAAGATATGTTCGGAAATTTTAACGCTGGTAAGATTGCTTTGTCTCTTGCTAATGACGGTACTGAAAAATACAATAAAACACTAAAAGAGATGCAGAATTCAGATGGAATAACCGAGTTAAACTTTGAAGCGATGCTAGGACCTGGAGAAAAGCTTGCTAGGGTAACAAATAAGATTAAGAATAATTTAATCGAATTAGGCGGTCAGGCTGTGCCTTATCTTGAAATTTTAGGTGATAAGATTTCAGAGTTGACAGATTGGTTTGCTAACCTGGATGAGGGGACTAAGTCAACCATAGTCCAGTGGGGGCTTATCCTTATTGCGGCAGGGCCTGTGATAGCTATATTTGGGACTGTCGTTGGAGTTTTGGGAAAGGTTCTCATGGTTGGAGGATTTTTGCTCCAAGGTATAGGACTTTTGGCTGGAGCGGCTGGACTTTTAGGGCAAGGTTTGCTTTTTATAGTTACTGCGGCAGGTCCTGTGGTATGGATTTTGGCGGCTGTTGGATTTGCTGTTGTTTGGCTTATAAAGCATTTTCAGTCGATCAAGCAAAGAGCGGAGGAACTTGGCGGAGGTATGGGATGGCTTAAAGCGATTCTGGAAGAGGTCAAGGGGTCTTTTAGCTCTATGGGGAGCAAGGCTCTTGGGGTGCTTGATGCGATAAAAAGAAAATGGGAAGCGGTGAAAAACTTCCTGAAGAACCCTATTCAAGGTGTGATCAATCTATTTACTAGAGGGGGTGGAAATATCCCATCATCTGGCAAAGGTGGGGGCGGTCATTTAAATAATGGCAGGGGAGCGAGATCCCATGCTAGTGGTCTAAATTTTGTACCTTATGATAATTATTTGGCTAACCTCCACAAAGGTGAGATTGTCCTAACCGCCAAGGCCAGCGAAGAGTATCGAGCTTTGGGTGGTGATAAGGACAGAGTGCCAAGGATGATTACTACTAACAATACCACGAATACAAGTACAAGCTCCAATACTGTAAATAATTCAAGCCCAGTAGTAAATAATTATTTTAATATCCAGTCTAATAATCCTACTGATGTTGCAAGTGAGATAGAAAATATCTTTAGAAACCTAAGACTACAGAGGGTGTGATATGCAGAAGTTATTAGTTAGATTAGGGGATGTAAAATTTGATGCCCTAGTGAAGGAGAATGTCGACTATGATGCAGAGCTTACATCTAAGGAGGTAGAAAAAGGGGAAGATATTTCTGATCATATGAAAACCAAGCCCTTTACTGCCTCTTTATCTGGGGTTATGGTTGAGGATGCGGATGCTAAGCTTGAGGCTTTGAAGAAGTATCAAAAAGAGAGTGAACTTTTAACCTATATAGGCAAGTCAAGTCTTGAAAGTGTTGTAATTACAAGTATACAGGTCGAACATACTGTTGAAAATTTTAATGGGTACAATCTTGATATTAGGATTCAAGAGGTGAGGATTGCAAGCCCTGAGACCTTTAAGATATCGGTGAAAAATCCTCAAAGTGGTAAGCAGGACTCTAAGACAGCTAGTAGGGTAAAAAGGCCATCTGATGAGGGTAGAAAGCAGGTGCAAAGTAAATGAGGTATATAAATATCGAAAAAGAAAAAATTCCATATAGGTTCGAGGTTGTGCTTGCTGATGAGACCTTCCAATTTGAAGTCTTCTACAATGTTGTGGGGGACTTTTTTAGTATAAACTTATATAAAAATCATGAGCTGGTAGTTTTAGGTGAAAAGATTGTTTATGGGGTTGATCTATTTGATAATCTCAAGCACTTGCCAGTCCCTAAAGTGATTATAAGACCTTTTGATACTACTGGTCTTGCTAAGCGTGTGACCTATGAAAACTTAAACGAGGATGTGTTTCTTTATGTTCTGGATTCGTGATATAGAAGTCCTTGCAGGTGGTAAGAGGTTTGAGAGTCTAGGAGAAAATGGCTTGACTATCAGCTTTGATATAAATTTCTCTGATGGAAAAGAACCTGATGTGTCGGAGGTGGTTATATATAACCTTTCGGATGATAGCATAAACCAGATCAAAAAAGACGGATATTGCATAGTAAATGCAGGCTATAAAAAGCTTGGAAATAAGGGAAATATCTTATCTGGAGATATAGAAGAGGTGACTACCACTTGGCAAGGATTAGATAAAGAGACCAAGATAAAGGTTACTGACGGAGGAAAGAAATGGAGAAAGGCGAAGATTTCAAAGACCTATAAAGAAAATACCAAGGCGAGCCTGATTATGCGTGATGTGATAAACATTATGGGCTATGAGATTGTCGAGATTAAGCCTAAGAAAGACAAGGTATATAAGCTAGGTAAGACAATCAATGGTTTTTGTTCGGATGTCTTGAAAATGCTTGTAAAAGATACGGAAAGCAAGATGTTTGTCAATAAAAATAGGATTGTGATCCGTGATCAGGAAAAGGGCTTTGAGACGGGTTTTGTTTTAAGTCCTGAGTCTGGTCTGATCGGGTCGCCTATTCTTAACAAAGATGATACTGGGGACAAGTCTAGCGATGTATCGACTGATAAGGAGAAAAAGGAAAACAAAAAGGAAAAAAAGACTTGGGAAGTTAGGTCTTTACTCAATCCTAAAATCGAGACTGATTCCTTGATTATGATTAAGAGTAAGGTTTTAGATGGTAAATATAGGGTGATTAAGGGCAAGCATACCAAGGATTTTGAGACAGTTATCACTGTAGAGGAGGCATGATGGAAAATGTAAATGGTTTTTTTAATGACCTAACAAACGGGATAAATAAGGGCTTGAATGTGGCTAAATTGGCAAAAGTGGTCAAGTTTTATCCTGACCATATGAAAGTGGATGTACAGCCTTATCCTACTAAGGAGTCAGCTATGATCTTAAATGTGCCTTTGGCGACTATATCGACTAAAGATTATTTAGTTTACTATCCTTTAAAGCCTGACGATATCGTGGTCTTGCTCTTTATAGATTATGATACTGACAATATCTTACTTGGTGAGGATAGCCTGGAGACTGAGAGAGGGCATGATATATCAGATTGCGTTGCTATAGGCGGTATTTCTCTTTTTAAGGAGTCTTTGGGGGTGTCAGATGTAGATAGTCTACTGATCCAGGATAAGGCTGGCAAATCGAAGATCAGGATCTATTCTGGGGGTGTAGAGATAGAAGCTCTTAAGATTAATCTTAAAGGATTTGCAACCTACAAGGGCAGAGAAATTGCTGTTAAAGGGGATTCGGTAAGTATGGAGAATAAGATTATATGACGTACAAGCATACTTTTGAGATGATAGGTGGTGATATAGTTGTCGATGGAGATTTAAAGCTTGTAAAAGGGCAGGAGGAGCTAAGACAAAATATAGAAAATCGCTTGTCGGTAAATAAAAATGAATGGTTTTTAAATCTTGGTCTTGGTCTTGATTATGCGGACATATCTGGAAAAGGTATCACGGATAAAGAGATTGAACTTGCGATTCGTGAGTGTTGTCTGCAAGATTCGAGGATCAAGGAAGTAAGAGAGGTAAAAGTTAGTCGAGATAGCAGGTTAAGGACAGCTGATATTGATATAACAATTATTGATAAAGAAGAAAATGCCATCTACTTGAAGGAGGTGGTTGATATTGGATAAGGAAATTATGCGTATAAGTGATGGTAAGTATGGAGTCACTGAGTACGGTTTTAGGAGAAAATTATATAGTGAAGCCTTACAGGAGCGAATTACAAGGGCAAAGAGGGTTTTCGGTGTCAATATTGATACATCGGAAACCTCTTTTCTTGGGAAATTTATAAGAAATGCCGCTTGGGATGAGGCTATCCTATGGGAGGAAATCGAAAAGGTCTATAAGTCGGCTTTTGTCGGTGATGCGGAAGGATCTAACCTTGATGGAGTCGGTCAATACCTAACGATCACGAGGAGGCCTGCGACTAGGGCGAAAGGGACTGTAAAATTTAGCGGTAAAGATGATACTTTGATCCCTGCTGGTTTTAGGGTCGGTACTGCTGATGGGCGTATATATGAGACGATCGATGATGGTCTGATAAAATCTGGAGAGGTTGAAATCTCTGTAAGGTCGATCGGTGCTGGCAAGAAATATAATGCCAATGTCGGTGAGGTTGTTGAAATAATCAATCCTACCTTTGGTATAGATAAGGTGATCAACCTTGTACCTATCGAGGGTGGTCTAGATATAGAAACTGACCAAGAATTTAGAGAAAGATATAAAAAATCCTATTCTAGAGGTGGAGGATCTACCCTACCTGCTTTGACTGCTGCAATTTTAGATATAGACGATGTTGTAGATGCGGAAATTAGAGAAAATACAACTATGGAGACCATCGACGGAATACCTCCAAAGTCGGTTGCTTGTTATGTGTTTGGTGGTACGGATGATGAGATAGCGGATACCATATACAAAAATAAACCAGCGGGCATACAAGCTTATGGCGAGATAGTGAAAAATATCGAGGATACCAAGGGAAATAGACATAGGATAGGCTTTACAAGGGCTAGGACTGATGAAATATACCTTAAGGTCAGCCTAAAAAAAGGCGAGGACTATAAAGGAGATGAGGCGGTCAAGCGTGCAATTATAAATTATATAGGTGGTACAGATGATGACGGTATAGCCTATAATGGTTTAAAACTTGGTAAAGATGTGATCTTATCAAAGGTTATAGGGTCTATGATGTGTCTAGGTGGTGTCGATGATGTGATAGTCAAGATGGGAAAAGATAAGAAAAATCTTGATGAGAAATCTATCACCATTGATAGCAGGTCGATAGCACGAACAAGACCAGAAAGTATAGAGATTGCCTATGTATAAGTATGAGGAAGCTTTTGAGAGGTTGCCTGAACGCTTTAGAAAGCCTAACAACAAAAAACTATATTATGTCTTATATGGATATGGTTTCGATGAGATGGAAAAGGCTCTGGAGGGTATCGAGGATAGTCGAGATTTGAAGAAGGCATCGGGTAAGAGTCTTGATTTGCTAGGGGCTAATGTCGGGCAATTAAGACAAGGCGAAGATGATGAGAGATACAGGCTTTTAATCCAGACTAAGATTATAGCTAACCTCTCTATGGGTGATATACCTACTATTAACCATGTCTTAAATACCTTGATTGATGATAAGTATATAGGGCTTGTAGAAGGCTTTAGGGGGATGAGAGAGCCTGCTAGCTTTTTGATAGATTTTGATGGATTTACCAACCAAGATTTAGACTTTTTGATTAGTAGGGTAAAAGCGGCGGGGGTTGCCTATAGGACAAGAAGGACATACAAGCAAAATGTCTTTTATGCCTCAACCAGCCTAGCGGGTGAGACTGTGGTTATATCAGAACCTGCTCCTAAGAGCCCTGTGACGGTGTATCCTGCTTATTTTGGGGCTAGCAATGTTTCGACCTATGAGGAGGTAAAGATTTTAGATGGAGGATTTTATGAGTGAGAGAAAGGAATTATTTTATAGTCTAGTGACTAGGACAGGGCAGGCTCAGATATCTAATGCCCTTGCCCTAAACAAGACTATAGTTTTTGAAAATTTTTTGATCGGTGATGGTGGGGGTGCCTACTATGAGCCGACTGAGGATATGACAAGCCTAAAGGGTGAGAAGTGGAGAGGAAAGATCGAGTCGATGACTGTCGGGGAAAGCAATCCTGATGAGATCATCATAAATGCCTATATACCAAGCGATGTAGGGGGCTTTTTTATCAGAGAATTTGGTATAACGGATAAGGAGGGCAACCTTTTAATCGTGGGTAAGCATCCTGAGACTCATAAGCCTAATCCTGTAGATGGGGCGAGTAAAGACCTCATGATAAGGGTAGTTCTTAAAATATCAAATGCTGAAAAAGTAATAATCAAGATCGATCCATCGGTTAAGCTTTTGACCCAGGCAGATATAGATAGGCATAATACCGACCCCAAGGCACACGGGGGGCTGTTTGATTCTCATACTAAGGATAGGAATATCCATGTGACCAAGGAGCAAAAAGACCAGTGGACTGAGGGGGCTAGGCTGACCCTTGACCATGTCCAAAATGCTGATATCCATGTGACTTTGGATGATAAGACAAAATGGAATGATGGTTCTACTAAGGCTGGGAAAAATGAGGTCGATATAGCTAGTCTTATGGCTGAAAATGCGGATCTTAAAGCCCAGATTGAGAAACTCCAGCAGTTGCTTCTTACTGATATAAGAGAAAATGAGATCAGTATAGCTTTTGATAATTTGACTGGGATCAAGGTTTCATCTGGGAACTATAACGCTGACAGAAAGAGGGTGGAAGTATGACAAAACTTTTAAAAGACTTGCCTGTGGGGGCTTTGGTAAAAGAAGCAAATACTAAGCATAATGGTCAAGTTATAACATGGCAAATTGCTGTAAAAAACTATAGAGGATATCCAGGAAATTCTGTCACTTTAATTCTTAAAGGACCTATAATTAATAGAGGAATGAATGATGAAGGATATGGACAATTTAGATATTCAACATTAAGAAATTGGTTGAACAATAATTTTTATAGAGGATTTTCAAATGATTTTCAAAAAAATGTTTTAAATACCAATTTAGAATTTGGCGGTATAAAAGTGTTTATACCAAGTAAACAAGAGTATGAAGATTTTTTGCGAAATCTTAGATTGAATAATTCATTTTGGGCTAGAGGTGGACAAGGAGCTAATAATATGTCATTTATATTAAATTCCTCTAGTTTACAGAAATTTAATAATGCTGGTTATAAAGAAAACGTGTATCCTATGATTAACGTTTCTAATAGTGTAAAGGTAAAAGATAACCCAGTAAATGGTGCTTATGAAATCATCTGGAACCAGCCACCTACAAAACCAGGCGGTTTTACCTTACCAAGCAAGATCATATCAAGGACAGCGACCACCATATCATGGTCTAGGTCTACAGATCCAGAAAATGATCCTATATCTTATAGGTTAGAGAGATCGCTTGATGGTGGGGCTTTTGTACAGAGATACAAGGGGTCTTTGACTAGCTACAAGGATACGATCGAAGAGAAAGGGCATACAAGTGTAGTTTATAGGTTGACTGCTATAGACTCATATGGCAACCAATCTCCATCCTTGACCAGTGCCAGCGTGCCTGTATCTGATAATACTATCCCTAGTGTAGAGACCGCCTCTTCTGATTTAGGCAAAATTACATCTGCTTTTTCTGTATCATATAAGGTTGTAGACCCTGATGAGGGACAGAACTGGACTGTGACTGAAAAGCTTGATGGTAAGGTTTTAAAGACTTTTTCTGCTAGTGTGGGTACTTCTTATACTTGTAAACTATCTGCTAGCGATTGGCAAAAGATCTTAAATGGTAAGCATAGTATAACCATAGAGGTCAAGGATTCAGAGGGCGGTAGATCATCCAAGACTATAAGCTTTGAAAAGGCTGTTACCAAACTTGACTTCGAGATGGAAAAGTCCAGTCTTGAGCCTTTAGATAAGATGCCAGAGAGGGCCATCCTTTCTATGGGGGCAGAGATCCCAGCTGGGGCAAGTGTGAAGGTCGAGATCACAAATAATGGGCTGGACACTAACCCTACATGGCAGGATTGCACGAGCCAGGTTTTGGGAAATGAAAAAATTTTCTTTAGTAATAAGAAGAAAACAGCGACTCAATGGGCGGTCAATATCCGTGTAAGTGGTGATAAAAAGACTGCGACTGAGGTTTTGAGTATATCAAGTATAGGAGGTTTCTACGATTAATTATGGGTGTAAAGCATAGAAAACATGAGCCTCTACCAAAGGTGGAGGATGTTGCAAAAGAGATTAAAAAAGTGGAAAAGAAGGTAAGCGAGACAACCTCATATTTTGCTGAGGCACAGATTGAGGGGATTGAAAAACAGAGCCAGAGTGAGCAGATGCTTTCGATGGGGATTGCTGAGATTTATGATGAAATTACGAAAATTAAAGAAGTCCTCAAAATTGAGTAAGTTAAGTATAGCAGTATCAGTCGGTACTGCTTTTTATATACTTAAAATTTTAAGAGAGAGAGGGGGTGAGTTCATGATAGGTATAGCTTTCTGTTATGCAGTATGTATAGTAAATGGCACACGCAAATTCTCTGATGTGAAAAATCCTAAGCTAAAAGCTTTGGTGAAAAAACAGCTAGAGGATATGGGTGCTGGTGATCTAGCAGTAGAAGAAGAATAGAGAATAGGGGCATAAAGCCCCTTTTTCTTTTTATGAGGTGATTAAATTGTGAATAATATAAATACTATAGCGGATATTATTAACCGCCAGGGGGTAGCCATAGCTATATCCTTGATCGTGGCGGCCTTTATCTGGATCTTTGGGAGGTCTTTTATCAAGCAGTATGAGGAGCAAAAAAAGCTTGATAGGGAAAATTTGAAGGCAGAAAAAGAGATCGAGAGGCAGGAGCGAAAAGAGGATAGGGAGGCTCAGAGGGAGCAGACTCAGCAGATCATAGACCTACAAGCTAGGTATATAGAGGCTTTGAAAGATCATGATATAAAGATCGATCAAAACAGGTCGAGTCTTAAAGACCATGATAGGATGTCATGTGATGGATTTACTTCTATAGAAAGAAGATTTGACAGCGTGGATAGTGAGCTTGAAGCTATTAAAAATCAAGTAAATGATCTGCCTACTAAGGTTATGGTGGAAGAGATGAAGAAAAATATAGACCACATGAGGTCGCAGATAAAAAAAGATTAGGGGCTAGGGATTGACCTAGCCTTTTTATATATAGGAGGTATGTATGGCAAGTATAGAAAAGATGATGGAGTATGCAAAGAGTCGTTGGCATGAACCTAAGTACAAGCTAGGAGGGGGCAGGATAGGGCCAGAGGCATCTAAGAGGTCAAAGTTCGAGGACTGCTCATCTTTTGTTTTTAAGGCTGGTAAGGTCGGGGGATTTATACCTGAGACCATGTGGAATGGCAGCACTGAGGATCTTTTTAAGATGGCCAGACAAGGAAAATATCTCAAGGAGATACCTTATAAAGATGTAAGACGTGGGGATATTTTTGTAAAAGGTAGAGAGGGTGTATCTGGTGGTGCTTATGGTCATACAGGGATTTTTACCAGGAAAGGTGAGATCATCCACTGCAACTATGGAAATAATACGGTTACCACTAACAATGAAAGCGAAGGCTATTGGTACTACCTTGATAGCTCCAAAGTCCCTGTACGCTTTTTTAGATGGGTTGGAGCTGTAGAAGAAAAGCCAAAGGCTAAGAAATCTATATCTGACCTAGCAAAAGAAGTGATTGATGGCAAGTGGGGTGTGGGTGCTGATAGGCAGGCTAGACTCCAAAAGGCTGGATATAGCTATAGAGAAGTCCAAGACGAAGTCAACCGCCAGCTAAAGTCTAAGCCAGTCTATTATGTAGTCAAGGCTGGAGATAGCCTGGGGGCTATAGCCAAAGCCCATGGGCTAGGTCTGGATGAGGTTATAAAGATGAACCCACAGATTAAAAACCCTAATTTAATCTATAAGGGACAAAAGATCAGGATTAAGTGATAAATTGATTTATAAATGAAAATAATAGCTGAAATTTGCATTATTGATGATAAATTTGTCTTATAAATGAAAATAATAGCAAAAATTTTCATTATTGAGCAAAGAAAGGATTGTATATGAAAGAAAGTTTTATGATTTTAGCTGGGATAGCTTGCCTTATAGCTTTTTTGAGCCTTGTAAGTCAAGAGATTAAGAAGGCTAAGGCTATAGCTGAAAAGGAAGAAAATCAAACTAAAAAGTATGTCTATGACCAAGTTTTAGATTTGGCGGAGACTATCGTAGCTAGCCTTAATCAAACGTTTGTAGAGCCTTTAAAAGAGTCTGAAACCTTAGAGTTTGACGAAAAAGCAAGGGAAAAAGTTTTAAATGATGCCAAGGAGAAAATCAAGAAAGATTTGGATGCTAAAAGCAAGGAACTTTTGAAAGATTATCTTGGATCAGAAGAAAATCTTGATGACTATATAGACGATGCCGTCCATAGAAGAGTCAATGAGGCTAAAAAAGAAAAGTAAGTAAGTAAAAAAAGTTTATGCCGATTAGCTACAGTACAAATTTTTATAGAAAAGAGGGAACTCCGAAATTATACAATTAAAACCTACCTGTACTGGGGTAGGTCTTTTTTTATGCTCTTTTTTATAATTTATCTAATATAAACTTAAAAATAAAAATTTTAAAGGTGTATTTATATGCCTAGAAAAATAAAAAGCCTTAAAACGCAAAATATGAATGATCGTTGGAATTTCAATGGTTATACAAGTATGTTTTTAGATTTATTTGAGATTTTTAGAGATATTCATTATATGATTATATTTACGTTGTATATATTGACAATGTAAATATATGATGATATAATATAGACAAGATGAGAGATAAGAAATAAATAAAAAAATTAAGGAGATCAAAATGAAAAAGAACTTAACAATCCAAAACTTGAACGCAAGCTACTATGACAGAGACATGGACCAATACACACTAGAATTCTTTGACGGAACATTAGTAGATGTAGATGGAAAAGTTTTTGAAGGTAAAGAAATTGATGAATATTTCTTTGATGATGAAGAAAACTTCAAGCTAGCTATAGAAGAGGGAGAAATCAGAGAAAAGTAAACCAGGGCCCCGCAAGGGGCTTGGAATTTAGTACATATTAAATTATAAAGGAGATTAAAAAATGAAAAGAATTATAAATGGAAAAAGATATGATACTGATACTGCACAATTTATTAAGACTTATAGTAGTGATCTAAGTATAAGTGATTTCAGATACTATGATGAGTCTTTGTACCTTAAAAAGACTGGGGAGTTTTTCTTGTATGCTACTGGAAATGGGTCTTCTAAGTATGCTAGCAAATATGGAGATTTAAGAGGACCAGGCGAAAAAATTGTACCTTTGACTTTAGATGAGGCTAAGGCATGGGTGGAAAAGATCGAAGATCCTGACTTATATGAGGAGCTTTTTGAGGTCGAAGAAGAAGGAAATATAGCTTTTAGTTTGCTTTTACCAGAAAATTTATATAAAAAGCTAGATGATAAGTCTATGGAAGATGGCATTACTAAAAAAGATATAGTGGTGAAGGCTTTGGAAGATTATCTTAAATATTGAGATGTCAAAAAGAAAGATTAAAGGTGGGGATGTCTTTGGTGAGTGGACAGTCTTAAAGGCTTACTCTTCTAGTGGTAAGAGCTTATGCAGATGTACTTGTGGGGTTGAAAAAGAGGTTTACAACTCCAATCTTGTAAGGGGGCTATCTACCTCTTGTGGCCATGCTATGTTTGATAATCTCAAGGAATTAGCCTATGCAAGAAGTGACGAAAAGGTGCTAGGCAAGACGTTTGGAGAATTAAAAGTTTTAAAAAGAGCAAGTTCGACTGGTGAATCCATGTACCTATGTAGGTGTAGCTGTGGTAAAGAAGTTGAAGTGAGAGGTGTGGAGCTTTTAGATGGGAAAATTGTATCTTGCGGCCATAAAAGGGCGGAACAAAAAGAGCTTAAGGACAAGCTTGTAGATGGTACAAGCTTATATGGCATTACCCAGGGCTTATCAAAAAATAATTCCACTGGTTATAAGGGTGTGATTTATGATAAGAAATTAAAGAAGTACAGGGCACAATTGACCTTTAATTATAAAAAAATTAATTTAGGATTATATGATACTGCGGAGGAAGCTTACCAAGCTAGACTCGCTGGTGAGGAAAAATATTTTAAGCCTATACTAGAAAAATATAAAGATAAATTTGAGAAATAAAAAGGGAGGCTTAGGCCTCCTTTTCTTATGTGGGCAACGTGTGGGCAACCCATTCCACTATACTCAAATTTAGTCCGCCTTGTTCCAATATTATTGCCGAAGCTTAGTCATTTCAAAGGGTGATTATTGCTTCAATGACGCGCCATTTATTATGGAGGAACGTTGATTTTTCAATGTTCCTTTTTTGGTGTGTGGGCAATGTGTGGGTAAGTAGGAAATTATATTGATATTTTTTGAAGTTCTTGATAGATATAATCATCCAGATCTTGGATATATGAATTTGCAGTTATAGAAAAGTCTGTATGTCCCATTAATTTTTGTAAAGCTTTATCATCTACTCCAGATTGGTGGGCTATGGTGGCGAAGGTGTATCTACATGAGTATGGGATTTTCTTTTTTACACCTGCTTTTTCTAGTGATGGGTAGTAGATTTTTTTGTAGAAGGTTGTGTCGCTTGGCTGGTAGATTTCTCCGCTTTGCTTTTTTGCTTCTACTACATATCCGATTTTACTTTCACTTACCAGGTAGACCATGATGTCTTTTATTTTTGGATGAATGAACATTTTTCTTTGTCTGCCCGCTTCGGTTTTTTCTCCAAAGTCGATTATTTCATTCTTTTCTAGCCTTACCTTGGATGTTTGTAAGTTTAAATATTCGCTTGTCCTAAAGCCTGTAAAAATTAGGTTTAGGACGTGCATTGCGTTTGGATTGTTTGGGATTGATGAGTACAATCTTTCGATTTCTTCTTTTGTGAAGATTTCTTTTTTTCTTCTTATTCCTACACCGCCTACCTCCAGATATTTTGATAAATCTAGTTGAATTAGTTGGTTTTTTATTGCTATTGTGTAGATTTTTGATACCAGATGTTTTAGTCTATCGATGGATGACTTAGAATAGTCTTGATGTACGATTTCTCCATCTACTACTTTGTCATAACCTTCTAGTTCCATTTGGTCGAGGACGTCTTGGAGGTCTGAGTATGTTATTTCGTGTATATCTATGTCGTGGATTTCTTCGAATCTAGCATATGAGCTGTAGTATCTATTTTTTGTTGATTTGCCTAGTTTGATAAATTCATTTGTGGATGTAAACTTATCAAAGAGTTGAGCAAATGTGACTAAAGGCTCTGGTTCTTGGTAGTTTATGAGGGCATCTTGGGCTATGTTATAGGTTTTAAAGAAGCCTATGTCTTTTCTGCCTTTCTTTTTTGGGAGTCTGGCTCTATACTGTTTGACTCTCAATTTGCCTTGAGGTGTGTATTTTACACGCTCTATGCTTCCCATGCCATTGGGGAGCTTTCTTCTTTTTGCCATTTTTTGCTCCTTTCTTATGGTTTGGGTATAGTGGATGTGGATGGATGAGTCCTGCCCGTATGGGTAGGGCTTTTTCTATACCCTTTTAGTGTATGATTCTTTTGTATATAGACGCTTAGTGTCTACTGGATGGGGTTTTTATAGCCCTATGGATTAACATAGGGCTTTAATAATTATTTAAAATGTTTTTGATTCTTTCTTCGTAATCATGTGGTATACCTGTAATGTTAAAGTAATCTATAATAATTTTAGGATTAATAAGTCTATACCTATCTATCAATTGAAGAATAGAAAGGTTCATTTCAAACTTAAGAGATGGATCTTTAACTATTGAGTTTAGACAAATTATCATAGAATATGCATTATTGTAGCTTGTTTTCGATTCTAGGAATAATTGTTCATGCGTGTCATTTTCTAGATTGGATTTAGTGATCTTATAAGTATTGTCTTTATAAGTTATAAACTTGAGATTATGAGCGATTATATTTCTAAATCGTCTAATAATGTTCAGGGAGTTATTAAGGAATTCTTTTTGTTTTTCTGTTGATATTGTAAGGTCTAACATAATATTGCAAACATCTTCTTTGTCTTTAGATTTCAGATGGCTGTAGAGTTTTGTTGATAAATCAAATGATATATTTTTAAATAATATCCATGCAGGAACATGGTTTTTTGTTTTTACATAATGCCAAGTTGGTTCATTAATCCAATTGTTATGTGAGGGAGTATATGCTTTTCTAATATCATTTAATGTTGATTTTAGTTGATCTAATTCCTTTTTATTGAATTGGTTAAAGTTTTTTATATTTAAGTAATCTTCTTGGAATTCTCCATATTTTTCTGATAAGACGTATGCTAAAGCTGTTTTAAATGAAGTTTCTACGATGACGCTATATTGAAAAAGAATGTTTTGAAGACTTCTGTCAAATTTAGCAAACAGATATAAATCTTCAATGGTTGTGTTTGGCCTAAACTCATCATCAATCATAAATACTTCTTTATAACCGTTTATAAGGTCATAGTAAGAATATGTGAATAAAGCTGCTTGGGCGAAAGCTTGATTATCAATAATTAATTTACGACTATCGAGGATTTCTATTTGTTCTTCTATTGTTTTAAAAGGTTTGTCGGGTTGCTTTCTATTAATCATTAATTCTCCTATAAATACAAAAAACCCTGTCACAATAATAGTGACAGGGTTTTTCGCAGTCCGCTTTCGCTGACCAGTTAACTTTACACTATCATTGTATGATTATTTTTGGAAAATGTCAATTAAATTTAATTATTTCAACTGCGTCTCCAAGAGAAATAGGTGATAAATCAGGCTTTTCTAAGTTTGATATTTGCTCTTTGTTTACATTTAAATCTTCATAGATTCTGATTTTAGGTGAAAATGAACCTATTATTGATCTAGTCATATCATTTTCGATACTTCTATTAGTACAAATTGAAAATTTATCGTAAATAGTATCTATTGACAAATTCGCTTTTATCGTATCCATAGTACCGTAGTTTTCGCCTTCATATGATATTTCAGGGCCTACTTCAATTACTCTGACTACATCTCTTTTTGAGGCTTTATTATTGCGGCCATAATTTATAGCAATTCTTTTATTATCTAATATCGCTATTACCTTATATTTACTTTCTGCCATACTTTTCTCCTTATCTCTCATAGTGTTACTGAGTATTGGACTACTTTTCCTATTATTTTTATATTGTCTTTTATGTCAAAGATTGTGTCATAGTAGTTTGGGTTTGTTGATGCTGGTCTAAATATTAGATTATTACCATCTCTATAAAAGTATTTGACAGCATATTCGTTATCCTGGGTTGAGTAGACTACAATATCACCATTTTTTAGGTCGTAAACTGAGTCGTACTCAATTATTCCTATAACTGAGTCGTTGGGGATAACTTTGTTCATGGACTCGCCATTGACTTTTAGAAAAAATAGTTTGTTGCTACCTGCGTATGATCCTACCAATTCATCTGGTACTTGGATTTTTGGTAGGTTTTCCATACCGCTTATAGTGGTCGGACTGCCTGCTGATACATAGTTATCTATGTAGGGGTAGGTGTGGACCGAAACGGATTGGGCTATGAATTCTAAGGTATCCTGTGGTTCACCTGTAAGCTGGGAGATGGATATGTTATATATTTCTGCCAGCATTCTAAGCTTTGCGAGTGGTGGGGTTGTCTTTCCTTGCTCATAATATCCGTATGCACTAGTAGACATATCTAATCTGTGAGCAACGTCTTCTTGTGTGAATCCCTTTTCTTTTCTAAGGGATCTAATTTTATCATTTAGATTTTTCATAAACTGTTACTCCTTTTATTTGTATTTTACAATTATAACAAGTTTTATACAACAAGTATTGCGTGTATTTAAAAAATAATACACGTAAAAATTGAAAATATATTTGACAAAAACAATTAATACGTGTATTATATGATTAACAGTTAAGAAAAGGAGGTTGTATGAAGGCGGAAGATATTAAAAAATTCCTTGAATTTAGAAAGAAATTTACAAAAAGAGAATGGTTTGAGATTAATAAGGCTGTTTCTGATCAAGAGAATAAAAGAGCCGACCAAATAATATTGGACGACTCTGATGTTACTGAGATTTTTAATAGAATTAATCGAAGAACAGATAATTCTATTAAAATTAATATCAAAGAAGAAAAACTTTCTTCGGAAGATAAAAATCTCATTTCAAAAACAATGGAAAAATTAATCACACAAAGATAAGCCTATAATTTGATCATAAAAAATACTTATTATTGGCAGATTAATATTGTTGCTAGATGTGATTATTTTTGCATTTTCAAGTGTTAAAAATATGCCGATTTCACTATCAGGTTTTTCTTCGTCAAAACTTTTTTTGATTGATTCATCCATTGATATAAAAATGGACTGTAAAGTAGTAGGTTCTTCGGTAGAGTTATTAATTAAGTCACCTATTACTAAACCAAAAGATGTTAGAACAGCAATTCTATTATCTTTGAATATATCAATATCAGTTTTAAACATATTAACAAAAGCTTGGACTGTAAGAGATTTATCATCATTAACCATATCTGCACCTCCTTTCTTGCTATTATAATAATATTATACCACATATAGGGGGTAAATAAGTATGGATACAATATGTAGTGGTTTAAAAGAATTAAGGATTAAGAACAAGAAGACTCAAAAGGAGATGGGAGAGATTTTAGGAACTAGTGCTAATATGTATCAAAAGTATGAGTATAGGCAGGTTGAACTTCCTGTAAGGCATGCTAAGAAGTTAGGAGAGCATTTTAAATTTGATTGGTGGGAACTTTATGAAGATTAGAGGAGGTGGTTGTTATACCAGAGAATAATATAAGAGTCCTTAGGGCTATGGAGAATGTGAGTCAGAAAGAATTAGCTGAGGCGGTAGGGGTTACCCAGCAGACTATAAGCACTGCGGAAAATACATCTAGGATGAGCTTAACCACAGCTAAGAAGATTGCTGATTATTTCGGTGTAGGAATTGATGATATTTTTTTAAGCAAAAATACACGTAATAATTGTAAAAATATATGAAATTGATATTGAAAAACGATTTTAATTGTAAATGGAGCGTAAAATGAAAGAATTAAAAATATTTGATAATGAAGAATTTGGGCAAGTTAGAACATCGATTATTGATGATGAACCATATTTCAGTTTGAATGATGTTTGTAGGATTTTAGAGATAAATAATCCAAGGATGGCGAAAACTAGACTTAATGGAGATGGCGTCAGTAGTACTGACGGTGTCGATTCTCTAGGAAGAAGAACAGACGTAACAATGATTAACGAGTCAAACTTATACAAGCTAGTTTTCCAGAGTAGAAAACCAGAGGCTGAAAGATTTGCTGATTGGGTAACATCAGAGGTCCTACCAGCAATCAGAAAGCACGGAGCTTATATGACTGACGGGGTTATAGAAAGAACTCTTACTGATCCTGATTATTTGATTATGCTTGCGACTAATCTCAAAGAGGAGAAAGCTAAAAGGGCTTTGGCTGAGGCACAAAACGAGCGTAACAAGCCAAAAGTTATATTTGCGGATGCGGTTTCTGCTTCTAATAAGTCATGTTTGATTGGCGAACTAGCTAAGATGATTAGCCAGGAGGCTATTAGGACTGGCAAGGCACAAAAGAAGATTGGACAGAATAATCTTTTTGCATGGTTGAGGAATAACGGCTATTTGTGCAAGGGTGGCGAAAGAAAGAACCAGCCTAAGCAAGTCTACATCGAGCAAGGGCTATTTGAGATGAAGAAAGGTTCTTATGTAGATAGTAGCGGGGCAAATGTTGTGACTACTACAACTAAGGTTACAGGCAAGGGGCAGATATATTTTGTTAACAAGTTTTTAGGTTAGGAGGTGCTTATTTTTGGAGGCTAAGATCACTGATATGCATGAGGCTATAGAAGAAAGCCTTAAAGATGTGAATATTGTTGATATTGATTATGCTCATAAGAGGCTTTCGGGTATTAGCCTTGATTGCCTTAAGAGGGCATGCAAAGAAAATAGGCTGACTTTTGCTATAGGTTTACCGCCTAGGGGCGAGGAGTTTCAGACCTGGAGGTATTTGGTTGATAAGAGGGCACTTGATGAGTGCTTGGAAGGTAAGAGAGATTTGTTTAAATAGGAGGATATATGCAAGTTTTTAAGATACCAAGAAAAGAAAGAATTGAACTGATGAGTAGTAGAAAAAAAGACCTTGATTTTGTAGATAAGATCAAGAGGAGGGAGCTGGAGGGAGCTATAAGGTACAGGCTTACTGAAAAGATTTTGATTAGTATTTTAGGGCTTGTATGGCTTTTGATAGGGCTTTATGGTCAGACTCCTTTATGTGGAGTGCTTGGCATACCTTTTGCGATCCTAACCTTATTTGGTGGGCTTTGGATTGTATAAAGAAAAAAGGCCTAGCCGAAGCTAAGCCAATTTCATAAAACCTGTAGGAATATTATACCTGCAATTAAAAGAAAAGGGAAGAGATGAAGGCAAAAGATCAGATTAGTTTTTATGAAGCTATTAGGTGTTTGGATTTGGAGAATCTTAAAAGGATAAGGGAGATCCTCCTTGATAAGAAGGCGACCGATGATAGTAGGGCAAAGCTAGCCCAGGTTGAGGTTGCTATAGAGGAAAAAGAGAAAAGAAAGGCATATATAGAAAAGTTATGAAAAAGAAGATAAGGACAAGGGATTTGGTGGGAGATCTAGAAAATAGATCAGATGAAAATTTAAAAAAGATTTTAATTTTTATAGGTCAGGATATCTGGCATGACTACAGCGAGGTAGACCGAGATATAAGAGAGGAGCTTCAAAGGAGGGGGCAAAGATGAGGTATGTATTTAAAGTTACTAAAGAGTATGAGGTTTTTATAGATTTGGAGGATGTAGACAAAAAGTATTATGGATCGGCGGTGGATGCCATCTATGGAAATCTTGCTGAAGCGGAGGAGATAGATTCTTATGATTTTGAGATCATAGAAAAAGAGAGACACTTTGATGATTTGATGTATCAAGCAAGTCAGGAAGCAGCGTATCAAGCAGATAGAGACCTCCAAGAAAGCCTTTACTTGAGGGATTTGATATGAAAAAGCTTGTAAATGTTTCTAAGTTAAGCCGTGAAGAGTGGCTGGAGATGAGGACTAAGGGCCTTGGCGGTTCGGATGCAGCGGCTGCCTGTGGTCTTAATCCTTGGAAATCTAAGGCTAGTCTATACCTAGAAAAGACTGGTCAGCTTGTAAAAGACTTTGATAACGAAGTTATGAGGCAGGGCCGAGATCTAGAAGACTATGTTGCTAGAAGATTTACAGAGGCTACTGGTAAGAAGGTTAGAAGAAATAATTTTATGATGGCCAGCAAGGAACATCCTTTCCTACTTGCTGACATAGATAGGGAAATAGTCGGGGAGAATGCCATCCTTGAGTGTAAGACTACTAGCCCATATGCCAAAGATAAGTGGGCGGATGGGGCTATTCCTATAAATTATGAGCTCCAGTGCCACCACTATATGATGGTGACAGGGGCTGAAAAGTGCTACATCGCTTGTCTGATTTTCTCTACTGATTTTATTATCAGGGAGATTGAGAGGGACGAAGAGGTTATTGAGATGCTCAAAGCCCAAGAGATTGATTTTTGGGAGAATTATGTCCTAGCTGATCAGATGCCTGCTCCAGATGGATCGGCTGAGTATGACCAAGCTCTTAAAGAAAGGTTTAAGGGCGGTTTAGATGATCAGATTGAGCTTGAAGTGGACGAGATGGACTATAGGTCCTATTTAGAGACTAAAGATCTTATAAAGGATTTAGAGGCCTCTACCAAGGAATTTGAGCAGAAGATTAAGCTACAGCTAGGAGACCACGACTATGGAGGAAACAAGTTTTTACAGGTTAGCTATAGGCCTTTTACTACTACTAGGATTGACACGAAGAGAATAAAAAAAGAAAGACCAGAGATTTATGAGGAGTTTTCAAAGACTAGCGAGTCTAGGAGATTGAATTTAAAGGAGATTGTAAATGATTAAAATAGATTGTAGGAATGGAAACGAGTTATTGCGAGAGCTAATAAAGTGTTCAATGCACGAAATGATAGATGTTATGTGGGATGGCAGCGAAGAGGAATTGACTAAGAGTTTTGAGATAGCACTGGCTACTCCAGATGATGAAAATCGTCCTACACTTTTTAGTTTAATGCAAGTAGCAGGATTAGCTGGAAATATTTTAGTTTTGAAGCATGGAAAAGATGAAAAAGAGTTGATGAAGATGTTGAAAGATAGCGACGCTTTATTTGTAAAGGAGATTGTAAGTGAGTAAGAAAAATAAAAATTACCCTGATGTTTTAAGTGATGTAACAAAAGATTATATTGAAACTTTAAAAAATGAAATCACTAGGATAAGAGTTGAAAAAGCTCAACTTATAAATAAACAACATGAGATTCTAGGACAGTTAGATTCAGCAAGAAGCCAAAGAGATAAATATTATCAAATGACAGAAAAACTTGAGAAGAAAATATCAGAATTAGAAGAACAAAACGAGGGATTTTAGGAGGATTACATGACTAACGCAAAACAAGCACTACAAAAGAAAAACAATAATTTGACACCAGCACAAAGAAAGCAAGACACGGTTAGGGGACTTCTTAAGTCCATGCAAGGTGAGATTCAGAACGCTTTACCTTCTTACCTACCTGTTGAAAAGTTTATCAGGACTGCACTAACTGCTATAAATTCTAATACTAAACTTGCTAATTGTACACAAGAAAGCTTACTTGCTGCAATTATGAATTCGGCACAATTGGGGCTTGAGTTTAATACCCCGCTTGGGGAGGCTTATCTGATCCCTTATGAAAATAAGAAAAAGGGGATTACTACAGTTAATTTTCAAATTGGATATAGAGGTTTACTAAAATTAGCCTATAATACAGGTCAGTTTAAGAGGATTACAGCCCGTGAGGTTAGGGAAAATGAAATTTTTGATTTCGATTATGGTACTGGAGAGATTACTCATAAGCCTTGTTTGACTGGAGATAGTGGGGATGTTATCGGCTACTATGCAATTTACCAGACCAAGGACGGTGGGCAGGATGTCTTTTATATGTCAAGGGACGATGCGAGAAATTATGGGATAAAGTTTTCAAAATCTTTTAATTATAGTGATAGCCCTTGGCAGACTAATTTTGATGCCATGGCGAAGAAGTCGGCTCTGATCCAAGTCCTTAAGTATGCACCTAAGGCTATTGAGAGTCAGGCTTTAGTCCAGGCTACTAATTTTGATAATGCTAACTTTGAAAGATCTAGCAAGGCTGAAAGTGGAGAAAGAGTTTACAAGGTTGATTATGAGATTGAGCCTGAGCTTGTTGAGGATGAGAAAGAAGCTCCAGCTAATGTTGATAAGGAGACAGGCGAGATTATCGAGGTAGATAAGCAATCGGGATTCTTTGATGATGATTTCAAGCCTGTTGAGGAGGTCTAATTGGGTGATAATAAGAGGTATTATTGGCTAAAATTGCCAGAGGACTTTTATGATGATGACACTATCCAGTGGATAGAAGACCAGGAAAACGGAGCGGCTTATGTAAATTTCTATCTTAAACTGCTCCTTAAGAGCCTATCGGATGATGGTAGGCTTATAAGATATGTCGGCCAGAGGCTTATGCCTTATGATGTTAAGTCTTTGGCTAGGCTTACTAATACTGATACTGATACAGTTAGGGTTGCCCTTGAACTCTTTGTGAATGTAGGAATTGTAGAAAGACTTGAGACTGGAGAGCTTTATATGAATCAGATTAATGAGATGATAGGCAGAGAAACTGAATCAGCTCGTAGAAAGCGTAGATATAGGGCAAGGAAAGCTCTTGAGGGAGATAGAAAAGAATTGCCAAGCGGGACAATGTCCCAAGAATGTGAGACAAAGTCCCAGCAATGTCCCACAGATAATAGAGATAAGATAATAGATAAAGAGATAGAGAAAGAGATAAGAGACGATAATAATATAGGGAATTTATCAGATGAAGAAAAAAGGACTATAGATTATTATTATCGATTTTTAAAAAATAATACCAGCAGGAATGATAAGGATATGGTTGTACAAGCGATAAAAGATTATGGTTGGAAAAGAATTTTATATACTCTTTGGTATCTCAAGTATGAGCAGAGGGCTAATGTAACTAGCTTTAAGTATGTAGATAAGGTTTTAGCTAATCAAAAGGATTTAGATCCAGCGACTATCGAATTTATATCTAGGAGAGAAATAAAAGAGGGCAAAGATGCAGAAATTTTATGAGATTCCTAGACCCAGATTGAAAAATATGACAAGCATGCCTATAGGATATTACTTTAGTGATTATGAGGAGACCTACCATGGCAGGCTTGTCTTGATTACTGGTAGGCTTAGGAGCTTGCACTTAGATCTATCAGATGAAGACCTTTGGCTGGTATGCTTTGGAGGTATGAGTCTTGATCTTTTCGAGGTGAAGAGGCAGGGGCTGAGGGTCGAGATAGTTGGTAAGGTTAGAGATTTAGAAGTGATCAGAAAAGAGCTCAAAGAAGATAAGGAGAAAGGGATTTTTAGATGAATAAGGTTTTTTTGATAGGCAGGATCACCAATGATTTGGAGTTAAGTCACACAAAAGCGGGCAAGGCTAATGTGAGTTTTAGCTTGGCGGTTGATAAAAATTTAAGTAGGGATAAGAGAAAAGAGCTTGAGGATGCGGGCAGACCTACTGCTGATTTCCCGAGGATTGTTGCCTGGGGGTATCAGGCGGAGAACCTGGTGAGATATTGTGGCAGGGGGGGTCAGGTTGCTCTTGATGGGAGGGTTTAGACTGGAATTTATGAGGATAAGGAGTCTGGAAAGATGATCTATACTACTGACATCATTGCTGATTATGTAGAATTTCTTTCTAAATCGACCCAGGAGGGGAGCAAAGGTGGTCAAGATGTGAATACCTATCAAAACAATAATAATTCGGATGAGGACTTTTTTGAGGATGATTTTAGCGAGATAGAAGACGACCAAAGGATACCTTTTTAGGATTTTAGATTATAAATTGGAGTTTATAGAATGAAAATTAAAGAGGTAGAAAAATTGCTTTCAGCTTGCGAAGTTGATTTTGAAGAATTAAAAAACAATATGTTTAGAAATCCATCAGATGCTAAAGAAGATGATAATGCAGATATCAATGCTATGTTAATAAACAGAATTAGAAAAAATATAAACTCAAGATTATATGAGATTGAAAATGGGAGATATAGATGACCTTTGAACAATTACAAGAAAAAGTGTTAAGATGGGCAGATGATAAGGATTTGCTCCATAGTGAAAATGCTGATAAGCAGTTTATGAAGTTTATTGAGGAAGTTTTCGAGTTTAAGAGTGAGTTTGATTATTTAGATAGAATTAGCCTATTTAAAGATGAGGTTGAAGAGAAAATAGCAACTCAAGAATATATGCAGCTTGAAATGGGGGACATCTTCGTGACTTTGATTATCCTTTGTGAGCAGCTTGGGATTGATCCAGAGGAATGATTATGTATGGCTTATGAGAAGATTAAGGGCAGGTCTGGAAAGACTATCAATGGGACTTTTATAAAGGAGGAGGTTCTATGAGTTTTAAGTTCAAGGGATTGAGTCCTGCAACAAAGATGAGAGCCAGAAGAATATATGATGAGGAGGTTGAGAGGGCGGCGGTTTCGACTGGAACTATGAATTTGGGTGAGTCGCTTTTCGCTTTAGCTTGCGAGACTCTTGTTGATGAATTCGGTTGGGGTGATGTAAGATTGAACCGATTTAGAAAAAGATTAGCGTTTAAGATTGGATGTATAGCTTCTGATCATGTTGACTATGAGAGTATAAAAGAAAATTTAAATGTTCAGACTATTGTGGTTAAAGATAAAAAATCTATAGGATCGATGATGAGATAAGAGAGATTAAGAAAAAGGAAATTGAAGAAATGAAAGCTAGGAGAAATTGTGATTAAGGAGTTTTGATGGATTTTGACAGGATTAGAGAGCAGGAGAGAGATCGAACTAGAATAGATACTATAAAGTCTAGACTTGGGAAGTATGGAAAGGATATGCGAAGGTATGAGGCTGAAAAGGTGAAGATTGATATAGCTAGGGATAGGTTATCGATTGGAGCGTCTTGGTCTTCTACTGATGCGGTTAAGGGTGGAGGTTCTAGTCAAGAAGATTTGCAGGTTAAGATGATTGACAAGATTGATGAGTCTAGTCGTAGGATGAAGATTATCGAGCTTGAGAATAGGGCGATGAAGATGGCTATAGATGATCTTGACGAGGATAAAAGGTTTATTGTTGATCATATGTGGATTGCCCCTGAAGGTGAGAGGTTGAGCTTTAGAAAGGCGGGCGAGAGGATGAATTTATCTAAGTCTACCGTGCAAAGACTGAGCGATGATGCTTTGTTATATATTTTTGAGAGGTTGTATTTGATAGAAGGGGGTGAGGTCGATGTGAGGTAAATTACATTTTGGGACAAAAATGGGACAATTATGGGACACATAAGCCTATTTTATGTGCTATAATAGTAGTGTAGGAATGTTGCAAGAAATGAATTCAAATTCTGTTTATACTCTAGGGATAGGCAATGGTGCCTGTCCTTTTCTTTTGTCGATTTTAGGTCTATGAGTCAGGTCATCCAACCATTAACCTCCTTTTAAAATATAAGTATTCGGGAAGTGGTTTTTCTTGTTCTTTCGCCACTATAAAAAAAGCGTTGCATTTTCGATAATTGTTGATTGTGGATGGCCTGACTGATGGACTTAGATATGGGAAATATTAAAATTAAGAAAGTAAAAAAAGGCTATATTTTATATGATGATCGTGGGGGTGGGAGACACTCTCATTTTTTTAATCGTAGGGCTGCTAGGAGATGCTTGACTTATATAAATAAGGGCATCCTACCTGACCAGCCTTATTTTGTTGAGTCTTGTAGAAGGTTGTTACCTAAAAAGGAGTTTGAGAGGTTGAGACCTCAGAGGAAGAAGGAGAAGTATTTTAATTCTCAGAAGGGTGTAAGAAGATAGGAAGGGGTGATGCTCATTGGCGAGGGATGAATATGGTCTTACGTCTAATCAGAGAGCCTTTGCTGATGAGTATATCAGGAACAAGGGCAATGCGACGCAGGCTTATTTGTTTGCTTATCCTAATGTTAAAAAAGAGACTACGGCATCTTCTAATGGGTCAAAATTGCTTAGAAATACCAAGGTTTCTAAATATATAGCTGATAGGACTAAAGAGATACTAGACAAGCAAAAGATGGGGCAGGATGAGATAATTACTACCCTTACTTCGATTGCTAGAAGAGAGGTGCAGGAGTCTTATTCTAAAACTTACAACCACTTAACAGGTGAAGTTGAAAAAGAAGTAACTTACACTTTTCAACCGTCTTTAGAAGATGTAACAAATGCCCTAAATATTTTGGTTAAGTTTCTTGGTAGTCCTATGGAAAATGAAAAGGCTAAAATCCAGATTAAGAAGATGGAGGTTGAGATTGAGTCTATGTCTGCAAGTGATGACAGAGAACTTAAGATTGATAAGTTTTTGGATCTAGTAGAGGGCGAACTCAATGACTAAGCTTGATGAGATTTATACTAAAAAGCAAATAGAAATATTAAGAAAAACATGGTCTCAAGATTGGTTTATGTTAATTAATCACGGGGCTAAGCGAAGTGGTAAGACTGTTTTAAATAATGATTTGTTTTTAATGGAATTAAGACGTGTAAGGGATATAGCAAAAGCTGAAGGTGTTGACGAGCCTATGTATATTTTGGCTGGTGTATCTTCTAAAACTATCCAGAACAATATTTTAACTGAACTAACTAATAAGTATGATGTTGATTTTAAATTTGATAAGCACGGGTCTTTTAAGATGTTTGGTGTAAAGATTATACAAGCTTTTACAGGGACTATTGGAGGTCTTGGAGGTATCAGAGGTATGACAGCCTATGGGGCGTATATCAACGAGGCCTCACTTGCAAGACGTGAAGTTTTTGATGAGATTGTTTCGAGATGTTCTGGAAAGGGAGCTAGGATACTTTGTGATACTAACCCAGATAATCCAGAACATTGGCTGAAAAAAGAGTACATCGATAATCCAACGGATAGGATTTTATCTTATAAATTTACTATTTTTGATAATACTTTTTTGGATAAAAGGTATTTACAATCAACCATCGAGACCACCCCAGCTGGGATGTTTACGGAGCGTAACATTTATGGAAATTGGGTGTCTGGCGATGGCATGGTTTATAAGGATTTTGATGGAGATAAACATTTCATTGATGATATAAAAGATTACAATTTCAAAAGATACATAGCTGGAGTTGACTGGGGTTATGGTCACTATGGAGCTATTGTGGTTTTTGGTGTCACTGATGATGATAAATATATAATGATTGAGGAACACGCCAAGACAGGTGAAGAAATTGATTATTGGGTGGATATTGCTAAAGGTATCAAGAAAAGATACGGCAATATCCCTTTTTATTGCGATTCTGCAAGAGTGGAGCATATAGACAGGTTTATTCGTGAAGGATTAAAGGCTTATCTTGGCAATAAAGCGGTGATACCTGGCATTGAGTATGTGGCTACTCTTTATAAGACTAACAAGCTTTTTATTTATAAGTCTGTATCTAAAAGATTTAGTGAAGAGATATATTCTTATGTCTGGGCAGATACTGCTGGAGCTGATAAGGTTAAAGAAGAATTTGATGATGTGCAAGATGCTATTAGATATGCCCTTTATACTGATAAGGCTGATGGTGGTATCAAGACCATGAGTAGAAAAGTACTAGGAATTTAATGGAGTTAAAATATGAAGGTTTATTTGGTATTAGAGATTAATTTTGGGACGGAAGGGGACTATGGTTTTTCTACTGGTCTTATTTGGGCATCTTTGGATAAGAAAAAAGCTTTGGAATTCATCGGTGAAAAGAAATCTAACTTAAACGAAGATGGAACTAAAAAAGATGACTTGCCTGACGAAGAAGATTGCTATTATCCATCTAGGTACGATTATCAATTATTAGAGTACGAGTTGGAAAAAGAAGATTATCAATACATAGCTGGAGAAATTGAGTAGGAGATGGGATTTGAAAGTTGAAAGTTATATAACAGCAAAGATGGAGTTGCCTATGAGGATTTGCTTGCCAGCAGATACGGAGGTGACTCCTTCTTTGATTAAAACATTAATCGAAATTAAAAATCAGGATAATAAGAGGTATTTAACTCTACAAGGATATTATGAGGGTAGGGCAAAGATTGATGAGAGAAAGAAAGATTCTCATAAATCTAATAATAAGATGGGACTTGATTATGCATCTTATATTGTCGATATACTTCAAGGTATGGCGGTTGGTAGACCTGTTATATATGGAGTTAGTATTGAAGATAGGGAAAAATTTGCTATTATCCAAGATATATTAGATTCAAACCGTGAGCAGGACGAAAATACAGCCCTTGCTAAGATGAGCGGTATCAACGGCTTAGGTTATGAGATAAATTACGTTGATGAAGAAGGAAATTATAAATTTAATGAGATAGACCCTCAAAACATAATTTATATTTACGATGATAAGATTAATCCTAAACCATGGTTAGCCCTTTATGTGAGGGATGAAATTAGCCTTGAAAACCTAACTGCCGATGAAAAGAGTCAGGCTGTTACGGCTTATATGGTGGATGTAATTCAGGAGTATAAGACGGGCAATGATGGTTATGTTTTAGTAGATGAGTATGAGAATATCCTCCATAAATTCCCTGTTATTGAGTGGGCAAATAACGATGAGTATATAGGTGATTTTGAAAGGGTTTTATCCTTAATCGATGCTATAAATTTAATTTACTCCGATAATGTTAATAATTTTGAGGAGCAGGTCAACGCCTTACTTATCCTATGGGGAATGGTTAATACTGATTCAGAAGATTTTAAAAAGCTAAAAGAAGATGGGGTTTTACTTGCTACTAGCCAAGCTTCAGGCAAACAGGATGCTAAGTTTATTACAAGAGATATAAACGATGAGTCTATACAAAACCTTATAAAGAATTTAGATGAGGCAATCCATAAATTCTCAAAAGCTCCTAATGTTTCTGATGAAAAGTTTTCTGGGACTGCATCTGGAGAGAGTCAGAAATACAAGGTCTTTGCTACTGATCAAGTGATTGAATTAAAACAAAGAAAATACCATACAGCCCTAACTCAAAGATTAGACCTTATATGTGAGTATATAAGGCTTAAACATGGTGTAGAACTTGATTATAGGGATATAGCAATTAATTTCCAAGATAATAAGCCTTATGATGAACTTAAGAATGCTCAGACCGTGAAACAATTACTAGATGCAGGAACTTCTAAGCAGTTTGCCTTTTCTAAACTTAAGGGTATCGATGATGTCGGCGAGGAACTAGAAAGACAAAGGCAGGAAAAAGAGGAAGCCTATCAAACCTATGCTGATTCTTTTATGACTGATGAAAAAGAAGATGAAGATGTAGAAGATGAAGGATAAATTCGAGCGTATTTCACGTGCTATTGAGAAGTTAATCAAGAAAAGGTGTAAAGGTATTAATCAAAACTACAATCGCTCCTACAAGCGAATAAGGGGCGAATTAAGGAGGCTCTATGATGAGTACGAAGTTGAGGGGCAGATCTCAATTGACGATTTAAGAAGATTCAAGGAGTTAGAGAGATTAGATGCCTTGACTACTAGGGTTGTCGTGTCTATGTATAAGGATAATGAGAAATTGATTGATAAGATTTTATATGATATAGCTGACAAGACTAGGGTTGAGTCAATAAAGGCTATGGACGCTGGTATTCCTGCTATAGACAAAACTTTTAATGCTAAGGACATAGTACATAAGAGGGTAGGAGGTCGTGTTTGGGTTGAGAGAGTCGAGCATAGGGCATCCAACACTAATTATGATATTAATTCCTTGATTCGTGCAGGTATGGAGCGTGGAGACTCTTATACTCAAATTGCTAGAGATTTGAAAAAGAAATTTGGGATGGATAATGCGAGTGTCAACCGTCTTGTTAGGACTGAGGGGTCTAGGGTGGTTGAAGATAGTAAATTCTCTACCTTTGAAGAGATAGCGAAAAATCCTAAGATCGAGGTTTATAAGATTTGGCATACTATGAGCGATGAGAGGGTGAGGTCGAGTCACCAAGCTATGGAGGGGGTCAAGGTCAAGATGGATGAAGAATTTACCCTGCCTAGTGGGGCGACTTGCTTGTATCCTAAAACTACTGGTTATCCAGAGGAGGATATAAACTGTCGTTGCTATGTGGAGTATGTGACGGAGATTAAGGATAAAGAAGAAATTTAATAGAAATTAAGACGGTATAAAAGCCGTCTTTTTAGTACGAATTTATCTATTATTTAATTATTTTCTTGACTGATTGAATGATTGAATGTATAATTCAAACCAGGAGGTCAAGATGAAAACAATTACGATAAGGCTTGATGATGAATTGCACAAAAAATTCAAACTATATGCGTTAGAAAATAATAAAAGTATGCAAGAAATCATTGAAGAATATATAAAAAAAATAATTAAAGAAAAAAATAAGTAAAAAAAGAACGATGGTTATAAGTTTAGCCACTCAACCATCGTTGCAGAGAAACGTTGTTTATAAATATAAATACAATGTTTCCTTATCAACATTGTACTATAAATAGCGGTTTCTTTCAATATGGAAGGACTTAAAATGAACAGTTTAGTGCAAGTAAAAAATGACAAGAATTATGGACTCATAACAACCAGTAGAATAGTTGCTGATGGTTTAGGTAAAAGACACAGCAATATTATCAGAGATTTAGATAAGATTTCAGAAAACTCAAATGTGAGTTCTCTGATTATTCCAACAACTTACAAGGTAAAAGGTCAAAAAAGAGAATACAAGGAATATCTACTAACAAAAGACGGTTTCACCTTATATATGTTTAACATTCAAGGATATAATGATTTTAAGATGGCATATATAAATGAGTTTAATCGCATGGAACGACTTCTTAACGGTGAGCAACTAGAACTAGAAGCTTACAAGCTAGAAAAGAAAACTTACAAGGGTAAACCTGTTATGACTGTTAGGGATATATCTTATATTACTGGACAAAATAAAGACTCTTTAAATTGGATTATAAAAAGAGATAGCCTTGGTTTGTTGCTACAAGGTAGATCACTTGAAGATTTTAGAGAAGAAAATGGTTTTGTTTTAGGAGCAACAAGAAGATTAAATATTCTTTTCAATGAAGATGTATATGAGCTTACAAAAAATCAAAACATACCTGGAGAAAAGAGAAATAGAATTAATGAGTATTTCAATAATTCATCTATTCCTAGAGAGGAAAAGAGTATCAAAGTAAAGGATGTTGAAATATTACAGAAAGTAGAAAAGTTAAATACTTTATATTTTCTAATACAAAGATTTGGCATTGATAAAAAAATGAAAGGTGATATAACTGAAATAATTTCAGAAAGATATGTTGAACTAGGATTTTTAGACCATAAATGCAGAGATTTGAGTGTGCATACTCTTGAAGGTTGGAACTTGGGTTGTAAATTTCAAAATTACAAAATGATGATTATAAACAATTAAATAGTATTAAATTAGGGAGCTTTTGGGCTTCCTTTTTTATTGTCTTTGACTGGTTAGACGTTAAAGAAGCTAGGGATTATATGGCTGACGAGCCTTAAACGGGAGGATTAGATGAAAGATTTATTGATTAAGGATATCAACCTACAAAGATTTGCCGATGAGGGGCAGGCGGTAGGTGAAGAACAAGGCCAAGATACAAATCAAGGTCAAGATGAAGGACAGGAAGAGGCAAAGACTTATAGCCAAGAAGAATTGGATAAGGCTGTAAGCGAGGCGACTAAGGGCTATGTAAGTCAGGAAAAGGTTGAGGAAATCATAGCTAAGACCATAGCCAAGGAGAGAAAGAAGGCGGAGGATGCTGAAAGGTTATCCAAGCTTTCTGAAAAAGAAAGAGCTGAGGAACAGGCCAAGCTAGATAAACAAGAGATTGAAGAATTAAGGGCTAAGTTAAAAATGAAAGACCTTGAGGAAGATACGGTCAAGGAACTAAAAGACCAAGACCTTGAGTCTGAATTTCTTGAATTTGTTATAGCGGATGATGCGGAAAAAACTTTTGCAAAGATAAAAAGATTTAAACCGTTATTTGATAGGGCTGTTAATCGAGCTTTAGACGAGAGAGTAAGAGGAAAAAGTCCACAAGGGACTAATAATCTAAGAACTAAGAAAGATGTGCTAGGAGCTGAAAATATCGGTGAATATGCACAAAAACAAAGAATTATTTAAGGAGAATTTAAATTATGGCAAAATTACAAACTAAAGCAACTTTTAATCCAGAAACTATACTATTATCGGATGCAATGACAGGTGAAGTGCCTAAAGAACAAGGCGAGTTAGTTATAAAGCAAGTTGTAGATGATTCGTTAGTTACTAAGCTAGCTAAGTATGAGCCTATGACTGCACTAAGAAAAGAATTTACTTATCTTGCAGAAGGACCTGGTGCTTACTGGGTTAATGAAGGTGAAGTGATTCAAACTTCTAAGGCTAAGTGGCTACCAATCACAATGGAAGCTCATAAATTAGCGGTAATCTTACCAGTATCTAATGAGTTTTTAAAATACACTGTTAGCGACTTTTTCAATCAAATGAAGCCTAAAATTGCGGAAGCTTTCCAAGCTAAATTTGATAAGTCTGTTCTATTTGGTGGAGATGATTCGCCATTTCCTAAAGGTATATCTGTTTTTGAAAGGGCGACTACTGAAGGTAATATCGTTACCCAAACTGATAATCCATATAAGGATATAAATCACTTAATGGCACTAATCGAGGATGCCGATCTAGAACCACAAGCAATAGCAACTACTAGAAGCTATAACAAAGACTTAAGGGGTGCACTTGATGGTAGAAACCTACCTATCTTTAATGATGCAAGACAAGGCGTGACTGCGGATGTTTTAGGTCTTCCTATTGCGTATGGAAAAAGAAAAGCATGGGATAAGGATAAGGCAATTGCTCTAACTGGTGACTTTGATAATCTTTTCTATGGTATTCCACAAGGTATAGAATATAAAATCCTAGAGGAAGCAACTTTAACATCCATAGTTGGAGAAAATAACAAGCCTATAAACCTTGCTGAAAGGGATATGGTTGGTTTAAGAGCGACTATGTATGTTGCTTTCTTGACTGTGAAAGCAGATGCCTTTGCTGCACTTAAACCTAAGGCTAAAGCAGGAGCTGAATCTTAATGTTTTATAAGGCTAAGGGTCCTAGTGGGGACATAATCGAGGTTACCTCAAAGACTTACAGAGTTCTCTATGAGTCTAGGGGGTATGCCCTTGTAGATGAGGAAGAACCAGTTATTAAGGAAAACTTAAAAACTGATGAGGAAAAAGCTTATAAGGATATGTCGGTAAAAGAGCTTAAAAGCCTTTTAGACGAGAGAGAAATTCCTTATAAGGGAAATGATAAGAAAGAGAAATTAATCGAGCTAATCGAAGGATAGGAGGTGTCTATGGATAGTTTGACGCCTGATATGAGATACGAACGAGACCTTGACAACGAACTTGTCGATGAAGCTATAGCAAATGAAAATATCGAGGAAGAATTTGACAGACTTCGACCAATCTATAAAGAGTGGATAGAAGATTACTGCAATGTGACTTTTGAAGACGGGAAAATCCCTGCTATTATCGATATGGCTTTAGATGAGTTGGTGAAGACTGACCCTAAAAGTTTTAATATATCATCTGAAAAGCTTTCTGATATGTCTATAACTTACGGAGGAGGCTCTTCTGGAGGAGGAAACGGAAGCGGTATACCTAGTTATATCCTTGCCTGGTTAGAGCCTTATAGGAGGCCCTTTTTAGTGTCTGACAAGAGGAAGAAGCCTTATGTTAGAGATTGATCTTATAGATAATTCGGGACTTGATGAGGTTATAAAAAATCTAGAAGAGTTGGAAAGATACTATGTTGTAATCGGTATAACTGCTAAAAATGATAGCAAATTAATAATGATTGCAAATGTGCATGAATATGGATGCGATATTCCTGTGACTGACAAGATGAGGGGGTTTTTTGCTCATAACTTTGATGTCCATCTTAAGAAAGATACCAAGGTTATAAAGATACCTGAGAGGTCTTTTATAAGGTCGGGATTTGATAAGTATAATCAAGAGTTTGCGGACTATCAAGCTTTACTTATGGCGGTGATCGATGGTGATATATCGGCAAAAGAATTCTATACAAGTATTGGCCATAAAGGGGCAGCAACAATTCAGAATTTTCTTGTTGATGAAGTGAAGTCTCCTGGAAATTCGGGATTAACAATCAAATTAAAAGATTCATCTAATCCTTTAGTGCATGAGGGCAGGCTTGTAGATGCCATCGATTTTGAAGTAAGGAGTATCTGATGTTTAATTTTAAAAATTTGATAGAAAAGTACTCCAAGGGTCAGGTGGTGGCAATTGTAGAAATAGAAGGTTACTATGATCAAGACCAGGCTGGTAAATATATAGAGGGTGAGAAAAAGGCGGTCGTCTTGAAACCTGGTGCGATTGTGCCTATGTCAAAGGATGATTTGAGGCTTGATAAGGGGGGCTTTTACTCATCGGATAATAGAAAGCTTTATTGCTATGAAAGATTAGAAAAAGGGGTCTATATCTATAACGTGCAAGAAGATAAGACCAAGACCAGGTATAGGATAATGGCGGAGTCTGATTATTCTGATTATGACAAAGGCTTATTTATCTATGTACTAGAAAGGGCGGATAAAGATGATTGGGAAACTTAAAAAAGAAATTGTTAAGGGTCTAAATTCTTATACTGGCCTTGAGGTGGTAGATACTGATAACAATTATAGGAGACCTGAAAGGCCTTTTTATAGTTATAAAATCATGTCCATAAAGACAAACGTTAGTGGGGAGGGGAATTATTCGGAGGATTTCCCAAAGTCGCTTGACGAGCGTTTTAAGCACGATTATAAGGAGATGGTGGAACTCCAGCCCCAAGTGGTGATATCTTTTAACTGCTATTCTGATGATATTGCTGAGTGTATGGATAAGATCTACCTAGCGTGGGATTATTTCAAGCATGGGGGCAGGGGTGAGCTTGCCCTTGAAAATATTGTCGTGGTTAGGGTCGAAGATATCACTGACAGGACGATTGTTTTTGGTGATAGGTACGAATATAGGTATGGATTTGATGTAGAATTAAGGTTCTTGCATGAGATCGAGAGGATAAGACCAACGATAGAAACATATAAATTTAAGAAAGGAAATAATAAATGATATTAGATTTTCCAGTTAATATAACTAGAAAAACTGTGGCGGTATCTGAAAGAGGGTTTGGGACAATCCTAATCCTTGATACTGAAACAGAGAGAGAATTTGAATATCTAGATAGTAAAAATCTAGATAAGTTAGGAGCTGGCAAGGCTAAGAAGATAGCTGATAGGCTTTTTATGCAGAAGCCTCAACCTCAGGAGGTGGCTATCGTGGGTCAGGTTGGCAAAGCGAGTGAAGTCTTTAAAAAGGCCTTGGATGCTAATAAGGATTTCTTTTTTGTTGTGTGTACTGATAATTCGGCGGAGGCTATAAAGGCTTTATCTGATCAATGCCAGGTAAATAATAAAATTTATGCGGTTACTGTGAATGATATTGCTGAGGCTAAGGCTCTAAAAGGTGTTGGAGATAACACTTTTGTGGGCTTTCATGATGATGTTGATTCTTACCTTGCTGAGGGTTTGGCGGTGATTATGTCTTATAAAATAGGGGGTAAGACTGCTAAATTTAAGCAGATACAAGGTGTTGATGAGGCTAATATAAATCTTACTGACATGAAAGAGCTTGATGGTAAGAATATCTTTACTTATGAAAAGAAGTTGGGAGTGTTACAGACTACTGAAGGCAAGATGTTATCGGGTGAATATATAGATATTGTTCTTGGTGAGTACTGGATTAGGTTTAGGATGGAAGAGAGGATGCAGAGACTTGCTATAACTCAAGATAAGATACCATATACTAACCGAGGTATTGCTATGCTTGTATCAGTGGCTGAGCAAGTCCTTAATCAGGCGGTCGATATGGGAATTATCGAGGCTGGTCAATATAGGGTTGACTATAGAAAAAGAGAGGATGTCCCAAGTAACGATGTAGCTTTGAGGAAATATGACTACATTGTTTGGACTGCTATGCTCCAAGGGGCTATCCATAGCGGACAGATCTCTGGTATTTTGACTTATGAATTGGTTAATAAGGAGGGTGAACAATAATGGTTAGAACTTACGATCAAGATTTAGTATCAATAGCACTTGGGAATATGTTTCTTACTGGTTATGCTGAGGATACCAAGGTAGAAACTGAAAAAAATGAGGATGATGTTTATACTACTGTTGGTATAGATGGGACTACTACCTACTCTGAAAATGCTGATAGGACTGCAAAGGCTAAAATATCTTTGATGACTTCTAGCCCTTGCTTGCCTAGGATATATGAAATAGCTAAAAATAGGGAGTCTTTCCCTTTGTCAATTATCGATATGAACGATGATAGCGAAAATATTGTTTGTGATGATTGTAGGATTATAAAAAGACCTAACCAGGTAACTAAAAAACAGGCTGAGGCTGTTGAGTTTGAGGTCTTTATACCTGAATGGAAATAAGGAGGATAAATGACTGAGTCTAAATTTAAAAATAAAAAAATAGAAAAAAATGGAGTGGAATATATCATCCAGAAATACCCTTTGCTAGAGGCTTTGAAGCTTAAAAAATCCTGGTTAAATAAGGATCTACCAGAGGGTATAGATGATATAAAGATGTATCAAGTTTGTCTGGATAGTTTTGTGGTATCTCCTAAAAAGACTATAAATGATTTTGATAGTTTAGAGGAATTGGCGGATTTATGCGTGGAGTGTATAGAGTATAACTTTATGGGAAAGTCCAAATAAAAGACCTTGAAGATGAGGTGGCTGGTCTATATGAGTCATATTATAGGCCTGCTATGATTCTTTTGAGGGATGGAGTACTCACCTATAAAGAATTTAAGGATCTCACGGATGAGGAGTTTCGAGAGGTCTATTATGCTTATTACTTACTTCGAGAGGAAGAAGACGAAGAGTATAAGAGATTAGAAGAAGAAGCGAAAAGGAAGGCTAAGAATGGCTAATTCTAGGGAATTAATAATTGGAATAAGGACGAAAGATGCCAGTAAGGCCTCCAAGGATCTAAAGGATATTGATAAGTCTATAAAGGGGGCGGAAAAGTCTACTAGGGGCTTTAAGAAAGAAACTGACGGGGCTAGGAAGTCCCTTTTTTCTTTGACTGGAGCTGGGAAAGGCTTACAGGCTTTAGGGGGCAAGATTAGTGCTTTAGGGGGTAAGATCAATAGGTTTGGTAAGTCGGTTACAAAAGCGATGTTGCCTTTGACGGGTGCTATAGCTGGCGGTACTAAGATGTTTTTAGACCTAGACAATTCAATTAGGAAAGTATCTACCCTAAGTGGAGATGTATTACCTGTTGAAAAAATCAGGGAAGAAACTAGAAGAATATCTGATATGACTGGGGTTGCTTCTAAAGAAGTTGCTGAGTCAATGTATAGTGCTTTATCAGCGAGTGTTGATCCTAGCAAGGTTGTAGGTTTTACAGAGTCGGCAGTTATGTTTGCTAAAGCTGGTTTTACTGAATTACCTACTGCCATTGATGTTACTACTACAGCTTTAAATGCTTATGGAGATAAGGCTGAGTCGGCAAGTAAAATTCATGATATATTGATAAAAACTCAAAACCTAGGTAAAACAACTGTTGATGAATTGGCAAACTCCATAGGTAACGTGATACCAATTGCGGCTGCAAATGAGGTAGGTATAGATCAGTTAGGTGCGGCTTATTCTTTGCTAACTTATAAAGGTATTGATACTAATAAATCCACTACAGGCTTAAACTCAATGCTGGCTGAATTAGCTACTACAGGTACAAAGGTAGACAAGGTTTTAAGACAAAAAACTGGTAAAAGTTTTAAAGGGTTGATGGGAGATGGTAGAAGCCTAGGAGATGTTTTGGGCATCCTTGAAGAACAAGCAAAAGCTAGCGGTTTGAGTATGCAAGATATGTTCGGAAATTTTAACGCTGGTAAGATTGCTTTGTCTCTTGCTAATGACGGTACTGAAAAATACAATAAAACACTAAAAGAGATGCAGAATTCAGATGGAATAACCGAGTTAAACTTTGAAGCGATGCTAGGACCTGGAGAAAAGCTTGCTAGGGTAACAAATAAGATTAAGAATAATTTAATCGAATTAGGCGGTCAGGCTGTGCCTTATCTTGAAATTTTAGGTGATAAGATTTCAGAGTTGACAGATTGGTTTGCTAACCTGGATGAGGGGACTAAGTCAACCATAGTCCAGTGGGGGCTTATCCTTATTGCGGCAGGGCCTGTGATAGCTATATTTGGGACTGTCGTTGGAGTTTTGGGAAAGGTTCTCATGGTTGGAGGATTTTTGCTCCAAGGTATAGGACTTTTGGCTGGAGCGGCTGGACTTTTAGGGCAAGGTTTGCTTTTTATAGTTACTGCGGCAGGTCCTGTGGTATGGATTTTGGCGGCTGTTGGATTTGCTGTTGTTTGGCTTATAAAGCATTTTCAGTCGATCAAGCAAAGAGCGGAGGAACTTGGCGGAGGTATGGGATGGCTTAAAGCGATTCTGGAAGAGGTCAAGGGGTCTTTTAGCTCTATGGGGAGCAAGGCTCTTGGGGTGCTTGATGCGATAAAAAGAAAATGGGAAGCGGTGAAAAACTTCCTGAAGAACCCTATTCAAGGTGTGATCAATCTATTTACTAGAGGGGGTGGAAATATCCCATCATCTGGCAAAGGTGGGGGCGGTCATTTAAATAATGGCAGGGGAGCGAGATCCCATGCTAGTGGTCTAAATTTTGTACCTTATGATAATTATTTGGCTAACCTCCACAAAGGTGAGATTGTCCTAACCGCCAAGGCCAGCGAAGAGTATCGAGCTTTGGGTGGTGATAAGGACAGAGTGCCAAGGATGATTACTACTAACAATACCACGAATACAAGTACAAGCTCCAATACTGTAAATAATTCAAGCCCAGTAGTAAATAATTATTTTAATATCCAGTCTAATAATCCTACTGATGTTGCAAGTGAGATAGAAAATATCTTTAGAAACCTAAGACTACAGAGGGTGTGATATGCAGAAGTTATTAGTTAGATTAGGGGATGTAAAATTTGATGCCCTAGTGAAGGAGAATGTCGACTATGATGCAGAGCTTACATCTAAGGAGGTAGAAAAAGGGGAAGATATTTCTGATCATATGAAAACCAAGCCCTTTACTGCCTCTTTATCTGGGGTTATGGTTGAGGATGCGGATGCTAAGCTTGAGGCTTTGAAGAAGTATCAAAAAGAGAGTGAACTTTTAACCTATATAGGCAAGTCAAGTCTTGAAAGTGTTGTAATTACAAGTATACAGGTCGAACATACTGTTGAAAATTTTAATGGGTACAATCTTGATATTAGGATTCAAGAGGTGAGGATTGCAAGCCCTGAGACCGTTAAGATATCGGTGAAAAATCCTCAAAGTGGTAAGCAGGACTCTAAGACAGCTAGTAGGGTAAAAAGGCCATCTGATGAGGGTAGAAAGCAGGTGCAAAGTAAATGAGGTATATAAATATCGAAAAAGAAAAAATTCCATATAGGTTCGAGGTTGTGCTTGCTGATGAGACCTTCCAATTTGAAGTCTTCTACAATGTTGTGGGGGACTTTTTTAGTATAAACTTATATAAAAATCATGAGCTGGTAGTTTTAGGTGAAAAGATTGTTTATGGGGTTGATCTATTTGATAATCTCAAGCACTTGCCAGTCCCTAAAGTGATTATAAGACCTTTTGATACTACTGGTCTTGCTAAGCGTGTGACCTATGAAAACTTAAACGAGGATGTGTTTCTTTATGTTCTGGATTCGTGATATAGAAGTCCTTGCAGGTGGTAAGAGGTTTGAGAGTCTAGGAGAAAATGGCTTGACTATCAGCTTTGATATAAATTTCTCTGATGGAAAAGAACCTGATGTGTCGGAGGTGGTTATATATAACCTTTCGGATGATAGCATAAACCAGATCAAAAAAGACGGATATTGCATAGTAAATGCAGGCTATAAAAAGCTTGGAAATAAGGGAAATATCTTATCTGGAGATATAGAAGAGGTGACTACCACTTGGCAAGGATTAGATAAAGAGACCAAGATAAAGGTTACTGACGGAGGAAAGAAATGGAGAAAGGCGAAGATTTCAAAGACCTATAAAGAAAATACCAAGGCGAGCCTGATTATGCGTGATGTGATAAACATTATGGGCTATGAGATTGTCGAGATTAAGCCTAAGAAAGACAAGGTATATAAGCTAGGTAAGACAATCAATGGTTTTTGTTCGGATGTCTTGAAAATGCTTGTAAAAGATACAGAAAGCAAGATGTTTGTCAATAAAAATAGGATTGTGATCCGTGATCAGGAAAAGGGCTTTGAGACGGGTTTTGTTTTAAGTCCTGAGTCTGGTCTGATCGGGTCGCCTATTCTTAACAAAGATGATACTGGGGACAAGTCTAGCGATGTATCGACTGATAAGGAGAAAAAGGAAAACAAAAAGGAAAAAAAGACTTGGGAAGTTAGGTCTTTACTCAATCCTAAAATCGAGACTGATTCCTTGATTATGATTAAGAGTAAGGTTTTAGATGGTAAATATAGGGTGATTAAGGGCAAGCATACCAAGGATTTTGAGACAGTTATCACTGTAGAGGAGGCATGATGGAAAATGTAAATGGTTTTTTTAATGACCTAACAAACGGGATAAATAAGGGCTTGAATGTGGCTAAATTGGCAAAAGTGGTCAAGTTTTATCCTGACCATATGAAAGTGGATGTACAGCCTTATCCTACTAAGGAGTCAGCTATGATCTTAAATGTGCCTTTGGCGACTATATCGACTAAAGATTATTTAGTTTACTATCCTTTAAAGCCTGACGATATCGTGGTCTTGCTCTTTATAGATTATGATACTGACAATATCTTACTTGGTGAGGATAGCCTGGAGACTGAGAGAGGGCATGATATATCAGATTGCGTTGCTATAGGCGGTATTTCTCTTTTTAAGGAGTCTTTGGGGGTGTCAGATGTAGATAGTCTACTGATCCAGGATAAGGCTGGCAAATCGAAGATCAGGATCTATTCTGGGGGTGTAGAGATAGAAGCTCTTAAGATTAATCTTAAAGGATTTGCAACCTACAAGGGCAGAGAAATTGCTGTTAAAGGGGATTCGGTAAGTATGGAGAATAAGATTATATGACGTACAAGCATACTTTTGAGATGATAGGTGGTGATATAGTTGTCGATGGAGATTTAAAGCTTGTAAAAGGGCAGGAGGAGCTAAGACAAAATATAGAAAATCGCTTGTCGGTAAATAAAAATGAATGGTTTTTAAATCTTGGTCTTGGTCTTGATTATGCGGACATATCTGGAAAAGGTATCACGGATAAAGAGATTGAACTTGCGATTCGTGAGTGTTGTCTGCAAGATTCGAGGATCAAGGAAGTAAGAGAGGTAAAAGTTAGTCGAGATAGCAGGTTAAGGACAGCTGATATTGATATAACAATTATTGATAAAGAAGAAAATGCCATCTACTTGAAGGAGGTGGTTGATATTGGATAAGGAAATTATGCGTATAAGTGATGGTAAGTATGGAGTCACTGAGTACGGTTTTAGGAGAAAATTATATAGTGAAGCCTTACAGGAGCGAATTACAAGGGCAAAGAGGGTTTTCGGTGTCAATATTGATACATCGGAAACCTCTTTTCTTGGGAAATTTATAAGAAATGCCGCTTGGGATGAGGCTATCCTATGGGAGGAAATCGAAAAGGTCTATAAGTCGGCTTTTGTCGGTGATGCGGAAGGATCTAACCTTGATGGAGTCGGTCAATACCTAACGATCACGAGGAGGCCTGCGACTAGGGCGAAAGGGACTGTAAAATTTAGCGGTAAAGATGATACTTTGATCCCTGCTGGTTTTAGGGTCGGTACTGCTGATGGGCGTATATATGAGACGATCGATGATGGTCTGATAAAATCTGGAGAGGTTGAAATCTCTGTAAGGTCGATCGGTGCTGGCAAGAAATATAATGCCAATGTCGGTGAGGTTGTTGAAATAATCAATCCTACCTTTGGTATAGATAAGGTGATCAACCTTGTACCTATCGAGGGTGGTCTAGATATAGAAACTGACCAAGAATTTAGAGAAAGATATAAAAAATCCTATTCTAGAGGTGGAGGATCTACCCTACCTGCTTTGACTGCTGCAATTTTAGATATAGACGATGTTGTAGATGCGGAAATTAGAGAAAATACAACTATGGAGACCATCGACGGAATACCTCCAAAGTCGGTTGCTTGTTATGTGTTTGGTGGTACGGATGATGAGATAGCGGATACCATATACAAAAATAAACCAGCGGGCATACAAGCTTATGGCGAGATAGTGAAAAATATCGAGGATACCAAGGGAAATAGACATAGGATAGGCTTTACAAGGGCTAGGACTGATGAAATATACCTTAAGGTCAGCCTAAAAAAAGGCGAGGACTATAAAGGAGATGAGGCGGTCAAGCGTGCAATTATAAATTATATAGGTGGTACAGATGATGACGGTATAGCCTATAATGGTTTAAAACTTGGTAAAGATGTGATCTTATCAAAGGTTATAGGGTCTATGATGTGTCTAGGTGGTGTCGATGATGTGATAGTCAAGATGGGAAAAGATAAGAAAAATCTTGATGAGAAATCTATCACCATTGATAGCAGGTCGATAGCACGAACAAGACCAGAAAGTATAGAGATTGCCTATGTATAAGTATGAGGAAGCTTTTGAGAGGTTGCCTGAACGCTTTAGAAAGCCTAACAACAAAAAACTATATTATGTCTTATATGGATATGGTTTCGATGAGATGGAAAAGGCTCTGGAGGGTATCGAGGATAGTCGAGATTTGAAGAAGGCATCGGGTAAGAGTCTTGATTTGCTAGGGGCTAATGTCGGGCAATTAAGACAAGGCGAAGATGATGAGAGATACAGGCTTTTAATCCAGACTAAGATTATAGCTAACCTCTCTATGGGTGATATACCTACTATTAACCATGTCTTAAATACCTTGATTGATGATAAGTATATAGGGCTTGTAGAAGGCTTTAGGGGGATGAGAGAGCCTGCTAGCTTTTTGATAGATTTTGATGGATTTACCAACCAAGATTTAGACTTTTTGATTAGTAGGGTAAAAGCGGCGGGGGTTGCCTATAGGACAAGAAGGACATACAAGCAAAATGTCTTTTATGCCTCAACCAGCCTAGCGGGTGAGACTGTGGTTATATCAGAACCTGCTCCTAAGAGCCCTGTGACGGTGTATCCTGCTTATTTTGGGGCTAGCAATGTTTCGACCTATGAGGAGGTAAAGATTTTAGATGGAGGATTTTATGAGTGAGAGAAAGGAATTATTTTATAGTCTAGTGACTAGGACAGGGCAGGCTCAGATATCTAATGCCCTTGCCCTAAACAAGACTATAGTTTTTGAAAATTTTTTGATCGGTGATGGTGGGGGTGCCTACTATGAGCCGACTGAGGATATGACAAGCCTAAAGGGTGAGAAGTGGAGAGGAAAGATCGAGTCGATGACTGTCGGGGAAAGCAATCCTGATGAGATCATCATAAATGCCTATATACCAAGCGATGTAGGGGGCTTTTTTATCAGAGAATTTGGTATAACGGATAAGGAGGGCAACCTTTTAATCGTGGGTAAGCATCCTGAGACTCATAAGCCTAATCCTGTAGATGGGGCGAGTAAAGACCTCATGATAAGGGTAGTTCTTAAAATATCAAATGCTGAAAAAGTAATAATCAAGATCGATCCATCGGTTAAGCTTTTGACCCAGGCAGATATAGATAGGCATAATACCGACCCCAAGGCACACGGGGGGCTGTTTGATTCTCATACTAAGGATAGGAATATCCATGTGACCAAGGAGCAAAAAGACCAGTGGACTGAGGGGGCTAGGCTGACCCTTGACCATGTCCAAAATGCTGATATCCATGTGACTTTGGATGATAAGACAAAATGGAATGATGGTTCTACTAAGGCTGGGAAAAATGAGGTCGATATAGCTAGTCTTATGGCTGAAAATGCGGATCTTAAAGCCCAGATTGAGAAACTCCAGCAGTTGCTTCTTACTGATATAAGAGAAAATGAGATCAGTATAGCTTTTGATAATTTGACTGGGATCAAGGTTTCATCTGGGAACTATAACGCTGACAGAAAGAGGGTGGAAGTATGACAAAACTTTTAAAAGACTTGCCTGTGGGGGCTTTGGTAAAAGAAGCAAATACTAAGCATAATGGTCAAGTTATAACATGGCAAATTGCTGTAAAAAACTATAGAGGATATCCAGGAAATTCTGTCACTTTAATTCTTAAAGGACCTATAATTAATAGAGGAATGAATGATGAAGGATATGGACAATTTAGATATTCAACATTAAGAAATTGGTTGAACAATAATTTTTATAGAGGATTTTCAAATGATTTTCAAAAAAATGTTTTAAATACCAATTTAGAATTTGGCGGTATAAAAGTGTTTATACCAAGTAAACAAGAGTATGAAGATTTTTTGCGAAATCTTAGATTGAATAATTCATTTTGGGCTAGAGGTGGACAAGGAGCTAATAATATGTCATTTATATTAAATTCCTCTAGTTTACAGAAATTTAATAATGCTGGTTATAAAGAAAACGTGTATCCTATGATTAACGTTTCTAATAGTGTAAAGGTAAAAGATAACCCAGTAAATGGTGCTTATGAAATCATCTGGAACCAGCCACCTACAAAACCAGGCGGTTTTACCTTACCAAGCAAGATCATATCAAGGACAGCGACCACCATATCATGGTCTAGGTCTACAGATCCAGAAAATGATCCTATATCTTATAGGTTAGAGAGATCGCTTGATGGTGGGGCTTTTGTACAGAGATACAAGGGGTCTTTGACTAGCTACAAGGATACGATCGAAGAGAAAGGGCATACAAGTGTAGTTTATAGGTTGACTGCTATAGACTCATATGGCAACCAATCTCCATCCTTGACCAGTGCCAGCGTGCCTGTATCTGATAATACTATCCCTAGTGTAGAGACCGCCTCTTCTGATTTAGGCAAAATTACATCTGCTTTTTCTGTATCATATAAGGTTGTAGACCCTGATGAGGGACAGAACTGGACTGTGACTGAAAAGCTTGATGGTAAGGTTTTAAAGACTTTTTCTGCTAGTGTGGGTACTTCTTATACTTGTAAACTATCTGCTAGCGATTGGCAAAAGATCTTAAATGGTAAGCATAGTATAACCATAGAGGTCAAGGATTCAGAGGGCGGTAGATCATCCAAGACTATAAGCTTTGAAAAGGCTGTTACCAAACTTGACTTCGAGATGGAAAAGTCCAGTCTTGAGCCTTTAGATAAGATGCCAGAGAGGGCCATCCTTTCTATGGGGGCAGAGATCCCAGCTGGGGCAAGTGTGAAGGTCGAGATCACAAATAATGGGCTGGACACTAACCCTACATGGCAGGATTGCACGAGCCAGGTTTTGGGAAATGAAAAAATTTTCTTTAGTAATAAGAAGAAAACAGCGACTCAATGGGCGGTCAATATCCGTGTAAGTGGTGATAAAAAGACTGCGACTGAGGTTTTGAGTATATCAAGTATAGGAGGTTTCTACGATTAATTATGGGTGTAAAGCATAGAAAACATGAGCCTCTACCAAAGGTGGAGGATGTTGCAAAAGAGATTAAAAAAGTGGAAAAGAAGGTAAGCGAGACAACCTCATATTTTGCTGAGGCACAGATTGAGGGGATTGAAAAACAGAGCCAGAGTGAGCAGATGCTTTCGATGGGGATTGCTGAGATTTATGATGAAATTACGAAAATTAAAGAAGTCCTCAAAATTGAGTAAGTTAAGTATAGCAGTATCAGTCGGTACTGCTTTTTATATACTTAAAATTTTAAGAGAGAGAGGGGGTGAGTTCATGATAGGTATAGCTTTCTGTTATGCAGTATGTATAGTAAATGGCACACGCAAATTCTCTGATGTGAAAAATCCTAAGCTAAAAGCTTTGGTGAAAAAACAGCTAGAGGATATGGGTGCTGGTGATCTAGCAGTAGAAGAAGAATAGAGAATAGGGGCATAAAGCCCCTTTTTCTTTTTATGAGGTGATTAAATTGTGAATAATATAAATACTATAGCGGATATTATTAACCGCCAGGGGGTAGCCATAGCTATATCCTTGATCGTGGCGGCCTTTATCTGGATCTTTGGGAGGTCTTTTATCAAGCAGTATGAGGAGCAAAAAAAGCTTGATAGGGAAAATTTGAAGGCAGAAAAAGAGATCGAGAGGCAGGAGCGAAAAGAGGATAGGGAGGCTCAGAGGGAGCAGACTCAGCAGATCATAGACCTACAAGCTAGGTATATAGAGGCTTTGAAAGATCATGATATAAAGATCGATCAAAACAGGTCGAGTCTTAAAGACCATGATAGGATGTCATGTGATGGATTTACTTCTATAGAAAGAAGATTTGACAGCGTGGATAGTGAGCTTGAAGCTATTAAAAATCAAGTAAATGATCTGCCTACTAAGGTTATGGTGGAAGAGATGAAGAAAAATATAGACCACATGAGGTCGCAGATAAAAAAAGATTAGGGGCTAGGGATTGACCTAGCCTTTTTATATATAGGAGGTATGTATGGCAAGTATAGAAAAGATGATGGAGTATGCAAAGAGTCGTTGGCATGAACCTAAGTACAAGCTAGGAGGGGGCAGGATAGGGCCAGAGGCATCTAAGAGGTCAAAGTTCGAGGACTGCTCATCTTTTGTTTTTAAGGCTGGTAAGGTCGGGGGATTTATACCTGAGACCATGTGGAATGGCAGCACTGAGGATCTTTTTAAGATGGCCAGACAAGGAAAATATCTCAAGGAGATACCTTATAAAGATGTAAGACGTGGGGATATTTTTGTAAAAGGTAGAGAGGGTGTATCTGGTGGTGCTTATGGTCATACAGGGATTTTTACCAGGAAAGGTGAGATCATCCACTGCAACTATGGAAATAATACGGTTACCACTAACAATGAAAGCGAAGGCTATTGGTACTACCTTGATAGCTCCAAAGTCCCTGTACGCTTTTTTAGATGGGTTGGAGCTGTAGAAGAAAAGCCAAAGGCTAAGAAATCTATATCTGACCTAGCAAAAGAAGTGATTGATGGCAAGTGGGGTGTGGGTGCTGATAGGCAGGCTAGACTCCAAAAGGCTGGATATAGCTATAGAGAAGTCCAAGACGAAGTCAACCGCCAGCTAAAGTCTAAGCCAGTCTATTATGTAGTCAAGGCTGGAGATAGCCTGGGGGCTATAGCCAAAGCCCATGGGCTAGGTCTGGATGAGGTTATAAAGATGAACCCACAGATTAAAAACCCTAATTTAATCTATAAGGGACAAAAGATCAGGATTAAGTGATAAATTGATTTATAAATGAAAATAATAGCTGAAATTTGCATTATTGATGATAAATTTGTCTTATAAATGAAAATAATAGCAAAAATTTTCATTATTGAGCAAAGAAAGGATTGTATATGAAAGAAAGTTTTATGATTTTAGCTGGGATAGCTTGCCTTATAGCTTTTTTGAGCCTTGTAAGTCAAGAGATTAAGAAGGCTAAGGCTATAGCTGAAAAGGAAGAAAATCAAACTAAAAAGTATGTCTATGACCAAGTTTTAGATTTGGCGGAGACTATCGTAGCTAGCCTTAATCAAACGTTTGTAGAGCCTTTAAAAGAGTCTGAAACCTTAGAGTTTGACGAAAAAGCAAGGGAAAAAGTTTTAAATGATGCCAAGGAGAAAATCAAGAAAGATTTGGATGCTAAAAGCAAGGAACTTTTGAAAGATTATCTTGGATCAGAAGAAAATCTTGATGACTATATAGACGATGCCGTCCATAGAAGAGTCAATGAGGCTAAAAAAGAAAAGTAAGTAAGTAAAAAAAGTTTATGCCGATTAGCTACAGTACAAATTTTTATAGAAAAGAGGGAACTCCGAAATTATACAATTAAAACCTACCTGTACTGGGGTAGGTCTTTTTTTATGCTCTTTTTTATAATTTATCTAATATAAACTTAAAAATAAAAATTTTAAAGGTGTATTTATATGCCTAGAAAAATAAAAAGCCTTAAAACGCAAAATATGAATGATCGTTGGAATTTCAATGGTTATACAAGTATGTTTTTAGATTTATTTGAGATTTTTAGAGATATTCATTATATGATTATATTTACGTTGTATATATTGACAATGTAAATATATGATGATATAATATAGACAAGATGAGAGATAAGAAATAAATAAAAAAATTAAGGAGATCAAAATGAAAAAGAACTTAACAATCCAAAACTTGAACGCAAGCTACTATGACAGAGACATGGACCAATACACACTAGAATTCTTTGACGGAACATTAGTAGATGTAGATGGAAAAGTTTTTGAAGGTAAAGAAATTGATGAATATTTCTTTGATGATGAAGAAAACTTCAAGCTAGCTATAGAAGAGGGAGAAATCAGAGAAAAGTAAACCAGGGCCCCGCAAGGGGCTTGGAATTTAGTACATATTAAATTATAAAGGAGATTAAAAAATGAAAAGAATTATAAATGGAAAAAGATATGATACTGATACTGCACAATTTATTAAGACTTATAGTAGTGATCTAAGTATAAGTGATTTCAGATACTATGATGAGTCTTTGTACCTTAAAAAGACTGGGGAGTTTTTCTTGTATGCTACTGGAAATGGGTCTTCTAAGTATGCTAGCAAATATGGAGATTTAAGAGGACCAGGCGAAAAAATTGTACCTTTGACTTTAGATGAGGCTAAGGCATGGGTGGAAAAGATCGAAGATCCTGACTTATATGAGGAGCTTTTTGAGGTCGAAGAAGAAGGAAATATAGCTTTTAGTTTGCTTTTACCAGAAAATTTATATAAAAAGCTAGATGATAAGTCTATGGAAGATGGCATTACTAAAAAAGATATAGTGGTGAAGGCTTTGGAAGATTATCTTAAATATTGAGATGTCAAAAAGAAAGATTAAAGGTGGGGATGTCTTTGGTGAGTGGACAGTCTTAAAGGCTTACTCTTCTAGTGGTAAGAGCTTATGCAGATGTACTTGTGGGGTTGAAAAAGAGGTTTACAACTCCAATCTTGTAAGGGGGCTATCTACCTCTTGTGGCCATGCTATGTTTGATAATCTCAAGGAATTAGCCTATGCAAGAAGTGACGAAAAGGTGCTAGGCAAGACGTTTGGAGAATTAAAAGTTTTAAAAAGAGCAAGTTCGACTGGTGAATCCATGTACCTATGTAGGTGTAGCTGTGGTAAAGAAGTTGAAGTGAGAGGTGTGGAGCTTTTAGATGGGAAAATTGTATCTTGCGGCCATAAAAGGGCGGAACAAAAAGAGCTTAAGGACAAGCTTGTAGATGGTACAAGCTTATATGGCATTACCCAGGGCTTATCAAAAAATAATTCCACTGGTTATAAGGGTGTGATTTATGATAAGAAATTAAAGAAGTACAGGGCACAATTGACCTTTAATTATAAAAAAATTAATTTAGGATTATATGATACTGCGGAGGAAGCTTACCAAGCTAGACTCGCTGGTGAGGAAAAATATTTTAAGCCTATACTAGAAAAATATAAAGATAAATTTGAGAAATAAAAAGGGAGGCTTAGGCCTCCTTTTCTTATGTGGGCAACGTGTGGGCAACCCATTCCACTATACTCAAATTTAGTCCGCCTTGTTCCAATATTATTGCCGAAGCTTAGTCATTTCAAAGGGTGATTATTGCTTCAATGACGCGCCATAAATATACAGGGAATATTGAAAAATCAATATTCCTTTTTTTGTGGCAGTATGTGGATTATTTTACTTATATTTTTTATTTTTCAGTATAGTTAGTCAAATTCTGGCCTATAAATTATAACATTTTCGTATAGATGATATCATAAGTATGTAAATGATCTGTATATATTTTATAAGTTGTGTATATGAAGTTTTTAAAATATTGTATTTTATATAATCTTAATTATTTTTCCATACTTTATCCATATCTTGGGTATATATTACTAAGTAGGAGGAAATTATGAGTAGAAGAAATTCAAATAGGTCTGGTGGTTTTTTCACCTCATTTGCTTCAACTCTTATAGGAGCAATAGTAGGTGGCTTTGTGGTTTATTTTTTACTAGCAGGCGCCAGAAATAATAAAATAGAAGATAAAAATGTAGAAAACAATGATGCAAAAAAGGAGATCAGCCAAACTATAAATATCAAGGATGATGAGTCCATGGAGTCAGTAGTTGTCAAAAAGTCTATAGATTCGGTTGTAGGTATAAATACTGTTTCAAAAGTTGTTCAACAGTCGTTTTTTGGACCTCAATCAGGCTATGTAGAGGGTATTGGTTCTGGCTCTATTGTAAGTGAAGATGGCTATATTGTAACAAATTCCCATGTTGTTAGTGACGGAGATGTAAAAGAGATCAATGTTTTATTCTCCAATGGAGAAACTGCTAAGGCAGATTTAGTCTGGAATGATCCATCCCTTGACCTAGCGGTGATCAAGGTAGATAAAAAGGGACTTAAGGCAATAGATATTGGTGATAGTGATAAGGTAGAAGTTGGCGATAGGTCTGTAGCAATTGGAAATCCTCTTGGTTTTCAGCTCCAATCTACTGTTACATCTGGTATTATTTCTGGTCTAAATAGGACAGTAGCCTTTAATACTGGAGTTCAGATGGATGGATTAATGCAAACAGATGCGGCTATAAACTCAGGTAATTCAGGTGGAGCCCTTCTTAATTCTAAGGGAGAGCTAATCGGTATAAATACAGCCAAGGCTGGTAATTCTGACGGAATTGGCTTTGCTATTCCTATAAATACGGTCAAACCAGTTATAGAAAAAATCAGAAAAACTGGTAAGTTTGATTCTGTTTATTTGGGAATCACAGGACAATCTCTATCATATCTAAAACAATTATCATATGTAAATACTGATGATTTGAAGGATAAAGATGGGATCTATGTTGTAAGTGTTTACGGTGAGGGCCAAGATATAAAACAAGGCGATGTCATTACAGCTATAGATGGTAAAAAGGTTACTGATATGAGCGGACTTAGAAAAATCCTTCTAAACTATTCTATAGGTGATAAAGTAAAAATATCACTAATAAGAGATGGTGAAGAAGAGGAAATTGATTTTACTTTCACCTTAGATTCATCAAAAATGGATGAATTTAAAATGGCAAAACCAAATAATAATGAAGAAAATAGAAAAAGAATGAATCCGTTCTTTAATCTACCATAAAATCAAGCTATAAGGGCAAATTTAGCAATAGATTGTATTGATAAATGAGCCTTTATAGCTTTTTTTATGGAATTTTTATGGGTCAATATTTTTCCTTGACAGCCCTAATTTTCGAGTGTATAATAGTTGAGTCAAGTAAAAACATTGACAGGTGATGAAATGGAGAAAATAGTACAAGTTGCCCAGTTGTTTGATATATATGGCGCACTTCTAAATGAAAAGCAAAGAGATGTTATAAATTGCTATTACAACGAAGATTTATCCCTTCAGGAAATTGCTGATAACTCCGATAGGAGCAAGCAGGCGATTTCAGATATGATCAATAGAAGTGTTGATAAATTATTTGAGTTTGAAGATGAGCTTTCTTTACTAAAAAATAAAATGGAACTAGCAGATTCTCTTTTAAGCATAAGAGAGTTGATTGAAAGTTCAAATAATAAGGAAGCAATTGAAAAGTTAACAGAATTAATTGAAAGAATTTAGGAGCACATATGGTTTTTGAAAGCCTTGCGGATAGACTCCAAGAAGCGCTTGGAAAACTAACGGGAAAAGGAAAATTAAACGAAAAAGATATAGACACTGCTATGAGAGAGATAAGACTTTCTCTTTTGGAGGCAGATGTTAACTACAAGGTTGTAAAAGACTTTGTAAAAGTTGTCAAAGAAAGATCACTCGGGGCAGAAGTGATGAATTCTCTTTCTCCAGGACAGATGGTAGTCAAGATTGTAAATGAAGAGCTAACAGAGCTGATGGGTAAGGAAAACTCAAAGCTAGCACTTAGGGGATCAACACCTCATGTTGTTATGATGGTAGGTCTCCAAGGTTCTGGTAAGACAACCCATTCTGGTAAGCTTGTAAAACTTTTACAAAAAGACAATAGAAAGCCAATGCTAGCAGCCCTAGATATTTATAGGCCTGCAGCTATCCAACAATTGCAAGTAGTAGGCAAGCAAGCTAACACCTTTGTATTTGAAAAAGGCAAGGAAGATCCAGTAAAGATAGCAAAAGAAGCAAAAGATTATGCTAGGATAAATAATTACGATACAGTGATCCTAGATACAGCTGGTAGGCTTCAGATTGATACAGACCTTATGGATGAATTAAAATCTATAAAAGAAGCGGTCAATCCTGACGAGATCCTCCTAGTCGTAGATGCTATGACAGGACAAGAAGCTGTAAATGTAGCTAAAACTTTTGATGAATACTTGGATATAACAGGAGTAATCCTGACCAAGCTTGACGGTGATGCTAGAGGTGGTGCAGCCTTATCAATAAGGCAAGTTGTTGGCAAACCTATAAAGTTTATAGGTGTTGGTGAAAAGCTTGACGATTTGGAGCCTTTTTATCCTGACAGGATGGCAAATAGGATCCTTGGAATGGGAGATGTACTATCCCTGATAGAAAAAGCTGAAGAGCAATTTTCTATGGAAAAGGCCAAAGAGCTAGAAGCAAAAATGAGAGAGCAATCCTACAGTTTGGATGATTTTATGGAACAAATCCAACAAATCAAAAGCATGGGACCTCTTGAAGACTTATTAGCAATGATACCTGGGGTCAACTCAAAAATGTTAAAGGGCATCAATGTGGATGATGCTGGTTTTGACAAGATTGAGTCACTTATAAACTCTATGACCAAGGAAGAAAGAGAAAAACCAGAGATAATTGGTAGAAGCAGGAAAGACAGAATATCTAAAGGTTCTGGAGTAGATGTTCGTGAACTAAATAAACTTTTAAAGCAATTCAAAGAGCTTAAAAAGATGATGAAAAAGATGACGGGCATGAAAAATATGAAAAAAAGAGGCAGAGGATTTCCAAAAATGCCTTTCTTTTAAAAATGAGGAGGAAATAATGGCAGTAAAAATTAGATTAAAGAGAATGGGACAAAAGAAAAAACCATTCTACAGAGTAGTTGTAGCAGATTCTAGAAGAGCTAGAGATGGTAGATTCATCGAAGAAATTGGTTACTATAACCCAGTTTCTGAACCAAAAGTTTTCAAAATAGATAATGAAAAAGCTAAACAATGGATCAAAAATGGTGCACAACCAACATCTATTGTTGAAAAACTATTCAAAGACAACGACGTATTAGCATAATTATGAAAGACTTAATAGAATTAATTGTAAAAGAGTTAGTAACTGACCAAGATGCTGTATCTATAGAAGAAAGTCGTGATGGCGGCAAAGTAGATATCCTAATAAAAGTTGCCGAAGAAGACAAGGGTAGAGTAATAGGAGTTAGGGGCAATATTATAAACTCCATAAGAAATATCGCAAAAAGTGCAGCTATCAAGGAAAATGTGAAGGTTAATATCAAAATATGAGAATCTCAGTTGGTGAGATAGTAGCAAGCCACGGTATAAGAGGAAATCTAAAAGTCAAATCCCTATCTGATAACAAAGACAGGTTCAAAAAGGGATCAAAACTTTATATAGGCGACGAGCTTTTGACAATAAGAGAAGTTTTTAATCAAAAAAACATGCTTGTCATTGGCTTTGAAGAATATGATAATATAAATGATGTACTCAAATTCGTCGGCAAAGATTTAACAATTAATGAAAAAGATTTAGGCAAACTATCAGATGATGAATACTATATCCACGACCTAATCGGTCTAAAAGTCATCTCCAATGGGCAAATAAAAGGAGAGATCACCGATATAATAAGTGGAGTATATCCAAATGATGTTTACCTAGTAAAAACTGATGCGGCTGAAGTTTTAATACCAGCCCTAAAATCTGTTATAAAAGAAGTTGATAGCCAAAAAGGCATCATAGAAGTAGAAAATTTTAGTGATTATGAATAAAGTAACACTCCTGACCCTATTTCCAGAGTCTTTTGACTTTCTAAAGACCTATGGAGTCATAGGCAAGGCCATACAAAATAAAAAACTAGAGCTTGAAATAGTGGATATGAGAGATTTTGCAAACAACAAGCACAACCATGTCGATGATACAGTTTACGGCGGGGCAGCCGGTATGCTTATCAGACCACAAGTCATATATGACGCTCTATTATCAGTCAAAACACCAAAGTCTAAGGTAGCCTTTATGTCGGCTACAGGAAAAGTTTTAGATCAGAAGTTAGCAATCGACTTTGCAAGTATTGAACATTTGATAATAATATGCGGTCATTATGAAGGAATAGATGCTAGAATTACAAATCATTATGTAGACTACGAAATATCTATAGGAGACTATGTACTTACAGGCGGAGAAATCCCAGCTATGGTCCTCATAGATTCTATGGCTAGATTTATAGACGGAGTTGTAGGCAAGGAAGAATCACTGACGACAGATTCACATTATAATATATTGTTGCAACAAGATGAATACACCAAGCCAAGAGTTTTTAATGGCTACCACGTACCGGGGGAACTTGTAAGTGGTGACCACAAAAAAATAGCTGCTTGGAACAAGAAAAATGCAATAGAAAAAACTAAAAGAGTAAGACCTGACTTATATGAAAAGTACTTACGAGAGGAGAGTAAAGATGGATTTAATCAAGAAAATAGAAAGTGAAAATCTACGTGAAGACAACTTTGACTTCAATGTAGGTGATACTGTTAGAATAAGCTACAGAATCAAAGAAGGCGACAAAACAAGACTTCAAGACTTTGAAGGTACTGTAATCTACATCAGCGAAGGTGGAGTAGGCAAGACCTTTACAGTTAGAAGAATTTCTTATGGTGTAGGTGTAGAAAGAACATTCCTATATCACAACCCAAGAATAGAAAAACTTGTAGTTACCAGACGTGGTAAGGTAAGAAGAGCTAAACTAGGATACCTAAGAGATCGTCAAGGTAAGGCTGCTAAGGTTAAAGAAAAAACAAATTATTAATATGAAGAATGTCTTGAAGGAAACTTTAAGGCATTTTTTTTATAAAATTTTTGCTTAATAGTATTATGGATCTTAATATTTTTCATTTTGAGGTTAATTATGTATAATAGTAGGTAAGCTAGGAGGAAATATGGCACTTAATATAAATTGGTATCCTGGTCATATGAAAAAGACCAAGGAAGAGATTGTAAAAAACTTAAAACTTGTAGATATAGTTTTAGAAATAATAGATGCGAGAATCCCAGAATCATCAAGAAATCCTATGCTAGATGAGATATTAGCTGACAAGCCTAGGATGATCATAATGAATAAATCTGACCTTGCAGATCCAAAAGAAAATCAAAAATGGATAAATAAGTTCAAAAATGATGGGATCATAGCCTTGCCTATGAACTCAAAAGAAAAGATCAATACAAAAAGAATCTATGACCAGGCAAGGGAAGTTTTAAAGGAAAAGTTTGAAAAAAATAAAGAAAAAGAAATAGAAAATCCTTTGATAAGGATGATGATAGTGGGGATCCCAAATTCAGGCAAGTCCACTTTTATAAACAATGTATCACAAAAAAAAGGAGCAAGGGTTGGCAACCGTCCTGGCGTGACCCAAACCAAACAGTGGATAAAGACAAATTCTAATCTGCAACTCTTAGATACTCCAGGTGTGCTTTGGCCAAAATTTGACGATAGAACTGGCCTTCACTTATCTTTTACTAATGCCATCAAGGATGAAATCCTAAATATAGAAGATTTGACCCTTTATTTTTTAAGGGAAATGGCAGAAGAATATCCAGAAAATCTCAAAGAAAGATACGGTGTAGACCCAAATACTGAAGCAATCGACATCTACGAAGCCATCGCCAAAAAACGTGGGGCAATTATTTCTGGTGGAGATTTTGATTATACAAGGACAGCGACTATTATCCTAAACGATTTTAGGACAGGCAAGCTAGGAAGAATTACACTTGAGAAACTATGAAATATTCTGAATATAACGAGGAAATAAAAAAAGAAATATACGAAAAATACGACCAAATAGCTGGGATTGACGAAGTTGGCAGAGGTCCGCTGGCAGGTCCTGTTGTAACCTGTGCGGTCATAATGAAAAAAGATTCTCACATAGAGGGAGTTACTGATTCTAAGAAATTAAGCCGAAAGAAAATGCTGGTTTTAAAGGAAAAAATTCTGGAAGATGCTGTTTCAATTTCATATGGTTACGCAAATTCCAGAAAAATTGATCAGATAAATATCAGGCAGGCGACCCTAGGAGCCATGAAATATGCCTTAGATCATTTAGAAATCCGTCCAGGCATTGTCCTTATTGATGCGGAAAGGATTGACACAGATCTTCCCCAATTAAATATAGTTAAGGGCGATCTAAAAGAATACGCCATATCCTGCGCATCGATTTTGGCCAAGGTTAAAAGAGATGATATAATGATAAAATTTTCTAAAATTTATCCAGGATATGGGTTTGAAACAAACTTTGGTTATGGGACTAAGGCCCATTATGCTGGTCTTGATAAGTATGGAGAAACCCCAATCCACAGGCAGAGTTTCTTGAGAAAATACCACGAAAGGCAGCTATCATTTATATGACCATAGAAAAAAATATAGGAGATTTTGGAGAAGATCTGACTTGCTCCTACCTAGAAAAAAAGGGCTACAGGATCCTAGACAGAAACTATAATAAAAGATTTGGAGAGATCGATATCATAGCCATGCGAGGCCAAGTCATATCCTTTGTAGAAGTAAAAACTAGAAAATCATCTGACTTTGCAACGGCAGCAGAGGCTGTAGATTTTTATAAGCAGCAAAGGATAATCAAGGCAAGCCAAGCCTACCTGGCAGAAAAGTCCTTGGGAGAGTTTTTGATAAGCTTTGATGTCAGTGAAGTTTATTTGGACACTAGAAAAATTAATTATATAGAAAATGCTTTTTGATATGAATACAAGAGAAATATTTTTATACCTAAATTATTTATACATAAATAACAAAACCATACTTGATATATATGAAAATACCTTTTTTGAGGGATTTTTTGATGATGATAAGACCAGATATAAATTTTTGACAGACAAACTTTTTGAAAAAATATTTTCACCTAAAAACTTTGAGGATTTTAAAATTTATTATGACAGAGTCCAAAGGATGGGATTAGATTTCGTAACTATAATTGATGATGATTATCCAGACAATCTCAGATATATAGATGATAGGCCAGCAGTCCTTTATTATAAGGGAAGTTTGGATAGCCTTGCAGATAGGCAGTCCATAGCCTTTGTTGGGGCTAGAAAATGCACCGATTATGGCAAGTGGGCCTGCAAAAACCTATCGCAAAAAGTCGCAAGTGCAGGAATCACAACTGTATCAGGCCTTGCCTATGGTATAGATGCTATTTGTCATAAATCGACCCTAGAAGTAGGAGCTAGGACCATAGGGGTGATTGGTTGTGGCATCGATATAATTTATCCGAAAGCAAATATGTACTTATACGAAAAAATGTCTAAGGAAGGACTCATCCTATCAGAATTTCCTCTAGGTACCGAGCCTATGGCCTACAATTTTCCAAGGAGAAATAGGATAATATCTGGTATCTCTTTGGCTACTGTAGTTATAGAAGCCAAAGAAAAATCAGGGACTATGATTACAACAAGGTGTGCTCTCGACCAGGGCAAGGAAGTTTTTGCAGTGCCTGGCAATATAAATTCTATTTATTCAAGGGGGACCAACAAACTTATCCAAGATGGTGCAAAACTCATAATGAGTGCAGAGGATATTATAGAAGAGATCGACTATTTATTTGACAAAAAACCTATGAAAAGGTCAATTGACTATAGTAAACTTGATAAGGATGAAGGTCTTGTAGTAAGATATATTGAGAATAATCCAAATACAAGCGCTGATATCTTGGCGCAGGAACTTAATTTGGATATAGATGTGATAAATTATCTTTTAACAAGTTTGGAACTTAGAGACATAATAGAAAATATTGGCAATAATGATTTTGCCATAAAGGAGTGATAGTTTGGCCAAAAATCTAGTAATAGTAGAGTCTCCTACTAAGGCTAAGTCAATTTCAAAGATGCTAGGTAGAAACTACTTGGTAAAGGCAACAGTAGGTCATCTGAGAGACCTGCCAAAAAGTAAATTTGGAGTTGATATAGAAAATAATTTCGAACCAGAATATATAAAGGTCAGGGGCAGAGCCAAGACCATTAATGAACTAAAAAAAGAAGCGAAAAAAGCAGAAAAAATTTATCTAGCAACGGACCCGGATAGGGAAGGTGAAGCCATAAGTTGGCATTTGGAATATTTACTAGACCTAGATCCAGAAGAAAAGAACAGGGTAGAATTTCATGAGATAACCAAGGACAATGTCTTAAACGCCATGAAAAAGCCTAGAAAAATAGACGATAATCTAGTCAATGCCCAGCAAGCCCGCAGGGTTATGGATAGGATAGTAGGTTATGAAATAAGCCCAATTTTATGGAAGAGAGTCAAGGCAGGCCTATCTGCTGGTCGTGTCCAATCAGTAGCTCTAAAACTCATTGTAGATAGGCAAGATGAGATAGATAAATTTATACCAGAAGAATATTGGACTATAACAGCAAAACATAAGGACAAACAAGTCTTTGAATCAGAATTTTATGGCAGTCCTTCAAGGAAGATGAAAATTTCTAATGAAAAGGGAGCTAACAAGATTCTAGACAAGCTTGATAAGGACAATTTCAAGGTAGTGAATATTACAAAAACAAAAAGAAAAAGAAGGCCAATGGCCCCATACACTACCTCAACCCTCCAACAAGACGCCTCTAATAAATTAGGATATTCAACCAAGTTTACCATGCAGCTTGCCCAGCAACTTTATGAAGGTATAGATATAGGCAAAGAGGGCACAGTGGGTCTTATATCCTATATGAGAACTGACGCTACAAGGATTTCTAAAGAAATAGTTGGCCAGTCCTTGAAATATATAAAGGATAAGTATGGAGAAAAGTATGCCGGCAGGGGCAATACCTACGGGGGTAAGAAAAAAGGCAGTCAAGATGCCCATGAGGCCATTAGGCCTACCTCTATTTTTAGAGACCCAATTAGCCTTAGAGATTATCTAACAGATCAACAATACAAACTATATAAGCTAATATGGACCAGAGTGGTAGCAAGCCAGATGGCTGATTATGAGTATTTGTCTAGTCAGATAAGCTTTGATAACAATGGGCTAATCTTTAAAGCCAATGGAAAAATCACTCTCTTTGACGGATTTAACAAACTTTCAGGCAACCTTGATAAGGAAAATATTTTGCCAGACCTCAAAGAAGGCGATGTAATAAGCGCAGAAAAAATAATAAAAGACCAACACTTCACCAAACCACCTGCCAGATACACAGAGGCATCCCTTGTAAAAACCTTGGAGGAATTTGGCATAGGTAGGCCTTCGACATATTCTGCTACAATTAACCAAATCATGTCAAGAAACTATGTAGAGCTAGATGGCAGATATATTTATCCTACAGAGCTTGGCAAGACTGTAAATGGTTTTTTGCAAGAAAACTTTGACGATATTATAAATGTGGAGTTTACAGCCGAGATGGAAGACCAGCTTGATAAGATTGCAGAGGATGAAGTTTTTTGGAAAGATGTCTTGGCAAGTTTTTATAAGGACTTCAAAAAGGATATAGAAGCTGTCAAAAAAGACACAAATGATTATAAAATCAAAGATAAAGTCTTAGATGAGAAATGCCCAAAATGTGGCAAAAACTTAGTTATAAAACACGGTAGAAATGGGAAATTTATCGGTTGTAGTGGTTTTCCTGATTGTGATTTTACAAAATCTATAATAAAAACTACTGGGGTAAAATGTCCTAATTGTGAGGATGGAGAAATAGTAGAGAAAGTATCAAAAAAAGGCAAGAGGTTTTATGGGTGCAACAATTATCCTAAATGTGACTTTGCCCTATGGGATCCACCAACTGGAGAAAAATGTCCAGAATGCGGGTCTTTGATGATCCACAAAAAAAACAGGTCCACAGATGAAATTAGATGTTCATCTTGTGATTATATAAAAGAAAAGAAGAGATAAAAATACATGGCTTAGGCTGTGTATTTTTTTTCAATAAAGTATAGAAATATATTGAATAAATAAGCTATAATATATATAAGGAGAAAAAAATGAAAGAAAATTATTTGAGGTACTTTTTAGAGCTTGTTAAATTCAAAAACTATACCAGAGCTGCAGAAAGTCTCTTTGTCAGTCAATCAACTGTATCAAAAGCTATAAAACAGCTAGAGACAGACCTTTCCTGCCAGCTTATAGATATGACAGGCGGCAATTTTAAACTCACTCAAGCTGGGGAAATTTTTTACAAATATGCTACTGAGGTAATTGAATTTTTAGATAAAAAAGAGGAGAACCTCAGAAAGGATATAAAAAGTTTAAAATCCAATCTCTACTTAGGTCTACCACCAACAGCTGGTTCTATGTATTTTTTTGATATCATTTCTAAATTTAAAGAAAAATACCCAGAAATTGACCTTCATATAGTGAGTCAGACTTCTAAATACATCCCAGAACTTTTAAACGAGGGTCAAATAGACTTGGGAGTTGTTATAGAACCATTTGAAAATGAAAATTTTAGAAAACATATTGTTTTTCAGTCAGAGTCAGTCCTGATAGTAAATAAAGAAGATGACCTTGCAAAAAATGATATAGTAGACTTTTCTATCCTAAAAGATCAAAAGTTTTTGACCATATCCAAAAACTATATGTACTATAAAGTTTTTTTGGACAAGTGTAGGCAGGCAGGATTTGAACCTAATATTATTTTTGAAAACTACCATTGGGACCTGATCTTGGAGATGGTTATAGACAAGCAAGGCATATCAATTTTGCCTCTGCCCCTTGTGGATAAATATATTTCAAAGAGGGCCAAGTATATAAAGTTAAAAAATCCAGACTTCTTCTGGGCCCTAACATTGATATATCCAAAAAATAGGTCGTTGACAAGTCCGATGAAAAACTTTATAGATTTATCTATCGAAGAATCCAGGAAAATGTTTCTGTAAGGATAGGCAAACATAGAAGCTTATAGCTATGAAATAAATTCATAGGTGATGAAATATTGATATAATCAGGATCTTGAATAAAAAAGTCATTCTTATATAATGGATACAGATAGTTCATAGAAATTATGAAAACATTTTTATAAGGAGGACTTATGCAAGAAAACATAAGCAAAGACACAAAGAGGTCTTATATAATTGAAGCAATTTTATTTCTAACCTATGCCTTTTTTGCTGTAAACTGGATAGCAGGTTCTACACTTACACCTGATATAGCAGCTCATTTTGGAGTAGATAGTGGTGCATCAGCATCATTTGTATCAAATGCGGTTACTATAGCAAAAATCATTGGTAACTTTTCAGCTGCAGCTATACTAAATAAACTTTTCCCTAAAAAATCTATAGCCTTGGGATCATTTTTGATTTTTGGAGGATGCTTATTAGCAGTACTTGCAAAATCATACACAATGTTTTTAATTGGTAGATTTATCATGGGTTTTGGTGGGGCAGTATTTGTTATTTACTTTGCACCAGTTGTTATTCACTATTTTTCTGCTGAGCAAAGACCAACAATCAACGCCCTAAACGGTGTAGCCTACAACTTTGGAGCAGTACTAGCTCTTTTGATAGTAAAACCAGTTATAAATTGGCTAAATACTTGGCAAGCAAGTATGGGATTCTTTTTGGCTATAAGTGGTATTTTATTTGTACTTTGGTTAATAGTTGGTGAAGACTTTGAAATAAATACAAGCAATGAAGGAAAAGCACAAAAATTATCTTTTTCTGAGGTTATAAAAGATAAGCTTACACTATTATTGCCATTTACCTACTGTGGAGTTCTAACACTTTACCTATCATTATTGCAACTATTCCCACAAACAGAAGGATCAGCTATATCAGCATCTACACTTTCTGCCCTAACAGGGATAGGCGGTATTATTGGTACACTTATAGCTATCTATCTAGCAAAAGTATATTTTAAAAGAAAACCAGTTATTATAGTTTGCGGTCTAGTTATGACAGGATCAGCATTTTTGATGGTCAAAACATCAAACCCAACTATAGCTATAATATCAGCCCTACTTGTTGGTATATTTATGTTTGTACCAATGACATCTTTGGTACTTATCCCACAAGAGATTGAGGGTATGACACCAGCAAGACTTACAAGCATAATGGGTATCTTCTGGGCCCTATCATATATAATAGAAACAATAATGTTTTATATATTTGGTATCCTAAAAGATATGACAGGTACAAATGAACTTGGTGTAAATATAGCAGTTATATTTTCTTTGACCTTTGTAATAGGTGGTTTCTTGTTGCCAGAAACTGGCAAGGATAAAAAATAGGAGGATTTTATGAGAGAATTGAAAAAAAGTATGAAGGATTTCTTGGAAGTATTTAACAACGTAACAGTGCCAGCCCTTATCGAACAAGGATTTGAGGCAAACCCAATCAATGCTAGAGAGGGACTACTAAATACAACCTACAATTTTACAACATCAAAAACAGAAATAGCAAAAGTTTTAGATGGTACAGTTAAATCAAAAGATGGTAACTACAATGTCCCAGTTAGGATTTTTAATCCAAATCCAGAAGAAGCTCTACCAGTTATAATTTATTTCCACGGTGGTGGTCATATGGCTGGATCTGTAACAGTATATGATGAAGTTATCAGAAGACTAGCTAAAGAAACTAACCACATAGTTGTAGCTCCAGAGTTTAGATTGGCACCAGAAAATCCTTACCCAGCCCAAGAGATAGACTCTAGAACAGTTTATTATAATGTATTTGACCTATTAGATGAAAAAAATATAAAATATCAAAAGAAACTAAGATTTGGTGGAGACTCAGGTGGTGGAGCTCTTACAGCTGCCCTTGCTAGAGATATCCAAGATGATAGTGATGATTATAAGGCAGATGCTATATTTATGATCTACCCAAGTCTAGACTATACAATGAGTTTTGATTCTTATAAAGATGATGTAAACGGCAAAGGCTACCTACTTGAAACACCAAAAATCAAATGGTACTTTGACAATTACCTACAAGATGGTCAAGATAGGAAAGAAGCATCACCATTATTTAACAAGATTTCAAATGGTATTCCTAGAACAATACTTTTCACAGCAGAGTTTTGTCCTCTAAGAGATGAAGGATATGCTTATGTTGAAAAATTAAAAGAAAATGGCGTAGAAGTTGTTCATCACAATATGGAAAATATGATCCATACCTATATGAGCATGCAAGACCTTGCCAAAGAAGAAGCAGATTTCACCTACGCAGAAATTAGCAAATTCCTAAACAGATAAGAGAAAAAGCTCAAGATCAATTGATCTTGAGCTTTTTTTATAAATTTTATTCTAATTCATTTTTATATGATTCTAGTTTTGATGTGCAGTGTGGACATCTTGTTGCTTCTAGTGGTATAGAAGACTTGCAGTATGGGCAAGTTTTTTCTGTAACTTCTGCTGGTTTTTCCTCTTTGTGTCTAGAGTTTAAAGCCTTGACAATTGCAAACATTACAAGAGCTATTATCAAAAATGAGATAATAGAATTTATAAAGTTTCCTATTTTTAGGCTAGCACCGGCGATATTGACTACTATATCCTCATAGTTTATACCAGCTGTTAAACCAGATATGATTGGCATTAGCAAATCATCAACCACGCTTGTAACAATAGCTGTGAAAGCTGACCCCATAATTATACCTATGGCCATATCTAATACATTGCCACGCGCAATAAATTCCTTAAATTCTTTAAACATATATACTCCTTTATAATTTTCATAAAATCTAATAGACATTGTACCTTTATACTTGACTTTATCACCTATATTTTATATGATTTTAGGAGAGGTTTTATGAAACATTTACAAGTAGATGATAATTTTTATGAAAAAATAAAATCCTATGCTGTTTTTATACCTATAATAAAAGTAGACGGAAAAGACCATATACTTTTTCAGGTGAGAAGCCACATAGTTAGCCAGGCAGGCGAGGTTTCGTTTCCTGGAGGATCAGTCGAAGAAGGCGAAGATTTCAAGATGGCAGCCATCAGAGAGCTAAAAGAAGAGCTTCTTTTAGAAGATGACGATATAGAGTATCTTGGATACTCATCTATGATATTTAATTCTTCTTATAGGTATGTAAAAAGTTTTTATGGACGCATTAATAAAAAATTAGACCAAATAAAGTATAATGACGAGGTAGAAAGTATTTTTGCTGTGGATATAGACTATTTTAAAAATAATCCCCCCAAAAATTTATAAGGCTAAATACAAGATAGATTTTCCAGAAGATTTTCCTTTTGAAAAAATCCCAAATGGCAAAAATTATAAATTTTGGACAGGTTATAATAAATTTTATTTTTATGACACTGACCCAGTCATATGGGGTATGACAGCAAGAATGCTAAAAGTCTTTATAGAAAGTTGGGTTAAAGATGAGAAATGATATTTCACAAAAAATAAGAGACTATGCAAAATCAAATCCTGATATCCAGTCCGTATTTTATGTAAAAAGATATAATAATGACGAATTTTATAATATTTATACAGTGGTAAGTGATATTATAATTGGAAAACTAGAAGAAGAGTTTAAAAATCTTTTTGACGATGTGATTTTTGTCAATAGGATAAAAGAGACTAGGGAGATTGATAAAATCAATTTTACCTATACTAGTATTGATGTCTACAAGATGGATAATCTAAAAATATCTGAATCTATAATAGGAACTGATTTTGCTAGTGCCTTTATAAAAAGCCTACCAGGGGATATAGAGTTTTTGTATAACAAAGCTGATGGGATTGGCCTAGAGCCTAGTAGAGATTTTTCTTATAAACAGGTCAAAGAATACGAGTTTAACCAAATTGTCAATAATTTTTTTGCCTATGCTATAGAGACATCCCTATATCTGGTAGAGAATAACCAATTGGCAGCTGCTATAAAGATGACAGACCTTAGGGCTGAGCTTATGAAGCTACTTAGGATCCATGTTATAAATAAATTCCACAACAAAAGAGATATAGGCAAGGATGGTAGGGAGTTTACCCACACATTGGCCAAGGAGTACAAGGATGATCTAGAAGATACATTCCATGATTCAAATCCTCTAAATATCTATAATTCTCTTTTCAAAGCCTGTATACTTTTTAGAAAAATAGGTATGGAAGAGGCTGAAATTATGGATTTTGTTTATGATAGGCAAACTGATGTCAAAAGTTTGAAGCTGCTAAGAAACAATTATAAAAAGTTAGAATCTTTTCTAAACTAGGAGAACTTATGAAAGAAAAAATAAAAATATTTTCTTTGACCTTGCTAGTTTTATTTGGCCTTATGCCAGTAAGTTTGGCTACCAGCCAAAATAAAATAGTAGGTTTAGATGAAAATGTAAAAGCATATATAATAGCCAATGAAGAAAATGGCGATGTTTATTATGAAAAAAATGCTGATGAGTCTTTGCCAATGGCCTCTTTATCAAAACTAATGACATTTTTGTTAATCAGTGAAAATATAGAAAGTGGCAAAATTAGTCTTGATACAAAGGTCAAAGCAGATAAATACGCCGAGTCGCTTACAAGTTGGGAATACTCGTCCTTGGGTGTAAAAGAGGATGAAACCTATAGTGTAGATGAGCTTTTAAAGGGTTTAATGGTAGCTAGCGGCAATGATTGTGCATATTTACTTGCAAATACTGTTGCAGTTTCTGAGCAGGCCTTTGCTAGAGAAATGAATGAAAAAGCCAAGGAACTTGGATTGGAAAGTCAAGTTTACTACAATGCCAGCGGTATAGAAACAGAGGATGGATTTCAAAACTCATCTTCTGCTAGGGACTTATTTTCACTCAGCCAATATATTATAAAAAATCACCCAGAAATATTAGAATATTCAAAAATAAGAGAGATAAAAGATCCTAGCAAGGATATAGATAAAAAATCTACTATTCCTCTATTTGATGAGATACCTGGAGTTGATGGCCTAAAAACGGGAACAACTAACGATGCTGGTTATTGTTTGATATCTACTTGTGATATGAGCCTTTTGGATGCTAAAGATGAATTCAGAACAATAGGTGTCGTCATGGGAGCTGACCAAAAAGATACTAGAAATAAGGTTATGAGCGATCTTATCTATTATGTTAGCAGATATTTTTCGCTTAGGACTGTACTTGATAAAAATGTTGCGGTATCATCTATAAAGGATGCCACTGTCAAACAAGGATATATAGATCTTTTTCCAAAAGAAGATTTAAAAATGATAATAAAAGAAGGCGAAAAACCAAATATAAGGTATAATATAAAAGATGATTTGAAAGCGCCTATAAAAGAGAATGAAGACTTGGGTGACATAGACATTTCTTATAATGACGAAGACCATAAAGTTGGATTGTTTTCTAAAAAGGATCTTGATAAGGCAACCTTATTTTCAAGAATAATCAGAACTTGCAAAGAGTCGGCAGACTTTTTGCTAAAGACAATCATAGCAAGATAAAAGCAAATTTTATTTGCTTTTTATGTATCGGTAGCTCAGCTGGATAGAGCACTGCCCTCCTAAGGCAGGTGTCGGAGGTTCGAATCCTCTCCGGTACACCAAAAGGATTTTAGATGGAAGATTTATTTACAAAAGAAGATAAATTTTTTATGAAAGAAGCCATAAACGAAGCAAGGCTTGCAAAATCAATTGACGAGGTCCCGATAGGGGCCATTGTTGTTTGTGAGGGAAAAATCGTAGGTAGGGGACACAATTTCACCTACAAGGGCAAATCAGCCCTAAACCATGCGGAAATTTATGCCATAAGAGAGGCTGGCCAAAAGATTGGAGATTTTAGACTAGAAGATTGTACTATGTATGTGACCCTAGAGCCTTGTCTTATGTGTGCTGGTGCTATCATGCACTCAAGGATAAAAAAACTTGTAATTGCAAAAGAGGATCCAAAAAGAGGAGGGTTTTCTACATCTTTTATAGATAAAGAAAGCCCCCACCTAAATGTACCTGATATATCCTACGGGCTTATGGCAGATGAGTCCTTGGATTTATTGCAAAGTTTTTTTAAAAAACTGAGAGAGAAGAAAAAAACCTGAGACTTTAGTGTAAACTAAAGCTCAGGTTTTTATTTTTCTGAATTTGCTATAAATTGCCAAGTAATACCATACTTATCGACCAGGGTTGTAAAGAGTTTTTTGTTTATCCTTTGTGGTTGCCTTTTTACTGTCGATTCTTTTCTAAAATTCATATATGTATTATAAAGATTGTCAGGATTAGTTTCTATGACTATCCTTACATTGTTGCCTTCTTCTATGGAATCATCATTGGTTGTGTCATAAAAATATATCCTATTTCCAAAAATCTCAAGGTATGAATTATAGATCCTGTCCTTCATCTTGTCCGGTAGAGAAAATTTGTCAAAATCGCTATATTTAATTAGATTTTCTGGGAAATCAAGATCAAATACCTCACAATAATAATTGATAGCCTCTACACATTTTCCATCTTTAAAAGTTATTCCTACTGCCATATTATTCCTTCCTATGTATATTAATTTATCAGATATAAGAAAAAAATCAAGGAGAAAATCAATAGCTATTGTTAAATACATAAAAATTTTTATAGACTTATCTTTATAAAAATATGCAAATATAGAGTATAATGATAACAAGCTATTGAATGTAAAATTAAAGAAGGAGTAAATAATGAAGATCAGATTAATTGACCCTTTAGAAGTCAAAGAAAGTTTTATTGATGAACAAAAAGATAAATTAGAAAAACTTGGTCATGAATTTACAGCATACAAGGAAAGTGCAAAGGATGATCAAGAAAAGATTGAAAGACTTAAAGATGCTGATATAGCAATCATCACAAACAAACCACTTAGCAAAAATGTTTTGGAAAATACAGATCTTGAACTTGTGGATGTAGCCTTTACTGGTGTAGATCATATAGATCTAGATACATGCAAGGAAAAAAATATAAAAGTATTAAACGCTAGTGGCTATTCTGATGACTCTGTGGCAGAGCTTGTTATAGGTCTAACTATTGGTGTTTTAAGAAAGTTTGGTCAAAATAGAGAAAATATTTTTGAAAATAAAAACAATCCACTGATCGGTAGCCTTATAAAGGGTAAAACTTTTGGTGTTATTGGTACAGGCAATATTGGCAAAAAGCTTATAGAACTTTTGTCTGTTTTTGGATGCAAGATAATTGCCTACTCCAGAACAGAAAAAGAAGATATCAAAAAACTTGGTGTGGAATATGTAAGCCTAGAAGAACTTTTAAAATCATCAGACATAGTTTCACTCCACATACCAAATAACAAAGATACCAAAAAATTCATGGGTCAAAAAGAATTAGACCTAATGAAAGAGGGAGCTGTACTTATAAACTGTGCTAGGGGTGCAGTTGTGGATAATGATTACCTAGCCAAACTCCTAAATGAAGATAAACTCTATGCTGGTATAGATGTATTTGATATGGAGCCACCATTACCAGAAGACTATGCCCTTAGAAATGCCAAAAATGTAATTCTTACAAACCACGTTGCTTTTTATACACAAGAAGCTATGCAGATCAGGGCAGAGATAGTTTTTGATAACCTATACAAATATTTGGAAGGAACTATTCAAAACGAGATCAAATTATGATCAGACCTAAAATTGTGGCAATTGCAGGGGGATCAGCAAGTGGCAAGTCTACTGTTGTCAAAATTCTTGCTGACCTCTTTGTAGATGACCTACTTGTCATTGGCCATGATAATTATTACAAGGCTCATGATGATATAGACTTTGCGGATGGAGAAAACCTAAACTATGATCATCCGGATGCCTTTGACAATGAGCTTTTTTATGAAGATCTAAAAAAGCTTTTGTCAGGGGCCGATATTTTGATGCCAGTTTATGATTATAAAAATCACACAAGAAGTAGTGAAAAAATCCAAATCAGTCCTAAAAAAATAATCCTTATCGAGGGGATCCTAGTTTTTTACGATAAAAAGATAAGAGACTTGGCTGATACCCTTGTTTATGTAGAGGCTGATAGTGATATAAGACTACAAAGAAGAATACTTAGAGATATAAAAGAAAGAGGCAGGTCAGTAGAATCCTGCCTTAACCAATATATAAATCAGGTAAAGCCAATGCATGAAAAATATGTAGAACCTAGCAAAAAATACGCAGATATAATTTTGCCAAGGGGAGGCAAGAACCAAAAAGGTATTGAAATATTAGCAAAACATATAGAAAATTTGATAGGAAACTAAATGAAGATAAATATTTTACCAACAGATTATGATAAAATAAAAGATTATATAGATGGTAATTCAACTATAGGCCACAAGATATGGGGGGCTATAGCTCATGAAGATGGCTACATATTTAGACTTTATGCTCCAAATGCTGATGAGGTTTATATAAAAGGAGACTTTACAGGATGGGAGCATATAAAGCTTAGCCATAATAGCGAGTTGGGTTATTTTTTTGGATTTTTTAATGCAAAAATTGGTGACTATTATAAATATATAGTTGTAAAAGATGGTAATTGGATGGAAAAAACTGACCCTTTTGCCCATGCTATGGATGGGGAGGGCGACTTTGCGTCAAAAATCATAGAAGATGACTATGCCTTTAATGATGACGATTATATAAAAACAAGGGATAAGAATTTTAACAAACCACTTAATATCTATGAACTTCATGTATCGTCCTTTATGAGGTTTTCAAACCAGGTTAATTTTCTTGATATAGTAGATAGGCTTATTTCTCACATCAAAGAGATGAACTATACCCATGTAGAGATTATGCCTGTTACAGAATATCCTTTTTATCCATCTTGGGGCTACCAATCAACAGGATTTTTTGCCATAAGCCACAGGTACGGAAGTCCGGCTGATTTTAAAAAATTTGTTGACCTCTTGCATCAAAATGGTATTGGGGTTATACTTGATGTTGTGGCAGTCCACTTTGCATCAGACTTTTATGGACTTGATCATTTTGATGGGACTCCTATGTATGAATCAGGCTTTATGGATCTAAAATATTCTGAATGGGGATCAAACAATTTTGATTACTCAAAAGGCCATGTCAGAAGTTTTATGAAATCATCCATGTCCTATCTCATAGAAGAATTTCATCTAGATGGGATCAGAATAGATGCAGTTTCTTATATGGTCTATTATAATGGAAATTCTGATAGGGGAGTCCATAATGATAATATATTTTTTATAAAGAACTTAAATGAAACCCTAGAAAAAGTCCACCCAGATGTCATGAGAATAGCTGAGGACTCTTCTGATTATCCTAAGGTAACCCACCCAGTTAGTGAGGGCGGCCTAGGTTTTGATTATAAGTGGGATATGGGATGGATGAATGACACCCTCAGATATTTTAAACAAGATTCTTATAACAGGCACGCTTATCAGGCAAATATCACATTTTCCATGTATTATTATTATAATGAGAGATTTTTGTTACCTCTAAGCCATGATGAGGTTGTCCACCTAAAAAAATCTATGGTTGACAAGATGAGTGGGGGATATGAAGATAAATTCAAACAATTAAAACTCCTTATGACTTATCAGATGGCCCATCCTGGAAAAATCTTAAATTTTATGGGCAATGAAATTGCAAGCTTTGAAGAGTGGGACGAAAATGTCGGCATTAGGTGGGAATATCTAGATTATCCAATCCACAGGGATTATAATAATTTTATAAAAGAATTAAACGCCCTATACTTATCTGATCCAGCCTTTTATAAATATGATTATGAAGAAAGAGGATTTTTCTGGAGGGTTGTAGATGATAGCCAAAATTCTGTCTTTGCTTTTGAAAGAATTGCTGATGATTCTAGGTATTTGATTGTTCTAAATATGGCCAATGTATATCATGGTGCATACCCAATACATTATGAAGAAGACCTGGTCTTTGAGGAAGTCCTAAACAGCCTGTCTGATAAATTTGGAGACTATAGAAAAGATAAGAGAGAAATAGAAATTAAGAAAGGAAATGATCTTAGATTGGAGCTATGGCAATATGAAGCTGCAATATTTAAGATAAATAGATTATGAAAGTAAAAGAACCCATAAATCTATCTTGGCTTGTGGAAAAATGGACCTTGATAGATGAAGATACTTATTTGAAAAATATGTGGCTAAATACAGAGTCACTTGATTTTATAAGAATAAACCAAGAGATCCAGACCAAAGAAGATATTGAGAAAAACTACATCGATATAGACGCAGATGTAGAAAATTTTGTTTTGATGCCTGGCACTGACGAAATAGATGAGCAATATCTAAGGGATGCCTTTATAGCAAGTTTGCCAAAAAGAGAAAGAGATGCCTTTGTTGATAATGCAGAATTTATCTCTCCATCAGAAGAATTTATGGATACAATCTATGAATTAGGGCTAGAAGGTATTTGGAATGAATTTAGAAATAGAGTAGCAGCTGATATCTTGTTAAATTGGGCCGATGAAGAAGGCATTCCAATAAATAAAGATATGAAAACAATAAATATTAGAAAAATATAGGGAATATGAGAAAAATATTACTAGCTTTGGCACTAGCAGGGATCTTTGCTGGTTGTGCCGACAAAGATATAAATAGTGAAGATAAACCAAGCATTAAGGCTATAGAAACAGACCAGTCAGAAACAAAAGAAGAAACTGATGATGGCAATGAAGAAAATATGGCAGAAGATGAAGATGGGGATTATGAAGTCTATGGAGATTATCAAAAACATCAAGAGACCATATATGAGTATTTTGACACAGTTACAACCTTTATAGCCTATACAAAAACTGAAGAAGAATTTGATAAGTATAAAAATATTTTGACAGAAGAACTTGCAAAATATCACAAACTTTACAACTCTTACGACCATTTTGATGGAGTAAATAACTTCCTAACTATAAATCAAAACGCTGGTAAAGAGCCAGTTGAGGTTGATCCAAAAATAATTGAACTTATAAAATATTCTAAAGAGATGTATGAGCTTACAGAGGGAAATATAGATATAGCTATGGGTTCACTTTTGGGCTTATGGCATGAGTACAGAGAAATGTCTATCAATAATCCTGACAAAGCAGCCATACCAAGCGAAGATGAATTAGTAAAGGCTAGCAAGCACAAGGATATAGATGCTATAGAAATTGATGAAGAAAAATCAACTGTCTATATAAATGATAAGGATGTGCAAATAGATATCGGTGCTATAGGCAAGGGCTATGCTACCAAAATTATTGGTGAAAAACTAAAAGAAGCAGGCCTAGAAGCTGGTATCCTATCTGTAGGCGGAGATGATGTCCTAATAGGTAAAAACCCAAGTTCATCGACTGGTTTATGGAAAATAGCAATTCAAAACCCAGACCTAGATGACAAGGAAAATCCATATATAGCCGTAGCCAAACTCGGAGAAGAATCAGTTGTAACAAGTGGTGATTACCAGAGATTTTTTGTTGTAGATGGCAAAAGATACCACCATATAATAGACCCAGCAACCATGTATCCATCTACAAGATGGACTTCTGTTTCAGTAGTCTTAGATGACATAGCCTTAGCAGATACTATATCTACTTATTTATTTATAGTTGACTTAGAAAAGGGAAAGGAAGTAGCAGAAAAATATGGGGCCAAGGTTTTATGGATAGGCACAGATGGTAAAGAGTACAGGACAGACTCATGGTCAGAGATAGAAGAAGCTATTGAATAAGAACTTTAAAAACTAGATTTTAGAAAATAATGCAGTTTAATTATGAAAACTGTATTTTGAGGAATGAATGAAAAAAGTAAACGAAGAGTATCTTTATGAACAACTGAATAAGAAAAAAATAAGCTTATTTTTCAAAAGGATTTTTGATATACTTGTATCCTTGCTTGTCATAATATTGATTTTAATACCAATGATTTTCATATCAATTGCTATAAAATTAGACTCAAAAGGGCCAGTATTTTATAAGCAAGAAAGACTAGGCAAGGGCAAGAAAGCATTTTATATTATAAAATTTAGGACTATGAGGGTCGGGGCAGACAAAAACTTAGATAACCTGACTGTCAAAAATGATCCTAGGATAACAAAGGTTGGAGGATTTCTTAGAAAATGGAAGATAGATGAGCTTCCACAATTTTTCAATGTTCTAATTGGCCATATGTCCCTAGTTGGTCCAAGACCAGAAACTCCAAAGATGGTGGACTTGTACCATTCTTATTATGATGTCATATTTGCGGTAAGACCTGGAATAACTGATTACGCATCTATAGAGTTTAGGAATGAAAGCCAGTATTATAACTCTATAGAAGATAGCGAAAAAGTTTATCTTGAAAAAATCTTGCCAAAAAAAATTGATTTGAAATTACAATATATAGAGGATTTATCAATCAGAACTGACATAAAAATCCTCTTTAAAACAGCAAAAACTGTTATAGTTGATTAATTTTAGGTGTAAGAATTTCTTATGCCTATTTTTTTATGAAAATTTGTTGGTATAATTAAATAGTATGTAAGGAGGATGTTGTGAAATTAGCTTTTGATAATGATAAATATATAAAAATGCAGTCTGAAAAGATCCTTGAAAGGATTAGTCATTTTGACAAATTGTATTTGGAGTTTGGGGGCAAACTCTTTGATGATGCCCATGCATCTAGGGTACTGCCAGGATTTTTGCCTGACAGCAAACTTAGGATGCTATCAAGTATAAAGGATAAGACAGAGATTATTATAACTATAAATGCAAAAGATATAGAAAATGCAAAGATAAGAGGGGATAACGGTATGTCCTATGATGCTGAAGCCATAAGGCTAAAAGAAACCCTAGAAGACTTTGGATTTTTAGTTTCAGCTATAGTTATAACTCAATTTGCAGACCAAGAAAAAGTTGTAAAATATTCTAAATATCTGGATAACTTAGGGATAAAAAATTATAAAACCTATGATATAAAAGGCTATCCAAATGATCTTAGGACTATAATATCTAAAGATGGTTTTGGTAGAAACGACCATGTAAAAACTCAAAGGCCATTGGTAGTTGTGACAGCTCCTGGTCCAGGATCAGGAAAAATGGCAACCTGCTTATCTCAGATGTATTTAGACCATGAAAGCGGGATCAATGCTGGCTATGCCAAATTTGAGACCTTTCCTATTTGGAGCATAGCCCTAAAACATCCAGTAAATATGGCCTATGAAGCAGCAACTGCTGATCTTGATGATATAAATATGATAGACCCATATCATTTGGAGGCCTATAATAAATCGGCTGTTTCTTATAATAGAGATGTTGAAGCCTTTCCTATTTTGCAAAAAATGTTTGAAAAAATCATGGGATCATCTCCATATAAATCCCCAACAGATATGGGTGTAAATATGGCTGGTTTTTGTATAATAGATGAAAAGGCAGCTACTGATGCTTCTGAGGCTGAAATCATAAGAAGGTATTATAATACACTTTTAGATTATAGGATGGCCAAGGCAAGCTTTCATAGCCTGGAAAAAATCCAGCTAATCATGAGTCAAATGGATATAAATAGTGACGATAGGCTAGTAAGCCTAGCTGCCAGGGATAGGCAAGCTAGGTCAAATAGAGAAGCCTTTGCTATAGAACTTGAGGATGGCAAGATCATCACAGGCAAAAAATCTGATCTCCTATCAGCACCATCAGCATGTATTTTAAATTCCCTAAAGAAATTAGGTAAATTAGATGATGAGATCCTACTAATATCTCCTCATATAATTGAGCCAGTATCAGAATTAAAAACAAAACAGCTAGGCGGGGCAGATACAAGCCTATCTGTAAATGAAATGCTTATAGCCCTATCTATATCTGCAACAACCAATCCCCTTAGCCACATGGCAGTAGCTCAGCTATCAAAACTAAGGGGTCTAGATGCGCATTCAACAGTTATTTTAAATGATTCACAAAAATCTATGCTTAGAAAATTGGGATTAAACTTCACCCAAGATCCAGAATTTTCAAGCGAAGATTATAGGTAAAGAAAAACCCTTGATCAAAAGATCAAGGGTTTTATTTTTGGAATTTTGCTTCACTATCATCATATTCTATGTAGTTGAAGTAATAGTTAACATCATTTTCACCATCATTTTGGTATATTTTTGCAACGTCAGCATTCAATTCTCCAAGCATTTCTGTGATGAATTTTCTGATGGATTTTTGTCCGAACATCTTATCAAAGAAATTGATTTTTAGCTTGGTCACAGTTTTGGAGTGGGCTATTGTTTTTGCAAAATCGACCCCACTTATCTTACTTCTATTTGTAATAGGTCTTGAGAAAAAGTTAAGCAGGTCTCTGAGATTATTAACTTTGTGTCTAATGTACTTGTAGGTTAGGTTTGATGTTATACCTTGGGTTTGGATTAGATCATCATAAAACCTATTTTTTGATCCATATTTTATAAATTTGACATTGCTAGTCACATAGTCAAAAATTTCATTTATTTCATCGCCAGCAAAATCTATGGTCTCATCGATAATATTGTAAGATTTATCTTTCAACTTATGGATCATTGTATCAATATATTCAGGCCTATCGTCGGTATCGGCCTTGTATTGGTAGATGAAGTTGGCAAAATCATAGAAAGTATGACCCTTGTTATCTATAGGCATCTTGAAAATCTTGTTTGAAAGTTTTTCTATAAAGTAGATCATAAGTTCTGGGTAAAATATATCCCTTTCTATTTGTTTTAAAAATAGGTCTATAGTATCTTCGATATTTTCAGCCTTTATTATGATCTTATTGCCAATAGCTTTGACTACAATTTGATATGAAGAAGCTTTTTTTTCTAGGTCAACATTTCCTATAAATGTTTTCTTCATAGGGAACCTGTCCTCTATCATAGGGAAAATCACGTCATTTACATAATTTTCATAAGGCAGATTTATTTTGGTATTTGCATTTATCTGATCAAATAATTCTTTTTTTAGGTTTAATTTTATAAGCTTTGGATTATTGGCTTGGATCCTTATAGCATTATAAATAACTTCTTTTAGGGAAAGTTGGTTTTGTAGGGTATGGAGGATTGCATCATCAATCCTAACATCTCTACCAAACTCATCTTTGTAGGTAAAATCCCTGATCAATTCTGTTTTGATATAAATCTCAAAGCCATGAATCTGTCCTATTTTATTATCTATTTTTATATGCCTAATCGGTAGTGGGTAGGTAATTGTAGATCCTGTTTGTATATCATAGATTTCATGGTCTTTTTCTGTAATAAACCTAGCCGTACCGTTTTCGTGGAGGTGGCCAGTAAAGATAAATTTAACTCCATTATCAGCAAGGGCCTCTATAGGTGTTTTGTTATTTATCCTAGGATCAGAATCCTTTATCTTGCTTTTATATTCTTTTATGATAAAAGGAGAAAATACTAACTGCTGGTTTCTAAAATTTGGGATAAAGGCATGGTGGGCCACTGCTATTATCATATCTTTTCTGGCCTTGGCTTGGTCGATCTTTTCTACAATCCACTTAATTTGATTTTCATTGACAGACCCTACAATATTAGAAGTAGCGTCCCTATTGCCTTGCTCACAGTCTGCAGAATAAATGCAGGAGTCTATCATTATTATGGTTAGACCGTTATCGTGTATATTTTCTTTTTTTATCCTAGCCACATAGGTAAAATATCCATTTGCATAATAAGAATACTTTTTATCCCTATTATATTTTTCATTAACCTCAGCTAGATAGGATTTAAAGATTTCAGAGTCTCTATAGAACTCTAATATAGAATCATCTTTATAAATAAAATCATAGGATTTTTCAAATTCAGCTGGGCTAACCATTGGAAGTTTTTTATCATTTTTATAATCATAAGCTCTTTTGGAGTTTATATCGTGATTGCCAGGTACAAGAAATATTTTTCTTTTTGGATTTTCATCCTTCCATTTTTTTAGATATAAGGAGGCTTTTTTGTGGCTTGCAAGTTCGCCTTCTTTGGTCATATCCCCGGGCAAGATCAAAAAGTCAGAACCAGCTTCATCAACAAGGTCTAAAGCTCTTTTAAAAAGGGACTCTGATTCAACGATGAGTTTTTTTTCTAATTTTAATTCTTTTTCCAAACTGGAGCTTTGGCCTATCAAAGATTCATCTAATAAATGAGGATCAGAAATAATTGAAAGGTCAAATTTTTTAATTTCATTTAATTTCATAATTTATAAATTCTCCTGATACTATTATACCATTTTACAAGGATTTAAAATAAAAATAAGCTTTTATCCTTGTAATTTCAATTATAATAGTTTTTAATTAGAATATAAAAATATGAAGAATTTTTGTGAAATGATTTTTCAAAGCAAACAATAAAAAGGAGGACCCTATGAAGAAACTCTTATCCATAGCATCAGCTTTTGTCATTGCTTTTGGACTAGCTTCATGTTCAAATGACAAAGAGATCAAAACTGTAGAAGATTGGAAAGATACATATCCTGACGTTTATGCGACCTATATGGCAAATGCAGAAATGAGTCAGACAAAGTTTGGTGGATCAGGAGAAATTGATTACCTAGAAGAATATCCAAATCTTAAAGAGTTTTATGATGGTTATGGTTTTGCAATTCAGTATGAGAGAGCAAGAGGACACTCATATGCCCTAGAAGATGCAATAAATACAAAAAGACCAAAACCAGGTGCATCTTGTCTTGCTTGCAAGACTGCAGACTTTGTTGTCGCACTAGAAAAAGATGGTATAGATGTAAGTAGTATGGATTTTGACGAATTTGTAGAAAATCACTCAGACATGTCAACTATTTCTTGTTATGATTGCCACATGAATGATATAGGCAAAGTCCAAGTCACAAGAAAACACATGAGAGACCAAATCGATAAGGGCAATGTCAATGGAAATAATACTAAACTAGAAACCCTAGCCTGTGCCCAATGTCACGTTGAGTACTACCTAGATCCAGAAACAAAAGAAGTAAAACTTCCTTATACATATGGATTTGATACAGACAACATGCTAGAATACTATGATGAGATAGGTTTTGCTGATTGGGAACACCCACAGACAGGCGCCAAAATGCTAAAGGCTCAGCACCCAGAGTTTGAAACCTTTATGGGATCAGCCCACGATGCAGCAGGTCTTAGCTGTATAGATTGCCACATGCCAGAAGTAGAAACAGAAGATGGCAAAAAAATCAAATCTCACCACTGGACTAGTCCACTTAAAAACAAAGAAACACTCAAAAATACTTGCTTATCATGTCACGCAGACAAGAACGAAGATGAGCTAATAGCTTGGGTAGAAGAGGTCCAAGGCAGAGTCTATGATAGGACTATCGAAGTAAGCGAACAGCTAAAAGAATTTATAGAGCTTTTTGCAAAACATGTTGAAAGCGGAGACCTATCAAAAGAAGATAAGGATAAGCTAATCAGGATCCACAGAAATGCTCAGTTCAAATGGGACTTTGTATTTGTTGAAAATGGTGAAGGCTTCCACAACTCTAAAAAGGCTCTAAAGAACCTAGATGAAGCAGAAGCTTTAGTCAAAGAAGGTTTAGAAATCCTTAAAAATTATGAATAAAAGAAAGTAAATAGGACTCTTATCGAGTCCTTTTTCTTTAAAAGGAAAATATGGAAAAAGAAAATATATTTAAAAGAATTATAAAAAGTTTTTACTCTATGAAAACTGGTATTATCCTACTTGTTATAATTGCGGCCTTGTCAACCATAGGTACTGTCATCCCCCAGGGCAATATTGAAAATTTTTATAGAGAAAACTACTCAAATTTTTTTGCCAATATTATTTTGGCTTTAGATTTTGATAAGGTATTTTCATCATGGTGGTATATTTTACTAAGCCTGCTTTTGCTCATAAATTTATTTTTATGTAGTGTAAATAGGTTTAAACCTATAATTAAAAAATCTTTTAAAGATCCAGATATAAAGAAAAAAGCTCAAGCCTACTAATCCTGGACCAAAGTAAAAAAAGATGAAAATATTTTTGAAAAGTTTGGAATAAAGGATCCAAAAAAATCTGAAATAGATGGTAAAAATGTATATTACAAGTTTGATGGTAAAATAGGCCATATGGGATCTTGGCTGACTCATTTATCTATAATAGTGATAATGCTTGCCTTTGCATACGGTAGGTATGCAGGCTTTGATGGGGTTGATATGGTGTGCCAGGCACAGTTATGGAGCTTGAAAATAGTGATAAGAAAATAAAAGTTGACCAATATGATGTTTTATTTAGGGATGATTACACAGTCGAACAATATATAAGCACTATATCAATCCTTGATAAAGATGGGACAAAACTTGATTCTGGTTTGACCATGGTCAACAATCCTTTTAGGTTTAAAGAATTTAATGTCTATCAAAACTCAACAGGTTGGGCTTATGATGCAAAACTTTTTAAAAACGATAAGTTTTTTGAAGAAAAGCTCATGTACAAAAATGACTTTTTTATAGCAGATAATAAAAAAATCGCCCTACAATTTGTGGATTTTTACCCTGATTTTGATATGTCAAACCCTACAAGGCCAAGGACTAAATCACCATTTTTAAATCACCCAGTAGCCCTTTATGCCCTATATTTTGATGGTAATAGGGTAGATATGGGCCTAAGCCACCTAGGAGATCCTATAAAATGGAATGACTACACTTTTGTAATAGACAATCCTCAGATGTTTACCATATTGCAAGTAGCAAGCGATCCTGCGACAGGTTTTGCCTTATTTGGGGCAGCTTTATTGATGATAGGCTTATTTCTAGCTTTTTATATAAATCCTAGAGAATTTATTATAGTAGAGGATAAGGATTTTTATTACTTAAATAATAGACAGGCAAAAAATGATAAATTACACAAAGAAAAATATGAATTAATAATTGGAGAATTGAAGTATGAATAATTTGCTAAATGTTGAGCATAAGCTCTTTTATCTGGCCCTATTTGCATATTTAATTTCGGTATTCTTGTTTGTTTTTTTATTTATAAACAAGGATGAAAAATGGGGCATATGGGGCAGGAGACTGGTCTTACTTGCCTTTGCAGCCCATACAATTGCCTTGGCAGTTAGGTGGGTAAATGTAGGTAGGATACCACTTTCCAACCAATACGAGTTTGCCACAGCCTTTGCTTGGGGTATAGGTCTATGCTTTTTGATTTTTGAGAGAAAATATAAACTTACAGCTATGGGCGCTTTTGTGACACCAATTTTATTTTTAATAATTGGTTATGCAGCTATGACGGATAACTCTGTTAGACCACTAATGCCGGCCCTAGATAGCAAGTGGCTTGCAATCCACGTATCCCTAGCCATACTTTCTTATTGAGCCTTTGCAGTAGCGGCAGGTCTTGGGGCTATGTATCTTTTTAGAGATAAATTAGCTGGTGATAAAAACCTAGGTAAAACTATAGCTGACAAAAACACACTGGATTTGATATCTTATAGGGTTGTATCTTTTGGTTTTATATTTTTAACCTTAGTTATGATAACAGGAGCTATTTGGGCAGAGTCAGCCTGGGGTAGGTATTGGGCTTGGGATCCAAAAGAGACCTGGTCCTTTATAACTTGGATTATATATGCTATTTACCTCCACCTAAGAAGATCAAAAGGTTGGGCAGGAAGAAGAACTGCAATCTTTGCAATTGTTGGTTTTATATGTGTAGTCTTTACCTATATAGGCGTTAATACACTATTGCCATCACTTCATTCATATGCATAGGTTTAGGATATGAATAAATTTAGGATAAAAGATATATCTTTCATGGCAATATCAATTGCCCTTATGTATGTATTTGGCAAAATACTTTATATATTGAGTAGGTTTTTGCCTATACCAGGATCCAGAGTTTTATTTACAGCTCCACTTTTTACTTTTGTGATGACAACTGCCGTACTTAGGAGCAAAATAATTGGAACCATATCAATAATTATGGGCCTTTTGGCCCTAATTTTGACCAGGTTTACAATTTTCAGCGAACTGTCAATATTATTATCAGGTTTGTTAACCGATCTGACCACTTTTATACTTATAAAAAAATATACAAGTTATAGATCGGTTTACCTAACACTAGGCCTTCATGGATTTTATTCCATGTGGACCTCATTTTTTGTTGTAAGCATTTTTATAGAAAATTCAACTTTTGTAACAGGAGCCTGGTATTGGGTCCTAATAATTTCTATTTTTTTATATTTGATATGCTCTTATATTTCAAAAATGACCATAAAACTCCTAGATCGCAGAAAGTTGTTGGACAATAACACTTTTAGTATAAAAGATTGAAAAATCAGTATTATAGAAATTGAGAAAAGCTTATAGGATTGTTAAAAAACTAATTTAAAGTAAAGTATTATTAATAAAAATGTGAATATTTTTATATGGAGATTTTATGACACTAAAAAAATATATAAATTGGATTATAGATCCTATATTTGCTATAAGTTTAAGTTTGATTTGCCTATATCTTATGGATTTTTCTATAATTTTTATGGCTATACTGCCCATTAGCTTTACTATATATGCTTTTAATAAAAAATATGTAAGCTTTGCTACTATAGGCCTAGCTACATATTTTTTGGCCAACTTTTTTACAGATAGGTCTATAGTAAATCTCAGGTTCTTGCCACTTATGCTTGTAGCAACGATATTTATAATATTGATAAGCCTAAGACTTTCAGCAAAAAGTCAGATACTGTTTTCATTTTTTGCTTTAAGCCTTATTTTTAGCCTGCTGTTTAAGTATAGGCTTATAATGAATAATGTTGATATCAAGGAATTGGCTATAAAACTAAAAGACTTATTTGAAAGTAATTATGCTTACAAATTTGATATTGATGTTTATGAAAGCTCTGCCAGTCTATATCCTGCCATGTTTTCTGTTATGTCTATGGCTTATTCTATAATTTCTATAAAATTAATTAGAAATTACCTGTCATTTAAAAATATGGATATAAGTGATATAGATAATTTAGATGACATAAGGATAAGCAAAAAAGATTTTCTTTATTTGCTAATAGGAGCTGTATTTGGATTTTTATTTTTCAAAATGATTGGCGTTAAAGAAATATATATAATTTCAAATATTTTTGTCATTTTGATTGTTATATTTCTGGCAAATGGTCTTAGCCTTGCGGATAATCTTATGAAAAATTCAAAGCTACCTTTGAATAGGACCTTGCAGTGGTTTTTCATTATAATTTTGATCCAAATAATTATCATTCCTTTGGTTATCTTTGGGCTGGCAGATATATTTGTTGATTTTAGAGCTAGGAGGAAAAATGAAAAAGAATAAAAAATTTATAGGGACAAAAGATTTGATTTTGATCCTAGCCTTTCCATTATTGGCTTCCATCATAATTTTTTATTATAATAAAACCCTAGGTACAATTGCATTTTTCTTGCTTGTTTTATTATTTTTCTTGATTAAAAGTATAAACGAGGATAGGGATGAGGAGATTCAACAATATGTTGATGATGTTAGTTTTTCCTTTGATTCCATAACAAAAAATGTAGTTTTTGAGATGCCTTTTCCTATTGCCATAGTAGAAGATAATAGGAAAATAAAATGGCACAATTCATTTTTTAGAGACTTGTTTCCAGAAAAGACTTTGGTCGGTACTGATATAGACTCAGTCATAAGTGATTTTTCTGACCTGGAGTTTGATAGCGAGGAGATCAGGACATCTAAAAATGTAGATATATCTGGTAAGGTCATTCAATTCTATTATTCGACTATTTTTAATGATGATGGCAAGAAACAAACATTTTTATATGGGATTGATAATACCTATGATGAGTCTATTAAAAAACTTTTTAAGGATAAGAGACTTGTATTTTACTCTATATTTATTGATAATTTTGAGGATATCAGAAATTCATCGAGTACAGATCTTAGACCTCAGGTTTTAGGTGAGATCGATAAGGTAATAAATGAGTATTTTAAAAAATATGATTGTCTGATAAGAAAATATGAAAATGATAGGTTTATGGTCCTAAGTGAGTACCAAGATTATCGTAGGATCCATGAGGATAAATTCTCTATCCTTGATAAGGTCAGAGATATAAATTGTGGAAATGCCTTGCCACCTACTTTATCCATCGGTGTTGGTATAGCAGGAGCAAAACCATCTGAGATCTACTCTGATTCTAGGGATGCTATAAATATTGCCCTATCTAGGGGAGGAGATCAGACTGTTGTAAAACTTGAGGATAACTATGAATACTTTGGTGGCAAAACCAAGGCCATAGAAAAAACCTCCAAGGTTAGGTCTAGGGTCATATCCCAGTCCCTAAAGAGAATGATCCAGCTAAGCCCAGATATTTATATCATGGGTCACAATAATCCTGACATGGATTCTTTTGGTTCATCTCTAGGAGTCTATGAAGGAGCTAGGTCTTTAAACGAAAATACCTTTATCATTTTAAATGAAGTTACAAAACCAATAGAAAATATGTACTCAAGAGTTGTAGATCAACTTGAGGAGATAAAAGACCATATTATAACAGAAGAGGAAGCCCTAAAAAGAATTTCTCACCAATCACTGATAATAATCACTGATAACCATAGAAAAAATTCTACTGAAGGACCAGCCCTTTTAGATGTAACTGATAATATATTTATCATTGATCACCATAGGAGAGGGAAAGATTATATACAAAAGGCTACAGTTTCTTATATAGAACCTTATGCCTCATCCGCATCTGAGCTTGTGACAGAAATTCTATCATATTTTGATGAAGATTTTAAAGCTAGGACTGCAGTTGCGGAATCACTCCTTGCTGGTATAACTGTAGATACTAAAAACTTTGTTTACCAAACAGGGGTTAGGACCTTTGAGGCAGCCTCCATTCTTAAAAGATGGGGCGCAGATTCTGTTTATATAAAAAGAATGTTCAAAGATGATTTTGAGATTGTAAAATACAAGTCTGAGGTCATAGCAGATTCATTTATAGTAAATGATTCTATAGCCATAGCACATTTTAACCGAGAAATAGATGGCTCAACCCTTATAGCTAGCCAGGCAGCGGATGATTTATTAAATATCAAAGGAGTCTTGGCAAGCTTTGTTTTGACCAGGGCCAATAATAAAATTCATATTTCAGGTAGAAGCTTAGGCGATATATCGGTACAATTAATACTAGAGCGCATTGGGGGAGGCGGACACTTAACAGCCGCAGCCACCCAATTGGATATGAGCATGCAAAATGCCGAAGAAATGTTAAGAAAAGCAATAAATGAATATATAAGAGAGGAAGAAGAAAATGAAAGTAATACTAACAGATAATATTGTAAGAGTTGGAGTTAAGGGAGACCTTGTAGATGTAAAGCCAGGATATTTTAGAAACTACCTAGACCCACAAGGCTTAGCAGTAAAAGCTACAAAAGAAAACATGGCTGAATTAGAAAAAATGAGAGAACAACTAAAGGCAGAAGAAGCAGAAAATAGAAAAGAAGCAGAAGCTCTTAAAGAAAAAATCGAAGCTATAAGTCTAGAACAAAAAGTAAGAGTGGGAGAAGATGGCAAACTATTTGGTTCTGTAACAAACAAAGACCTTGCAGAAGCTCTAGCAAACCAAGGCATAGAAGTAGACAGAAAGAGAATCGAAGAAGTAGAAAAAATCGAAGGCCTTGGCGAATATGTTATCAATGTTAGACTATACGAAGGAGTAAATGCAGATCTTAAGGTTAATGTAGTTGCTGAGGTAGAATAATGACTGATGCCATAAGGCCTCTACCTTATGACTTCTTATCAGAGCAAGCTATAATAGGTTGTATCCTAAAGAAAAACGAAAGTTTTGATAGCGCAAATCAAATTATAAAACCTGTAGACTTTTATGATTCGAGAACTCAGAGAATATACAAAACCATAGTCAATATGTTTGAAAAAGACATAAAGGTGGACTATGTATCTTTGATCTCTCAGCTTTCGAATGAAAATATATTACAAGAAGTTGGAGGGGAGGAGTTTATCACTGAGATTACCCTCTCCTCATTTTATACTCCAAATATTGACACTTATTGTAATACTGTCAAGGAAAAATCACTTTTAAGAAGTCTAATTGGGGCAAGCGAAGATATAATAGAGTCATCCTACAAACAAACCGAAGATGTCGGTGATATTTTATCAGAAGCAGAAACAAAGATTTTTGAAATATCACAAAACTCTCATAACCAAGGTTTAGTTAGGGTATCTGATACCATGGATGACACACTAAAACAAATAAATGAACTAACCCTTGCTGATGGAAAGATAACAGGTGTATCGACTGGTCTTAGGCTTGTAGATAACAAAATGTCAGGCCTACAAAATTCACAGTTAATACTTTTAGCAGCAAGACCTGCAATGGGTAAGACAGCTCTAGGGCTTACTATGGCATGGAATGCAGCGCAAAATGGCAAGTCTGTGGCATTTTTCTCATTAGAAATGTCAATATATCAGCTAAACCAAAGACTTTTATCCATGGTTAGCCTAGTTGGATTAGAATCTATAATCAATGGATCCATAAGAGACCAGGATTGGACCCTTCTTATAAATGCTACCAAAAAAATTGTAGAAGCAGATCTTTATGTAGATGAAACTCCAGGTATTAGACTATCTGAGATGAGGTCAAAGCTTAAAAGACTAAAGGCAGAAAAGGGATTGGATCTAGTAGTCATAGACTATTTGCAACTCATGCAGGCTGATGGTAGACAAGAAAATAGGCAAAATGAAATAGCTACTATTTCTAGGGGACTAAAATCTTTATCTAAAGAATTAAATTGCCCTATACTTTCTCTGGCCCAATTATCAAGAGAGGCTGACAAGAGAGCTGACCACAAGCCTATCCTATCTGACCTAAGGGAATCTGGAGCTATAGAGCAGGACGCTGATGTTGTTATGCTTTTATATCGTGAAGACTATTATGATGAGCAAAAAGATCCAAACATTGCAAAACTGATCTTTGCCAAGCACAGAAATGGGGCAACTGGCATAGTAGACTTGTATTTTAATAAACCATGCACGACCTTTACAGACCTGCGCAAGGATGCTGATTAGAAGGTTTTAGATGTCTAGGATATATTTAAAAAGATTAGAAAAAAAATCAGCCCTAGAGCTTAAAAATTGGGGCAATTTTTCTGACCCGAGACTTGAGGGTTATAACTACGGAAACCTATCAGACTTTGAGCTCATACTTCGGTATGGAAGTGTAAATTTAGCTAATAAAAAATACTTTGAGGTCAGGAAAAAAGACGATGATAGGATTATAGGTTTTATTGGACTAAAAAATATAAATCCGATCCTAAGAAAGGCTTATTTGGGTATAGTTTTTGATGCGAATTTCGTATCGATGGGCTATGGCTATGAGGCAATAAGGTCTATATTTGAGATATTTTTTGACCAGATGAAATATAGAAATTTATTTTTGGATGTCAATTCTTTTAATGAAAGAGCCTATAGACTTTATAAGAAATGCGGTTTTACCGAGTACGACAAAGACCTAGAAATATTTGAAAACCAAAAAATTGACTTTGATCCAAGGCATTTTGAAAAATCAAGGGGACTGATCTATTCAAAAATAATAAAGATGAAAATAAGTAAGGATGATTATAATGAACTTTGAAATGCAAGAATTGAAACTAGATATGGGGACTACTCCCTTTGAAAATATGTTTTTAAATACCTACTTACAAATGGCTGATGGTGATGCAATCAAGGTTTATTTATTGATATACAAAGACCTTTACAATGATGGCAAAGTTGACGTGGCCAAAATCAAAAGACAACTAAATTTTGATGATGAGCTTTTTGACCAGGCTGTCAATTTTTGGATCAATATGGGTATATTTAGGCAAAAGAAAGCATCAGATGGTTCTACCTATATAGAGATGATTTCCCTCAGACAAATGTATTTTGGTGAAAGTGAATCAACTGACCAAAATGACCTAAACTTCGATAAGGCTCAAAGAAAATCTATGATGTTTGAAAATATAGAAAGGATCATCGCCAGAAACCTAACCCCAGCAGATATAACAAGGATCCACGAGACTCTAGGTGAATATGACCAAGACCCAGAGCTTGTGACAGAAGCCTTTAGGCAGGCAAGAGAGGCTGGCAATGTAGATGTTAAATATGTGATGGGATATTTAAAAACTTGGAGAGACCAGGGGCTTAGGAGTCTTAATGATCTTAGGATGAAAGAAGAAAGAGATAAGCTTAAAAAAGCAGGATCTCCAAGACAATATAAGAAAAAAGGCCAGAAAGTAAATACTGATTCTAATTCTATAGCGGATTTAGCTAGAAAAAGACGACTAGAGAGACTAAAAAACCAAAGGAACTAATATGAACGCAAGTCAAAGAGCAGGGCTTATTTTAGAAGAGAGAAGAAGAGATAATAAAATAAGGCAAGAAAAAGCTATAAATGAGGTCTATAAAAAAATTCCGGAAATAAGGGCTATAGATAAACTCATCAAGGAAACAGGCTTTCTTTGCCTAAAACTTGCTTCACAAAAAATAGATACATCTAAAGAAGAAATAAAAATAAAAAACCTGATAGATAAAAAGAATCAACTCCTAAGGTCAAATGGCTATCCCCTAGACTACATGGACTTAAAATACCACCACGATCTTTGTCAGGATACAGGCTTTGTTGGCAACGATCTTTGCTCTTGTAGAAAGCAGCTTATTATAGAGGCAAATTACCAACAATCAGGGATAAAAGCTGCCTTGTCCAGGGAAAATTTCTCGAATTTTGATATAAGTTTATTTTCAAAAAATCCATATATGGACTACAATTTTAGTCCCTATGAGAATATGATGAGAATACTCAAAGAGCTCAAGGTCTATATAAATAATTTTGAAAATGAAAGTGGAAATATCTACATTCAAGGCCCAGTCGGCAGGGGCAAGACCTTTCTTATAAACTGTATAGCCAAAGAAATCCTTGATAGGAATTATTCGGTTGTCTATATGACATCAACAAAACTTTTCAAATTTTTAAATGACTATCACTGGGCCTTTGAGGATAGACGTGATAGGCTGGAGGAAGAGTACAATCTTATATTCGATTGCGACCTTCTTATAATAGATGACCTAGGAGCAGAGACTCACAGGTCAAGCGACCAGTCAAATCTTTTTGATGTGGTCAATGAAAGACTAAATTCTAAAAAACCTATTATCCTATCGTCCAACCTAGATGAGGGAGAGATAAGTGAGATTTATGGATCGAGAGTATTTTCTAGAATAATGGGTAATAATTCTAGGACCTATGAAATATTTGGTGAAGATTTGAGATTAAAGGGGACAGATTATGATTACAGTAGGTAGTAAAGAGATGAAGGCTATAGATTCTTATGCTATTAATATTTTGAAAATCCCAGCCCTAAGCTTGGTAGAAAGGGCTAGTCTTGCTGTGCTTAAACACATAAACCTAAATAAATTTGGATCTTTTGCTGTAGTTGCAGGAGTGGGCAATAATGGAGCAGATGGCCTAGCCTTGGCTAGAAATCTCCTAGCCCTATCAAAAGATGTGGAGATTTATATTTTAGGAGATATAGAAAAAGCTAGCCAAGAGTTCAAAATAAACCTAGAATCATGCAAGATGCTTACAGAAGAGCTATTTTTTGTAGAAAGTATCGAAGATTTAGAAAATATGGAGAAAAGGATTTCAAATGTAAATCTGATCGTAGATGCTATATTTGGGACAGGACTTAGTAGGCCAGTCACAGGGATCTATGCCACAGTTATTTCAATATTAAACAATGCAATGAAATACAAAATATCCATAGATATACCATCAGGCCTTGATGCGACCACTGGTATGAATTTAGGTGAGGTCATAGATTGTGACCTGATCGTGACAATGCAGCTTATGAAAGATGGGATCTATGATAGACCGATCTATAAGGAAAAATGTATAGTAGAGGATATTGGCATACCACAAAAGGCTATAGATTCTGTTTTATATGGCCTAGTTGACTAAAAACAAATTGTTTTTAGTCTTTTTTTATTGAATGAGATTTACCATGGTGATATAATAAAGAAAAAGGAGTCCAATATGAAAAAGAAAGTATTAATAATTTTAATAAGTCTTTTTGCATTTTCTTCTTGTGGAAGTAACAATTATAAGTCATATGAAACTTCTGATTATGCTAAAGAAGAAAAATCTAATCAAGAATATCCAGCAGAAGCTGAAATGGCAAAAGATATTGCTATCGATGATCCAGGTGTTAATAGTGTAGGAGAAGATCTCGATAATTATATAGAAAGATTTGTTTATATCCAGCTAGAAACTATTGACTACGATAATGACCTAAGGGCTATAAAAGATTCTGCCAAGAGTCTTTCAGGCCTTGTAGAAAATGAATCAACATATGTAGATGATAGGGCTGATCGTGACTTAAAAAATACTGATATTTCTATAAAAATCCCTAAGGAAAATGCTGAAAAATTTGACCACTCTTTAGCTAGCCTTGGTAATCTAAGAAGTATTTCCAAAAATTCAAACAACCTAAAAAGCTCTTTCAGAGATGTTGAGAAAAACCTAGAAATAAAAGAAAGACAGCTAGAAAAATTTAATGAACTATTAGAAAAATCAAATAATATCGAAGATACACTTGTGATAAATGCCAAAATCATAGAATGTCAGGGGGAGATTGATGCGATAAAAAAAGAAAAAGCAGACCTCAAAGACAGGGTGACCTATGATACCTACAATATAAGTCTAGAAGAAGTTTTTTCTTATGATAAAAGAGCAAATAATCCAAAACTTGGAGAAAGGATCAAAGATGCCATGGGAGAGTCTTTGGGTATTTTAAAAGAGTTTTTCTCTCAAGTCATAGTTGGTTTTTTCCTCTATTGGCCATTTGTAATCATAATTATAATTGTAGGATTTTTCCTATATAGACGAAGGAAAAAACACAAGAGAAAGTAGAATATTGAAAACCTCTCAATTATCTTTTCGAGTCTAATATAGACAGGATGGATATAATGAGAGGTTTTTCTTTAAAATCACATTATTTATAATGATTTGACATTTTTCTCTATTATTGATATGATATTAAATCATGGGGAGTTAGCTCAGCTGGAAGAGCGCCACGTTGACATCGTGGAGGTCGCTGGTTCAAGCCCAGTACTTCCCACCAAAGCCTTTTTAGGCTTTTTTTTTGTTCTTTTTTGAAAAATACAAAGACTTCATATAATTTTTAGGTTCTTAGATAAAATAAATCCCCTTATTTCAACAGAACAATGTGATTTGGAACTACTCAATGAGTTCATTCCACTTGATCAGTCCTTATAAGGGGAGATATCTAAATTACATGTTATATTATGACAGGACTTTTTATCTAGGGACCTTATTTACATTCAAAATTTTTCTTAGGACCAAGCGGGCATAGCCTTCGCTACCAGGTATATTTGGGTGGGTCCTGTCTACTGCCAAGAGGTCTGGTCTGTCTTTGACATAAGATCTCCAGTCTATGAGATGGGCCTTTTTGTTATTTTTTACAAAGTCCTCCATATCTGAATTGACCTTGTCCATGTAGGATTGGAGATGGGATGTATTGACAAAATAGACATCCCTGCCATCGGCTAGGTCCATTATTTTTTGCATATCGCTGTGGTTTGCTGATCCGTTTGAGCCTAGAGAAACCAGGATAATATTACCTAGACCTACATTAGCCTTTATATTTGCGAGTACTTCCGGACCTTGGATCATATCCCTACCTACTTCTCCATCTAGGTAGAGATTAGGTACAAATTCTCTGAGGTACTTGTCTATATTTATCAAGACGGAGTCACCAATAGCTGTTATACTTAGGTCCTTGCAGTAGGCAAGCTCTTTTTCAGTAAAATCAAAGTCATCATAAGGCTTTTCTTCAAAATCCCTATCAGTTTCTTCTTTTTTGTCTTCTTCCTCTTTATCGATAGGATCTTTTTCGGAAGACTCTTTTTCCTTGTCTTTTTCTTCTTCTTTGTTTTCTTCTTTTTTCTTTTTCAAAGCTTCGTTATTTTTCTTGATCTCTTCTTGACTTTGGTCAAACCTTGCCTTTAGTTCCTTCATCTCCTTTTCTTTTTGGTTGCCTATGGCAAAGGATACTATGTTTAGGCCGATTAGGACAAGTATTGGAATAATAACAAAGACCTTGCCAGATTTTTTTCTATCGAAAATCAAATGGCTGATCTCTGATAGGATAATTATCAAAACAACTTGGAGCAAATAATATATAAATTTAATTTCTATAATATTTACCAAAAAGTAGGCGAAAAATATTTGTACTATATATTGCCAAATATATAAGTAGAGACTCCTAAGTCCTAGATATTCCAAAATAGTTCCCAAAAAACCTATATTTCTGGCGCTAACTTCGTAGTCGTTTTCATATTTGTACACAAACATGACCAAAAGACCAACAATTATAGTATAAAATAGGAAAAACTCCCTATATATCCATATATCCTGGCCATCTATAAAAAACATTGGTCCTATAAAAATAGATAGGAGAATAGCTATAATTATCCTATATGTATTTTTCTCTAATTTTATATCTACTAAGTACTCACTATAAATCAAATAAAAAATCATACCAAATAAAAATGCGTAGAGCCTAGTATCCGTACCATAATAAATCCTGATAATAGGTGCATTTATGTAGGATAGGTAAAAAGAAATAACCATTGATACCATTGATATGGTAAAAAGTAGCCAGATTTTTATATTTTTTGATTTGATTTTTTGGCCAATATATTTTAGCAAATAAAATATCAATATGAATTGGACGTAGATAGCTATGTACCATAGGTGGACAAAAATATTGAAATTGCCATTTCTATCAAAGTATGACGCACCCTTTAAAATTTGCCTGATATTTTCAAAAGCAAAAAACACTGACAAAGACGACCTCGCCGAGTCATCAAAGATGTTTCTAGCAAAAAAAAGACTAACTAATAGTGATAGGCCCATGATCCAGCCGAGAGGTGGGAGGATTTTCATTAGCCTATTTTTTATAGCGATACCCAGGTCTTTTATAGTAAAGTCTTTGTAGAGATTGGATTTTTCCATCAAAAATCCAGACATTAACAAAAAGGCTATGACAGCCAAAAAACCACCACTAAAGGCATGGCCAAAAAGGTGGTAGGTAGAAACAGCTATGAGGCTTAGGGCCCTAAGCATGGTTAAATAATGATATCTTCTTTTTTTCTTAATTGTTTTTTTCACATTCTGCTCCATAATAGCTATATTATACTTTAAAAAATAGTTTTGTATAAATCTTCATCACAATTATAATTTCAGATTTTGTTCTAATTGTGTTTTAAATATTAATTCTATATAAATCCCGGGTTTGATTTTTATTTTACATGTTGTATATTAAAGGTAAGTAAATATTGCTATGAAAAGAAGTAGTAGGTGTGAAATACACATAGAGAGGAGATGGTTGGTGGAAATCTCTTGTAGGAAACATTGAATCCGTCTTGGAGCAGATACTAATCAAGGCAAGCTTAGCTTGTATAATTTGGGTGGCACCACGAGACCTTCGTCCCAATTGGGCAAGGCTTTTTTTGTGCTTATTTTAAGGAGTAGAAATGTTAGATATAAGATTATTAAGAGAAAATCCTGACCTAGTTAGAGAAAATATCAAGAAAAAATTTCAAGATGACAAACTTTCCTTGGTAGATGAGGTCATAGACCTAGACGAAAAACTTAGAAAATATAAAACTGAGGGTGACAAACTCAGGGCAGATAGGAATAAAATTTCTAAAAACATAGGAGCCTTGATGGGCCAAGGCAAAAAAGACCAGGCAGAAGAAGCCAAATCCCAAGTAGTAAAGATAAACGAAGACCTAGTTCATATAGAAGAAGAAACTGCAAAACTAAATGAGGAAGTCAAAAAAAGAATGCAGGTCATCCCTCAGATCATAGACGAGAGTGTACCTATAGGCAAAGATGATACAGAAAATGTCGAAATCGAGAGATTCGGCGAGCCTCTTGTGCCTGACTATGAAGTCCCATACCATGTAGATATCATGGAGTCCTTTGACGGTATAGACCTAGATTCATCCAGAGATACATCAGGAGCAGGCTTCTATTACCTAAAAGGAGATATAGCTAGACTCCACTCAGCAATCCTTTCTTATGCTAGAGACTTTATGATAGATAGGGGATATACCTACTATATACCACCATTTATGATAAGGTCAGACGTAGTCACAGGTGTAATGAGCTTTGCTGAAATGCAAGATATGATGTATAAAATCGAGGGCGAAGACCTATATCTCATAGGCACAAGCGAGCACTCAATGATCGGTAAATTCATAAACACAATAAATGATCAAGAAAAACTACCAATGAGGATGACATCTTATTCTCCATGTTTTAGAAAAGAAGTAGGAGCTCACGGCATAGAAGAACGTGGCGTATATCGTATCCACCAATTTGAAAAACAAGAAATGGTCATCATCTGCAAGCCAGAAGAAAGTAAAATCCTCTATGATGAACTATGGAAAAATACAGTAGATTTCTTTAGGTCACTAGAAATACCAGTTAGAACTTTGGAGTGCTGCTCAGGAGACCTTGCAGACCTAAAAGTAAAATCTTGTGACGTAGAAGCATGGAGCCCACGTCAAGGCAAATATTTTGAAGTTGGATCCTGCTCAAACCTAGGCGATGCCCAAGCTAGACGTCTTGGCATCAGAGTCAGGGGAGAAGATGGCAACTACTTTGCCCACACCCTAAATAACACAGTAGTAGCCCCACCAAGGATGCTAATAGCATTTTTAGAAAACCTACTACAAGCAGATGGATCTATAAAAATCCCAGAACCACTACAAATGTACATGGGCGGCAAGGATAAGATCATACCAGCTAAAAAATAAAATTTGAGATTGAAAATAAAAGTGGACCTGATATCAATTTGATATAAGGTCCATTTCTCTTGAGTTTTAATATATTTTTTTATCACTTACTATATAATCCATCTTTATATCGTACTCGTTTGTTTCTAGGATTAAAGATTTAAAATCTTCTATCATAAGCCCTACTTTTATGGTTTTATTTTTTCCTAAAAACCTATCATAGTAGCCACCACCATAGCCAAGTCGGTTTTTTTTCTCATCGAATGATAGGCCTGGGACTATGGTAAGGTCTGGGTTTTTTATCAGGTTATCAGATTTTGTTGTAGGAATTGAAAAGTCACCCTCTACTAGGTCGTCTAGGCTTTCTAGTCTAGCGGCGATCATTTCTTTGCCTTTGATTTTTGGTATATAGATTTTCTTTTTATCAGCCAAGGATTTTTTTATAATCTTTTGAGTTTTTACTTCTTTTCCTACAGAATAATATATAAAAATACTTTGGGCATTTTTGTATAAGTCACTAGATATTAGATTTTCATATATTTTATCACTTTTTTTACCTATATAGGTATCAGACATTTCTCTTCTTAGGTTTTTAAAAAATCTTCTGTACTCATTTTTCATGTATTTTTTCCTTTATCATATCTATAGCCTTGTCTATGGTTGAAGGACTATCGTCACCTTTATCTACACTTTTGTCAAAATATTCTGATTTGTAGCCCTCTCTATAGGCTGCTATAAGCTCTGCACCAATTATTAGCAAACTTGATACTATCAAAAGCCAAATGAAAAGTGCCAATATTCCTGCCAAGGCTCCATATATTAGTGATTTATTTGAAAAATTATTTGCAAAAAATGAATAAATGAAACTTATAATATAGATTGCAAATATAACAAAGAGCCCACCCACAAAGGCTTGTTTATAAGTTGGTCTATTTTCTGATTGGCCTGGGGCATACTTGTAGAAAACTCCAAGAGCCCCTGACATTATTACTAGGGGTATGGATATGGATAGGATTGTAAATACTGGTGATGAGATCAAATCTACAAAATATTTAAAATTTTCATTAAAGATATTTTTTATTCCTGCTAGGAGTTTATGGTCAAGGATACCCAGGATCTGTGATCCGTATATTTGAAATATAAGCAAAAACATTATAAAAATGATGAGTATCAGGGTAAAGACAATACTCATAAGTCTTTGCTTGATAGCTTTGCTCTGGTGGCTAAGGCCATAGGCGTGATTTATAGCTCTAATAAGTTTGTGAACTCCACTTGTAGCAGACCAGAGGGCAAAGATAATAGTAAAAGTAGTCACCGCAGGTGACTGGCTAGATATTATTATAATATCTAAAGCCTCTAATATTATATTGGCAGTTGTCTTTGGGAATAGGTCTAAAAATTCATAAATGATATATTCATTGCCCTTTAGAAAAGTTGAGATTACAGATACAAGCACCATCATTAGGGGGATGGATGCTTGTAAAAAGTAAAAGGAAAGGGCAGCAGAATATGTCATTATGTCGTGTTCTTTTAGCCTATTTGCTAAATTTTTTAGAAAGTCAAAAGACTTATTTTTCGATATCTTCATTTTTCAAATACTTATCAAACCAATTTTTGATCTCTGTTAGCCTTTTTATCCTAGCCTTAGGCTTGCCAGAACGTGATAGCTCGTGGTTTTCTCCGTGGAATAAAAACATTTGGGTATCAACTCCATTTAGTTTTAGTTTGGTGTACATCTGAAGGCCTTGCTCAAGTGGGCAGCGGTAGTCCTCATCTGAGTGGATAAAGAGGGTAGGAGTTTTGGCCCTATCAGCATATTTGATTGGGGATTGGTCCCACATTTTCTCAAGGCTATCCCAAGGATTGGCATTTGTCTGGTCAGATCCAAAATAATAACCTATATCGCTAACACCATAAAAACTTGTCCAGTTAGAAATTGATCTTTGGCTAACTGCAGCCTTGAACCTATCAGTATGGCCTATGGTCCAATTGGTCATAAAACCACCATAGGATCCTCCATAAATAGCCATATTTTCCTGGTCGATTTGTGGATATTTGTCTATAGCATGGTCAGCAAAAGTCATCAGGTCTTCATAGTCGATTTCTCCATAGCGACCTCTGATATCAGAGTATTTGACACCATTGCCACTTGATCCATGTGGGTTTGTATAAATAATTATATAGCCATTTGATGCTAGCATTTGGTGTTCGTGGTGGAAAATATTAGAAAATTCTGTTTTTGGCCCACCATGAACTGAAAGTATGGTTGGATATTTTTTATTTTTGTCAAAGTCTTTTGGAAAGAGGATATAGCCTCTAATTTTATCTCCATTTGATTCGTAGAAAAACTCTTCTATTGGGTAAACCTGGCTAGGGATTTTATTTTTAACCAAGACCTTGTCATCTGATTTTCTTTTTAGTTGGCCGAGTGTATCAGGAGTCATTTCTAGGTAATATATGTCATCATCTGTCACATAAAAATCTTCTATACAGCCGTCAAGCTCTAGTCTTAGGTCACCCTTTAGGTCGATCGAATAGACTTTGGACTCTTCTTTTTCTGTGACAACAAAATAAAGCCTATTATTTTTTATCTGAAAAGTTCTAGAAGGTCCAAATCGGGCATCTGTACCAATTGAATTGCCAAAGGACTTATCAAATTCATCATCTGTTATTTTTGATAAGTTCCCATCAAAATCTAGGCTGTAGATAAAGGCATCTTCATTGATACCACCTTTTTTCATATTTGTGCCCACAAAGACTAGCTTATCTTCTAAAAAGTCTAGGAAGTAAATTGAATATCCCTTGGTGACTAAGGTTTTTTCTTCGCCGGTTTTTAGGTCGACTAGGATTATGGATTCTAAAAACTCCATGACTCCATTATCATCTTTATGGCCTTGGGCATAGGCGATTTTTTCAAGATCAGGACTGATGGCAAAAACATTTATTTCTCGATCTTTGCCAGATTTAATGATCTCTTTTATCTCTTGGGTATTTTTATCATAAAGGTAATAGCTAGACTCTTTTTCTTTTAAAAAGCCAGCACCGTTTAACCAAAATGGTAATTTATCTAGTTTTTTGAAGTAAGAATCCTCTTTTTCTAGATTTTTTTCTTCTTTTGATTTTTTTTCGCTTGCGCTTAAAAGATAGGTATCATCTTTTATTCTCTCTATATAAGAGACATCCTTATCTATAGAAAAAGCAAGGTCTCCTAGGCCGTGACCATCACTTTCATAAAAATAATCATAGTCATCGTCAGTTTTATATTTGTACAAAAGTTTATTATCAGAAGTAAAATCAAAAAGGCTGGCAGATGCTTTGTCGGTCATCCTGTAGGATTTTCCTAGTTTTGTATCATAGACAAATAAGTCAGTATCATATTTATTTTCTTTTTCATTTGCTTTTGTTTTTTTGTAGGCTATTTTTGTGCAGTCATCAGAAGCTAGAACTTCTGATAGAAACTCATAACCTAAAATATCTTTTATATCAGTCATCGTTTCTCCTTAAATAATTATATAGACATTATACGATAAAAAATAAAAAAAGATTAGGGGAAAAGGTTTTTGGGTATAATATTATCAAGAAAAGCTAAAATCTTTAGCTAATAATAGGAGGTTGTTATGAAACTAAATATCAAAGCTAAGAATTTCAATCTAACAAATGATATCGTAAATGAGTCTGAGAAGAAATTTGATAGGTTAGATAAATACTTCCACAAAGAAGAAGATATGGATTTGAAGTTTGCCAAAGAGGGTGTAGGCTATGTTTTAGAAGCCACTATGTATTTGGGTGGGACAATACTCAGAGCCGAAGCCTACGAAGAAACTTATGAAAATGCTATAGACAGGGTTATAGATGCCCTAGTTAGGCAAATTAGAAAATATAAGACAAGACTTCAAAGATCTAGACAAACAGGAGAGTCAATCAAGTTTGAGGCTTTTGATGTTGAAAAAGAAGAAAGCTCTGATGAAGAAGAGATCAAAATTGCAAGAGAAAAAACTATCCCAGTTAAACCAATGAGTGCAGAAGAAGCTATATTGCAAATGGAGCTTTTAAACCACAATTTCTTTGTATTCCAAGATGCAGAAGACATGGAAGTCAGAGTAGTATATAAGAGAAAAAAGGGAGATTATGGATTGATCGTCCCTACAAGATAGTAAAAATCATATAGATTTTAAAGGAGTATCCTAGGATGCTCCTTTTTATTTTAAAATTAATTGATTAATTGAAAATAAGCCTATATAATAAATAATGGTATAAAATATTTATCATTTATTTTACAAAATTAATCTTTCTTTTTTGTCTATGATTCTAGGCTCATTTATTTTACCGTCTTAGCTTAACAGAGATTGAAATTTTGTATAATAAGGGTAGGATAAGTGAAGAATTGGAAGGTGAATAATTTGGCATTATTTAATTTATTTAAGTCATTTAGTCAAAAAGAAATCGAACAAAATAAAAAGATTGTTGATAAGATTTTAGCACTAGATGAAGATATGCAAAAGTTAACTGATGAACAGTTAAAAAATAAAACAGTTGAATTTCAAGAAAGACTTAAAAATGGAGAGACTTTGGATGATATCCTAGTAGAAGCCTTTGCAGTAGTTAGAGAAGCAAGTGATAGGGTCCTAGGTATGAAACATTATCCAGTCCAACTATTAGGCGGTATTGTTCTACATAATGGACAGATAGCAGAGATGAAGACAGGTGAAGGTAAGACCCTTGTAGCAACACTTCCATCTTATCTAAATGCCTTATCTGGCAAGGGAGTCCATGTTGTAACAGTAAACGACTACCTAGCAAAACGTGACCAGGAGTGGATGGGAAAAGTCCACACATGGCTTGGTCTATCAGTAGGATGTATCATTTATGGTCTTACAAATAGCGAGAGAAAAGAAAACTACAATGCAGATATAACCTATGGTACAAACAACCAATTTGGTTTTGACTACCTAAGAGATAACATGGTTATATATAAAGAAGACATGGTCCAAAGAGGGCTAAATTTTGCTATAGTTGATGAGGTTGACTCTATACTTATAGATGAGGCGAGGACTCCTCTTATCATATCTGGCCAAGGTGATGAGTCTACAGATACCTATGAAAAGGCAAATGAATTTATCCAAACCCTAGAAGGTAGGATCCTAGATCCAAACGAGGATGCAGATATAGATCCATTTGATAGGGAGTTTAAGGTAGAAGATGTAGATTTTCTTGTAGATGAAAAGAGAAAATCATCAAACCTTACAGAAAAAGGTACAAGAAAAGCTGAAAAGTTCTTCGGAGTAGAAAACCTATCTGATACAGAAAACCTAGAACTATCTCATTATATCAACAATGCCCTAAAGGCAAATACAACTATGACAAGAGATATTGACTATGTTGTTAACCACGGTGAGGTAGAAATAGTTGATGAGTTTACTGGTCGTATCATGCAAGGTAGGAGATTTTCAGATGGTCTTCACCAAGCTATAGAAGCCAAAGAGGGTGTAGAAGTCAAGGCTGAGAGTAAAACTCTAGCTACAATTACATTCCAAAACTACTTTAGAATGTATGATAAGCTTGCTGGAATGACCGGTACTGCAAAAACAGAAGAAGACGAATTTGACGAAATCTATAAGCTAGACGTTGTTGAGATTCCTACAAATAGACCAGTTCAAAGAGAAGATGATACTGACTATGTTTATATAAATGAGCGTGGCAAATTCAATGCTATCATAGAAGAGATAAACAAAGTTCATGCTACAGGTCAACCAATACTTGTCGGTACTATTTCAATAGAGGCAAGTGAGAGACTATCAGATGCCCTAAAAAAAGCTGGCATCAAACACACAGTCCTAAATGCGAAAAACCACGAAAGAGAAGCAGAAATTGTAGCTCAAGCTGGCCGTCTAGGAGCAGTTACTATTGCCACAAACATGGCAGGACGTGGTACAGATATTACCTTAGGTGGTAACGTAGACTTTATGGCAAAACAAAAGCTAAAAAGAGAGGGAACCTCTGATGAGCTTCTAGAAGAAGTAGATTCATTCTCAGCTACAGATGACCAAGAAATCCTAGATATAAGAAAGAAATTTAGGCACTACAAAGATATATTTAGACCAGAAATCAAAGCAGAAGAAAAAGAAGTTATAGCTGCAGGTGGTTTATATATAATCGGTTCAGAAAGACATGAGTCAAGACGTATAGATAACCAGCTAAGAGGACGTTCTGGTCGTCAGGGAGACCCAGGTAAGTCAAGATTTTTCATATCATTAGAGGACGATCTAATAAGGCTTAATGGTGGTGAGGCTGTTGCTAAGTTTATTTCAAGTCATGATTTTGATGAAAATGAACCAATAGTTTCAAAACTTGTTTCAAGATCTATAGAAAAAGCCCAAACAAGAGTAGAGGCAAACAACTTTGCTACAAGAAAAAGAGTACTACAATATGATGATGTTATGAACAAACAAAGAACAATCATCTACAACGAAAGACGTGAAGTTCTCATGGGCCAAGATATGAAATCTACTATCATAGATATCATAAAAGATGTTATAAAAAATGCAGTTTATACATTTACAAACCCACAAGTCAAACCAGAAAATTGGGAGATGACAGCTCTTTTAAATTATCTAAATGACTTAGGCGTACCTGTAACCCAACTACATTTTGAAAATATAAATTCATATAGCCAAGATGATCTTATAGATTATATAACCCAAGCAACCCTTGCTAAATATGCTGATAAAGAAGCAAGCTTTGGTCCAGAAAACATGAGAGAAGTAGAAAGAGTTATACTTCTTAGGGTCATAGACCAAAAATGGATGGACCATATCGATGCTATGGATCAGATGAGAAAAGAGATCGGTGTTAGGGCAATGGGCCAAGAAGACCCAGTTAGAGCTTACACTAACGAAGGTTTTGAAATGTATGAGGATATGACCAGATCTATCCAAGAAGATACTGTTAGATACATGATGAATGTAGAAATCAGACAAAACATACAAAGAAAACAAATCCTAGTTCCTGAAAGCGAATCACACGAAGATGTAACAGGTCCAAGTACCGACGAAGAGGATTTGGAAAATCTAAACAGGGCAGAACGCAGAAGACTAGAGCGTGAAGCTAAAAAATCAAATGTAAAGAAATAATATGAAAGAGATACACGAACTAAGAGATGAGCTTAACAAATTAGGCGAAATTTTGAAATTGGTCGGAGATAGTCTTTGACCCAGCTGGTCTAAAAAATGATATAGAAAAGCTGGAGAAAAAGTCTATCCAAGCAGATTTTTGGGATGATTCTGATAAGGCATCATCGATTATGGCAGAGCTTGCTGATAAAAAAGATGATTTAAAATCCTTTGAAGACCTCAAAAAATCTATAGATGACAACTTTGATATTTTAGAGCTTATAGAGATGAGTGATGGCGAGGAGTTAGAAAGTCTATCATCTGTTGATCAAGCAATAAAAAAATTGGCCAAAGATGTTTCTGCTATGAAGCTAAAAACTCAGCTTGATGGAGAATATGACAAAAACAACTGCTATCTTTCTATAAATGCTGGTGCAGGCGGACTAGAAGCTACTGACTGGGCAGATATGCTCTTTAGGATGTATAAGAGATATTGCGAAAATAGGGGCTATAAAATAGAGGTCAAAGACCTCAATAACGAAGAAGCAGGTGGGATCAAATCTGCGACTCTTCATATAAAGGGTCCTTATGCTTATGGATATCTCAAAGGGGAAAAAGGTGTTCATAGGCTTGTAAGAATTTCACCTTTTGACAGTCAGTCTCGTAGACATACATCTTTTTCTTCGGTGGATATTTTCCCAGAGCTTGCTGATGATACAGAGATCACCATAGATCCATCAGATCTTAGAATAGATACCTACAGGGCAAGTGGAGCAGGAGGCCAGCACGTAAATAAGACCGACTCTGCAGTCAGGATTACCCATATACCTACTGGAGTTGTTGCCTCAAGCCAGGCTGAAAGAAGCCAAACTCAAAACAAGGAAACAGCTATGAAGCTTTTGATGAGTAAGCTTGTCCAAATCAAAGAAGAAGAAAAAAGAGAAAAAATAGAAGATATCCAGGGCAAATATTCACAAATTGCCTGGGGATCTCAAATAAGATCTTATGTTTTCCAACCTTATACAATGGTCAAAGACCACAGGACAAATTATGAGATGGGAAATGTAGAGGCCGTTATGGATGGTGAAATCCAAGGCTTTATAGATGCTTATTTGGCAAATAATGAAAATAAATAGGGAAGCCGATAATTCCCTAGGCAGGTTTCTGCCTGGGGAGTCAAGCTTCCTGTTTTTGCATAGGAGGAAATATGGGAGATATAATTTTAACAGGGGATAGGCCTACTGGTAGACTACATCTAGGCCACTATCTAGGATCCCTAAAAAACAGGGTAAGAATCCAGGAAGATGGTAATTATGACAAAATGTATGTGATGATTGCCGATAGTCAGGCACTTACCGATAACTTTGACAATCCAGCTAAGATCCGTGAAAACCTTATCGAGGTCGCCCTAGACTATCTAAGTGTGGGTATAGATCCAGAAAAACTTACAATCTTTATCCAATCGCAGGTCCAAGAACTAACAGAACTTAGTTTTTATTTTCTAAATCTTGTGACACTTTCTAGGTTAGAGAGAAATCCAACTGTCAAATCGGAGATCAAACTAAGAAATTTTGAAACCAGCTTGCCATCAGGATTTTTGGTATATCCAGTAAGCCAGGCTGCAGACATTTTATTATTTGATGCCAATGTTGTCCCAGTCGGAGAAGACCAGGAGCCTATGCTAGAGCAGGCTAGGGAGATTGCAAGAAGTTTTAATAATATCTATGGAAATGTTTTTGTAGAACCTAAGGCTGTTTTGCCAGATAATAAGGCAGCACGCCGCATGCCAGGAATAGACGGTGGAGCAAAAATGAGCAAGTCTCTTGGAAATGCAATATATCTAGCAGATGATAAAAATACCGTCAAGAAAAAAATCATGTCTATGTATACAGATCCTGACCATATTAATATAGATGATCCAGGAAAAATCGAGGGTAATATCGTCTTTACCTACTTAGATGTATTTGCAGATGATGATGATTTTGCAAAATATTTGCCAGAATACAAAAACCTAGATGAGATGAAAGACCACTACCAAAGAGGGGGACTAGGTGATGTAAAATGCAAGAAATTTTTGATAAAAGTTGTAGAAGATGAACTTACTCCAATCAGAGAAAAAAGAGCAGAGTACGAAAAAGATATAGAAAAAGTATTTGAAATCCTAAAAAAAGGTACAGAAGATGCTCAAAAAGCAGGAAGGGAAAAAATTGCCCAAGTCAAAAAAGCAATGGGTATAGATTATTTTAATGATGGCGATCTAATAAAAAGTATTCAAGAAAAATACAGAGGATAAAAAATGAAAATACCAAAAACTAAATCCAAGCTGATATTTGTCCTGTCAGCTACTGGTTCAGCTGTTGGAATGGCCAATGTATGGGGATTTCCTTATAAATTTCATAAGGGAGGGTTTTTCTTTCTCTTATTTTATTTAATCTTTGTATTTATATTCTCCTACGTTGGTCTATCAAGTGAGTTTGCTGTTGGTAGGATGGGATCTGCCTCAGTTGTTAGATCCTATGAAAAGGCAATAAAAACAAGGTTCAAACGATCAAAAACTGCTAAATACTTTGGATATTTGCCAATGCTTATTTCCCTTATTATAAGTGTTGGTTATACCATTATCCTATCATATGTAGGCAAGGCTTTATTTGATACAATAAATGGCAATTTGAGAAATACCGATCCTGGATTGTGGTTCCAGTCATTTTCATCTAGGTCATTTTCTGTTATAGAGATACATTTTTTGATAATATTTCTAACAGTTGTCATAAGTCTAGGCGGATTTAAGGCTTTTAATAATCTTAGCTCAATTTTGATGCCGACAATGATTGTGATCTACATAATTGTTATGCTTAAAATGCTAAGCTTAGAGAATATCAGAGAGGGATATCTTTATCTATTTAGGATAGATAGAGCCAATCTCAATATTGGTACAGTTATTGCAGCTATGGGAGATGCGCTTTTTGCCCTATCCATAACAGGTTTCGGTATGGTATTTTTAGGTAAGTCCCTATCAGAAAATCAGGATATAATCTTTGATTCAAAGCTAACTGGTATCTTTGATACAGTTGTTGCCTTGCTATCAGCCTTCGTTATAGTCCCATCCCTATTTGTATTTTCTATAGAAGGGGTAGAGGGACCTGCCCTAATATTTCGTACCTTGCCAACTATTTTCAATAGCCTAAGGAGAGGAAGCATCTTTGCCATTTTATTTTATTCGGCAATGATTATGGCTGGTCTTACATCTTTGCAAAATGTTTTCCAAGCTATGGCAAACGTTTTGATCAAAGACTTTGATATTTCCTATCAAAAATCTATATACTTGGTTGGAATTATTATATTTGCCCTAGGACTAGGCTTCCATCCATTAGCAAGATGGTCTGTACTTATGGACCTAACCTTATATTATTTTGTACCTTTGGGAGCAACTTTGGGGTCTATAATTTGGTTTTATGTTATGGATCCAAATGTCTTGATCAGAGAGATAAACAAGGGTGGCAAGAAAAAAATTGATAAAAGATTTATCTACATAGGTAGGTTTATCTATACGCCTTTAGTTATAATTGTGTGTCTGATGTCAATAATGTTCCACTAGAGATGATACTTGTTGGGAAATCTATAAATCATGAGAATAATTTATAGATTTTTCCAGCAAGTTTTTTTGTTTTTCGATTGAAATATTTATAATTTGTGTTATAATTAGATTATGCTTTAAAGTGATATAAGACTAAACAATATATATATAAACTTTATATAAATGAATTGAAGGAGAAAAGTATGAATAAATTTAGTTCGAAATTAGGCTTTATATTGACTGCTGTCGGATCTGCAGTCGGAATGGCCAATGTGTGGGGTTTTCCATACAAGTTTCAAAAAGGTGGCCTAGTATTTTTGATAGCATACATAGTTTTTGTAAGTATTTTTTCTTATTGTGGACTAGCAAGCGAGTTTGCAGTTGGTAGATTAGCCCAAACAGGGACTCTTGGTGCCTACCACAAGGCCTTTAAAAGCAGAAAAGACAATACAATTATAGGCAAGTTTATAGGCTACATACCACTTATCGGATCACTTTTGATAGCTATTGGTTATGCAGTTATTGTAGCCTACGTATTAAAGGCTTTGGTTGATTCTTTAACAGGATCGCTTTTAACTGTAGATACAACAAGTTATTTTGACAGTTTTTCTTTGAAACCTTACTCAGTTGTGCCTTACCACTTTTTTATAATTGCTATTACATTGGTCTCATGTATAGGTGGGGCTTCTACTATAGAAAAATCAAATAAAATCATGATGCCAACCTTCTTTATACTTTTTGTAATCCTAGCTATTAGGATTTTAACCCTTCCTGGTGCCTTTGAAGGATATA